>JADKAQ010000003.1 GCA_016719105.1 Gemmatimonadota bacterium | reverse complement strand
TCGTCTACGCCTCTGGGGCCTCGACTTAGACCCGCCTCACCCTGCGCTGATTGCCATGGCGCAGGAACCCTTGGGCTTACGGTGCGAGAGGTTTTCACTCGTTTGCGCGTACTCATTCCGGCATCCTCACTTCCGCTCGCTCCAGGGCTTGGTTTCCACCGCCCCTTCACTGCACGCGGAACGCTCCCCTACCCTCATGCAATGCATGAAGGCCAAGCTTCGTTGGGCCGCTTAATCCCGACCATTCTCGGCGCATCCCCGCTGGACTGGTGAGCTATTACGCACTCTTTCAAGGAATGGCTGCTTCTAAGCCAACCTCCCAGTTGTCACGGCAGGGACACATCCTTCGCTATACTCAGCGGCCACTCTGGGACCTTAGCTGTGGCTCTGGGTTCTTTTCCCTCTCGCCGCTGGACATTATCGCTCAGCGACTGCCTCCCGAGGTCCATAAAACAGGTATTCGGAGTTTGGTTGGGTTGGTACCAGCTTCGCCAGCCCGCGCCCATCCAGTCGCTCTACCCCCTGCTTACACGCCTCGAGGCTCTACCTCAATAGATTTCGGGAGAACCAGCTATCTCCAGGCTTGATTGGCCTTTCACCCCTACCCACAAGTCATCCGAACGGTTTTCAACCCATACCGGTGCGGGCCTCCACTAAGTGTTACCTCAGCTTCACCCTGCTCATGGGTAGATCGCCCTGGCTTCGGGTCTACCCCCAGGAACTCGACGCCCTCGTTGCAGGACTCGCTTTCGCTCCGACTCCGCGGCTGAGCCGCTTAGCCTCGCTCCTGAGGAGTAACTCGCCGGATCATAATGCAAAAGGCACGCAGTCAGCAGTGACCAGGGTTGCCCCCAGCCCGCCTCCTACCGCTTGTAAGCATGTGGTTTCAGGATCTCTTTCACTCCCCGCCCAGGGTGCTTTTCACCTGTCCCCTCACGGTACTCGTCCACTATCGGTCACACAGGAGTCTTTAGCCTTGGAGGGTGGTCCCCAGCTTCACGCCCGCTTCCACGAGTCGGGCGTTACTCAGGAACTCCACTGGGCCAGCGCTCTTCGTCTACCGGGCTGTCACCGTCTGCGGCGCCCCGTTCCAGGGGACTTCGACTCGTTAACTGGCTCCGTCCGTGGGTCCTACAACCCCGATCCCACAAGGAGATCGGTTTAGGCTCTGCCCCTTTCGCTCGCCGCTACTCCGGGCATCTCGTTTGATTTCTCTTCCTGCCGGTACTTAGATGTTTCAGTTCCCAGCGTTCGCTTCACCGTTGCCGGTGATGACGGACCTCACGGTCCGCCGGGTTGCCCCATTCGGCCATCTCGGGATCACCGCGTGTGTGCCACTCCCCCGAGCTTATCGCAGCTTACCACGGCCTTCATCGCCTCTGTGTGCCCAGGCATCCCCCACATGCTTTCGCTCGCTTGACCCATTCTTCGTCAAGCAGAGCACGCGCGATCTACTATGCACGAGTGAAACAATTCACTGTCTTGCTATGCGAATTGTGTCACTAGTGAGATCCAAATCCGATGGACCAGCTTTGCAGCTGGACCATGCATTTGTCCCACGATCACACAACCATCCGTTGTCAATCAGCAAGCCTGGCGCAGGAGCGCCAGGCGTATGAGAGAATCGAGTTGAGCGTAAGGTGACGAGACGTGCGACTACGAGAGCGACGTTCGATCGAGCGGTGCCGCGCTGGGTCTACTCGTGAGGCTCCGTTAAGAGGAGGTGATCCAGCCGCAGGTTCCCTACGGCTACCTTTGTTACGACTTCGCCCCAGTCACGACGCTTGCCTTCGGCCGCTTGGTCCCGTGAGGGTTCCGGCACGGACTTCGGGCACTCGCCGCTTCCATGGCGTGACGGGCGGTGTGTACAAGGCCCGGGAACGTATTCACCGCGGCGTAGCTGATCCGCGATTACTAGCGATTCCAGCTTCATGCCGTCGAGTTGCAGACGACAATCCGAACTGAGGACGGGTTTGTGGGATTGGCTCCACCTTGCGGCTTCGCAACCCGTTGTCCCGCCCATTGTAGCGCGTGTAGCCCTAGACGTAAGGACCATGATGACTTGACGTCGTCCCCACCTTCCTCCGGTTTGGCACCGGCAGTCTTACTAGAGTGCCTGGCTTTACCCGCTGGTAACTAGTGACAAGGGTTGCGCTCGTTGCGGGACTTAACCCAACATCTCACGACACGAGCTGACGACAGCCATGCAGCACCTGTGACCGGACTCCGAAGAGGGGCCAAGGTTTCCCCTGGCTTTCCCGGCCATAGTCAAGCCTGGGTAAGGTTCTTCGCGTTGCGTCGAATTAAACCACATGCTCCACCGCTTGTGCGGGCCCCCGTCAATTCCTTTGAGTTTCAGCCTTGCGGCCGTACTCCCCAGGCGGGATACTTAATGCGTTAGCGCTGGCCCTCACGGGGTCGCTTCCAAGGACCTAGTGCCCATCGTTTACGGCGTGGACTACCAGGGTATCTAATCCTGTTTGCTCCCCACGCTGTCGCTCCTCAGCGTCAGCTACGGCCCAGCACACCGCCTTCGCCACCGGTGTTCTTCCCGGATCTCTACGCATTCCACCGCTCACACCCGGAATTCCATGTGCCTCTACCGTGCTCCAGCCGGGCAGTTCGCATGGCCGATCCGGGGTTGAGCCCCGGACTTTCACCACACGCTTACCCGACCGCCTACGCGCCCTTTACGCCCAGTGATTCCGGACAACGCTCGCACCCTCTGTATTACCGCGGCTGCTGGCACAGAGTTAGCCGGTGCTTCCTCACCCGGTACCGTCACTCCTGTCAAAACAGGCATTCGTCCCGGGCAACAGGAGTTTACACCCCCGAAGGGCGTCATCCTCCACGCGGCGTCGCTGCGTCAGCCTTTCGGCCATTGCGCAAGATTCCCCACTGCTGCCTCCCGTAGGAGTCTGGGCCGTCTCTCAGTCCCAATGTGGCTGGCCATCCTCTCAGACCAGCTACCCGTCATCGCCTTGGTGAGCCGTTACCTCGCCAACTAGCTGATAGGCCGCGAGCCTCCAATCGCCCTGCAGGTTTCCTTCCCCAAGAATGCCCCCAGGGAAGCGTATGCGGTATTACCCGGCCGTTGGGCCGGCTATCCCCCGCAATTGGGCAGGTCGCTCACGTGTTACGCACCCGTTCGCCGGTTGACCCTTGCGGGCCCCCCGTGACTTGCATGTGTTAAGCACGCCGCCAGCGTTCGTCCTGAGCCAGGATCAAACTCTCCAAGAGAATTCAATTCGATAGCTCTATCATTCGCATTGCCGCGCCGAAGCGCAGCAACCGTCCGAATCACGTTATGTACTTCAGTAAACTCTCACCGAAGCCCTGAAGAGCTTCGGATCAACGAGTCCGCCTCGCACACTTCACGCTCAACTCGATTTTCAATCAGCATTTCGTTGTCGCGTTTGCGACAGCCTTGAAGAGTACCTCGTCGTGCTCGCTTCGTCAAGGCCCTTCCCTATCTTCCCCTCCCATCCGCATCCCCACCCGTTTGGGTAGGCTGTTTCCGGGGGAGACAGAATTAATACACGCTTGCTTCCTCTCACGCAAGTGGGAGCGCACAGCTCTTCGACGCTACCACACTCACCACACCCCCAAAGAAAACGGGCCACCCGTTTGGGCAGCCCGCCTTCGTCATGCTCCGTGATGGACTTGAACCATCAACCTAGCGATTAAGAGTCGCTTGCTCTGCCAATTGAGCTAACGGAGCGACAAACGGATCGCACAACTGGTGCGCCAGGAGGGAATCGAACCCCCGACCTACAGCTTAGAAGGCTGCCGCTCTATCCAACTGAGCTACTGGCGCTTCGACCGACCACAGTCGGTCGGTTACCCTGCGAAAGTCGGGGCGGCCGGATTCGAACCGGCGACCTCCTGCTCCCAAAGCAGGCGCGATACCGGGCTACGCTACGCCCCGCTGGGGAGACGGAATTGTAGCCGAGCGCGGCCCAATGTCAACGTCTGGACTCCAGTGCCTCGAGAATTCCCCGCACCGCGCGCGCGCGATGGCTCACCGTCGCCTTCTCCTCTCGAGACACCTCCGCAAAGGTGCGCCCCAGCTCGTCGGACCGAAAGAACGGATCGTACCCGAAGCCACCGCTCCCCTGCGCGACGTGCACGATCTCGCCACGCGTCTCCCCTCGACGCACCAACTCCCCCTCCCCATCCACGAACGCCGCCGCACAGACATATCCGGCCCCGCGCGCAAGCCCCGGCGTCAGCGCCTCCTGCAGCATCGTGTTGTTCGCATCATCGAGCGGCTGCCCGGACAGGTCCGAGCGCCCGGACCACCGCTTGCTCCGCACGCCTGGGCGACCGCCTAACGCATCCACGCACAATCCCGAATCATCGGCCAACGTCGGGAGGCCACTGATCGCGTGAAAGTGACGGGCCTTCGCGAGGGCGTTGGCCTCGAACGTGTCATGGGCCTCAATGGCGTCCTCAACGGGGGCCTCGGCGATCCCGGCGGTCTCGAGGTCGATCGGCGTATACCCGGCGGCCCGGAGCATCGGGAGCAGTTCGCGCAGTTTGCCCAGGCTGCGCGTCGCCACCAACAGGCGGGTCACGCCTTCGGCGCCGCCAACACCGAGAGCTGCAACGCATCCAACTGGCGAATGCCGTCGGCCGCCAGCGAGACCAGCAGATCCAGTTCCGCCCGATCGAAGGCGGCATGTTCGCCGGTGCCCTGCACCTCCACGAAGCGGCCCTCGCTCGTCATCACGACGTTCATGTCGACGTCGGCCCGGACGTCCTCGACGTATTCCAGGTCGAGGCGCGGCTCGCCGGCGATCAGGCCCACGCTCACCGCCGCAACACGGCGCCGAACCGGCGACGCCTTGATGCGCCCAGTCTCGACCATCCATCCGAACGCGTCCATCGCCGCCACGCTCGCCCCGGTGATCGCGGCCGTGCGCGTTCCGCCATCGGCATCGAGGACGTCGCAATCGACGCGCAGCGTGAACTCGCCGAACGAGAAGTCGTCGATCATGGCGCGGATGCTCCGCCCGATGAGTCGCTGGATTTCCTGCGTGCGCCCTCCGAGCTGCGCGCGCTCGCGCGGCGTCCTGGTATTCGTGGCACGCGGGAGCATCGCGTATTCAGCGGTCATCCACCCCTGCCCGCTCCCCTTCCGCCACCCGGGGACGGAATCCTCGACCGTGACGGCGCACAGCACGCGCGTATTGCCGAAGGCGACGAGGCAGGAGCCTTCGGCGCTGCGCACGGCGCCGCGCTCGAGGGAGACGGGGCGCAGGGCGCTCGCCGCACGGTCACGTCGGGGCGGAGTGTCGTTGGGCACGCAGTTTCTCGATGATGGAAGTCGTGGACTGGCCAGGAGTCAGCGGGACGATGACGACGTCGCCACCGCGTGCGCGAACCTCGCGCGCGCCGACGACCGTGTCTTCGGTATAGTCGCCCCCCTTCACAATGACGTCAGGGAGGATGGCGCGTACGAGTTCGAGCGGCGTGTCCTCGTCGAAGACGGTGACGACATCCACGCAACGCAGGGCGGCGAGTACATAGGCACGCTCGGCCTCGGTACGCACGGGTCGCTCAGGCCCCTTGAGTCGTCGGACGGAGGCGTCACTATTGAGCCCAACGATCAACGCATCCCCCTGCTCCCGCGCCGCGCGCAGCACGTCGACGTGCCCGGGGTGCAGGAGGTCGAAGACGCCGTTGGTGAAGGCGACACGACCGGGGGGCGGCGCGCCACTCCTGCGCCTGCGCCGTGGTGAGGATCCGGCGGGTAGGGTCGAAATCACTCACAGTGCGCCGTCGGCTCGCGGCGTGAAGTGGAGTTCCCGAACGAACAGGGGGAGTTCAACGTGTTCGGTATACTCCGCCCAGATCGTGATCTCGCGCCGCCCGCGACGCACGCGCACCCGCCCGGCGTCCTCCGGGAGTCCGAGTGAATCGGCCTTCGCTCGGAGGTGCCGCACGATGGTGTCGTTGGTCCGCGACGCGGCGAAGCGGACCTGCTGCTGCATGGCGTCCTCGAACTGGTAGAAGTGCCAGTAGACTTCGCCGATGTTGACCGCAAAGTAGGCCACCGTCACCGCGATGAGCAGCGAGAAGAGGCACCCAAGCTTCCCCGCCCCACGGCGCGCGCTCACCACTGCGACTGCGCTCCCTCGATGATCTCGTTCACGATGCGCTGGATGGCTTGCTTGCGCCCGGCGGCCTCCTCACGCTCGGCGTACTCGCCCTCTGCGCTGACGCCCGTGCGCTCGTAGAGAATCCGGCCGGTGGTCTGGTCGACGATCTTGACGTCGACGCGCAGCTGCAACCGCCGGCGTGCCGAAGTCGCGCGCGTGGGGTCGGCGGAGAACGAGACCGGCACGTCGGCCTCGAAGGTCGTGATCTTCCCCTGCACGATGGCGTTGGCTTTCGACTCGACCGCGTCGCGAAGGCCCAGTCGATCGCTCATGGCCTTGCGCAGCTCCTGATGCAGCTCGCCGGTCAGTTCCGGGTTGGCCGTCTCGTTCTCGAACGGGATGACGGCCACCGTGCGCACGTGCTTGGGGAGCCCTCCCCCGCCGGAGAGGGAGTAGAGGCACCCATTGAGCCCGAGGGTGAGGGCGAGCAGGAGGCTAACGATGCCAGATCGCTTCATCGAACGGCGGATCGACGAGACGTCGAAGGAGGGTGAGCGTGAGGCGTCGGCGGGAGCCGAAGTTTCGATAGCTGATCACGGCCGAGTCGCGTTGCACCGCCTCACGCAGGCGATTGCCGTCGAGCCGCTGCAGCGAGACAAGCGACGTCCCGCTGAAGGCCGCGCGCCAAACAGGTGAGCGCCCGATGTCGGCGCGCAACGTGTCGCCGGCGACGAGAGCCACGGTGTCGACGCCAACGACCCGCAATCGACCGAGCGCTGCCCAGAGAAGCGGGACGGGAGGAAGATAGCGCACGGCCTCGTCGTTTGCCGGGGTGGTGAGGCGATCGCCGATCAAGATGGCGAAGCCACCGCCGAGGTTCCCATCGGCGAAGAAGTCGAGACGAACCGAGTCGGGCGGGGCGATCCGCGCGACCCCCTCACCCCGCGCGGAGAAGATCGGATCGCCGTATTCCCAGCGGAAGACGAGGCGTGTGTGCCCCGGGGGGAGCGTGGTCTCGGGCAGTCGCTGTGGAAAGGGGATCCCGGTCAGGGGGCGCGCCCTCGGCGCACAGCCGACCGACACCGCGGCGAGTGCGAGGAGCACGGTGAGGCGCCGCCGGATCGCATCGCCCGTCCTGGACGCCGCCGCCCTGACCATCAGACGCCGCTGCGCATCGCTCGCTCGAGCAACTCGCGCACCTCGGCCGGAAGGGGGGCCGGACGAGCGTTGCGATCGAGGGAGACCAGCATGGTGCGAGCGGTCACAAGTCGAGTGCCGGAGGGCAAGTGTCGGATGAGGTATTCGAAGACGACGGCGCGCGACCGAACCTCCGTCACCGTGGTCTCGACGCGAATCATGTCGTCGTACCGCGCGGATCCGTGGTAGCGCAGCGAGGCATCGGCGACGGCCAACAGCGCCCCGCGCCGTTCCATCTCGGCATAGGGGAGGCCGAGCGCGCGGATGTACTCCGTGCGACCCACCTCGCACCAGACGAGATACTCGGAGTGATACACCACTCCCATCTGGTCGGTTTCGGCGTAGCGCACGCGAAACTCGACGTCGAAGTGCGGTCGCGTCGTCGTCATGGGAGGTCGAGACCCAGCGCGCGCGCGCGGTCGCGCGCCCCGGGAGTGAAGAGCGCATCGTGCGGGATCGGCTCACCGCGTCGTACGCGCGCGACCAGCTCGCGCTCGGTCACGAGGATGCGCCGAACCGAACGCGCCTCCTGCCAGCCGACGATGCGAGCCGTACAGCCGTTGTCCACGCCAGCGGCGTGCGCCTCATCGTCGTCCAGGTGGAACTCGGTGGCGTGCGCCTCGCCGGCGCGCACGAGGACGTCGTGCCAGGTGACAGCGCGCGCCCCGCTTCCGCAACGGATCTCCAGCCGGTCACCGTCCTGCATTCCCCATCGCGCTGCATCGGCGGGGGCCAGATGCAGGTGGCGAGCCGCGATGATCACGCCGCGCGCCAGCTCGACTCGGCCATGGGGGCCGACCAGGGTCACGCCGCCTAACGATTTTTCCAAGGACCCACTGGCCGCCAGCGGCGGATCGATCCCGAGCCGCGCGGCGTCGCTTCGCGCGAGTTCCACCTGCGTCTCGCCTCGCGCCGGACCGACGACACGGACGTCGTCGAGACGTCCCTTGGGCCCCACCACCACGACCTGCTGCCGGGCCGCGAACTGTCCCGGCTGCCGGATCGTACGCAGGACCTCGAGCGTCGGGACGCCGAAGAGCGCCCGCACGTGCGCTTCCGACAGGTGCACGTGGCGGCGCGACACCCCGACGGGGACGTCGATCGGTCCCGCGCGATGTCGTCGAGTGGCCGCGCTGCGTGGTCCCCCGCCCTCCCTGTGTGGCGTTGTCGCCGAGGGGGCCGATCGCCCCGACCGGCGCGTCCCGTGCCCCGCGGCGGCGGCTCGTACAGCCGCCGTCGCCTCCGCCGCGTCGGCGCGATGCGCCGATGGGACGGGGTGTCGCACCGGGGCGAGGTCACCTAACGACTGCGCCGCGCCGCTCCAGTCAGGCGGGGCGCCCGCGGGCGGCGGTGGTTCGGGGCGCACGGGAATCGGCAGCCAGGTGGCACCCGCGTTTGTTGGTGTCGCCGGCGCGACCGATCGCTCGATCTCGGCGGCGATGAGGGCCGCGAGGCGTTCGCGCTCGTCAGGCGTCATGCGCGTCCGGCGCGGAAGGTGGCCATGAAGTCGTCGACGATGCGCGAGACGTCCAAGGCCGCGGCTCGCGTCGAGCTCTCGACGGCCGACGCCCGTGCCGGCGACGGGAGCGGCGAAAGCGCGGACGCGCTGGCCGGACGATCGCGATCCCGGAGGGGGTCGCGGTAGGGGCGCAGTTCCTCACCCATGCGCTTGATGTTGAGGAGGTGCATGGGCGTGATGTTGTCCGACGTGATGCTGCCACCCCACGAGCCGGGCCCCAAGGTCAACGCCGGGGCGAATCCCGTCGTGTAGCCCACGGCACCGATGGCGGTGTTGGAGTTCACGATGATGCGGTAGGCCGGCTTCTCCTGGAAGAATCGCTCGATGACGGTGCGATCCTGCGAGTGGATGCCTAACGAATGCCCGATGCCGCCGTATCGCAGCAGCTCGATGGCGCGCTCGCAGCATCGCTCCCACCCATCCTCCACGAAGAAGCCGAGGACCGGGCAGAGCTTCTCGCGAGACAGCGGATCTTCCCGTCCCACGCGCGCGAGCTCGACGATGAGGAGCTTTGTGTGCGCTGGCACCTCGAAGCCGGCACGCCGGGCGATCTCCACGGGCGACTGCCCCACGACGTCGGGATTGATCCCCTTCCCCGTGGGCGGGATCATGAATCGCTCGAGCGCCTGCTTCTCGCCGGCGCTGCAGAAGTGGGCGCGTTCGGCCACGAAGAGCGCACGCACACGCGCGGCGACCGGGGCGTCGACCACCACCGAGTTCTCCGACGAGCAGAGCACGCCGGCATCGAACGTCTTGCCGTCAACGACGTCGGCCACGGCCTTGGCGAGATCGGCGGTGCGCTCGATGATGGACGGCACATTGCCAGGACCGACGCCGTAGGCGGGCTTGCCGGCGGTGTAGACGGCCTTGACCATGTCCGAGCCACCGGTCGCAAGGAGGACCGCGGTGTCGCGGTGGCGCATGAGAGCGTTGGTCCCCTCGAGCGACGGCGTCGTCATGACGTTCACGAGCCCTGGCGGTGCGCCTGCGGAGCACGCCGCCTCCTCGAGAAGACGCCCCGCCTCGACGGTACACCGAACGGCGCGCGGGTGCGGCGACATCACGATCGCGTTGCGCGCCTTGACCGAGATCAGCGCCTTGTAGATGGCGGTCGACGTCGGATTGGTCGTGGGCACGATGGCCCCGACGACACCCATGGGGACGGCCAGTTCGCGCACGCGGCGTACGGGGTCCTCTCGCAGCACCCCGACGGTGCGCATCGGGAGGATGTACTCGAGAAGGAGATCCGACGCGAAGCGGTTCTTGATGACCTTGTGCTCGTAGACGCCCATGCGCGTTTCGTCGACGGCCAGACGTGCGAGCGGTTCGGCGGCGCGCGACGCGGCGGCGGCCATCGCACCGACGACGCGATCGACCTGCTCCTGCGAGGCCGTTGCGAAGGCACGTTGCGCCTGCGCTGCCCGGGCAACGAGGTCGCGCGCTTCCTGGATGCTGCGCAGGTCGGCGTCCATGGGAGCCGAGCGCTCAGGCGTTGTTCAGAGCGCGGAAGGCGGCGAGCAGTTCATCGCGGCCGGCGCGCGCGACGTCGCGCCCCTTGAGCGGGAAGGTGTCCAACCGTCGCGCGAGCGAACGCAGCTCGACCACCTTGAGCTGCTCGAGGTGCTCCCGATCGAGCCGTTCGCGCGTAAGGGGAGCATCGCTCCCCTCGTCGTCCTCGGCGACGACGCCGAGGTCTTCGTGCGGGCGCGGAATGACGTGAACGGCGACCAACTGTCCCACGCGCTGGGCGGCGGCGGCGGCAGCGTCGACCGCGGCCTTCACTGCGGCGACCTCGCCCAGGAACTTCACGACGACGAGTCCGGCGTCGGCGCGTTCGGTACCGAGCAGCCGTACGTCGGCCGCCTTGGTTCCGGCATCTGCCGCCTCGAGGGCCCCTACCAGACCACGCGTCTCGACGAGACCGAGCGCATCAAGGGACCAGCCGCGTTCAGCCGGCGTCACCCAGCGCTCCCTGGGGGAGGATCAGTTCGAGTTCGGCGTGGGGACGCGGAATGACGTGCACCGAGACCAGTTCGCCGACGCGCTCTGCCGCGGCGGCGCCCGCGTCGGTGGCGGCCTTCACGGCGCCGACGTCGCCCCGCACGAAGACGGTGACGTATCCACCGCCGACCTTCTCCTTGCCGATGAGGCGCACGTTGGCGGCCTTCACCATCGCATCGGCTGCTTCAATCGCCCCGACGAGACCCTTGGTCTCGATGAGTCCGAGCGCGCTTTGTGCCATCCGTCCCCCTTCTGGGTGTCGCAGTCGGCGCGAAGATGCGTGCTCCGCCAGCCTTTGTAAAGGGAGCGACACCCGCCTATACTCGGCGCGTGCTCCCATCTCCGTGCTACGTCATTTCGGACGCCCACCTCGGCGTCGCCGACCGCGACGCCGAGCGGCTGCTCCTGGCCTTCCTGCGCGACATTCGCCGGGACGCCAAGTCGCTGGTCATCAACGGTGACCTGTTCGACTTCTGGTTCGAGTGGAAGCGGGTGATCCCCCGCGCCGGTTACCGCGTACTCGCCGCCTTGGCCGACCTGGCCGACGACGGGGTCGAGATCGTGTGGGTCGCCGGGAACCACGACTGCTGGGGGGGCGAGGTGCTCCGGCACGACGTGGGGGTGCAGTACGTGCTGGGCACGTGGCGCGGGGAGATCGCCGGCTGGGTGACGCGCATCGATCACGGCGACGGCCTGCGGGACGTCGAAGACCGAAGGTACCGCGCGCTGCGCGTCGTGTTGCGCAATGGCCTGGCGATCCGCGCCTTCCGCTGGTTGCATCCCGACCTTGCCGCGCGTATCGCGTTAGGCTCGTCACACGCGAGCCGCACCTACCGCGCCAAGGACGGGGGGAGCGGGCTGCACAAGGTGGCGATGCGGGACCTGGAGCAGGAGCCGGGGCTGCAGCTGCTGGTGTTCGGACATTCGCACGTGCCGGAGGTCGAGCGGGCCGCATCGGGTGGCGTGTACGCCAACGCCGGGACCTGGCTGGGCGACTCGACTTTCCTGCGGATCACCGACGACGGTGTGGAGCTTCGGCGGTTCCGGATCTCGCTGAGCGGACCGTCGTCGGACCTGCTGCGCCGGGAACCGCGCCGCGCCTAACGGCCGACGCGCTCCTATCGACCTAACGAAACGGGATCGTCAGGCCGATTCCCGTGCCCCGGGGCAGCGCGCGCATTTCCACCTGCGCGGGAAGGTCCCACAGCTGCGAGGAGACGAACGCGTCGGCCGCCGAGAAGAGGTGATTGAAGGCGAGCATCGCGATCCAATCCTCGAAGTGGAGGCGACGCGCCTTCACGCGGCTGCGCTGTTGCTGCGACGTCCCCGCGCCGCTGGTGCCCCCCACCGGCTCCGCGTACTTGCTGCGGAGCGTGTCCTTGGGGACGTACTTGCCGTTCACGATGAGCGGCGCGCCGGTGGTTGGATCGACCGAATACTCGTTCACGATGACATCCTGCGCATGCGCCTTGGCGACGCGCAGATCGTGGGCCGACTTCCCGAGCATGGCGAGCCAGACCGCTTCGGTGGCGAAGTAGACGCCGCCCGCGGTGGGGCGATTGAGGCGTGACTGGCCAAGCCCCGGGAGCGCGAGGGAGAGCAGGAACGCCTTGCCGGGCGAGACGGGGGCGGCCAGCGAATCGCGCACCGTCGGCGCGCGTCGCCGTGCGGCGGTCGGCTGCGGTGGCACGGCGGGACGGGCGCTATCCGGGCGCTGCCGCACGCCGGCGCGCGCCGAATCGGCCTGCTGCGTCTCGGCCACCGACGGAACGAGCCCGAGCATCATCAGGAGCGCCACCGCGCTCACGTGGCGGACGGCGCTGCTCGGTCCCGAACACGGGCGTCCGATGCCTGCATGGCGGCGGCCGTGTCGATTCACGCGACCGAGACCGAGAGCGGGAGAAGCGAGGACGCGCGACAGCACCAAGGCGAAGCCCACACGAGAAGAGTTGGCGGGAGCGTGTGGGAATCGAACCCACCAAACCCGACGCAGTCAGGTCACAGCCGTTTTGAAGACGACGGAAGCCACCAGGCCCCATCCGCCCCCCTCGATCCGATCGCAACGTGAGGTCGACGAGGCGCGACAGGCCCCCGCGATACTACCCCGTGAGGGTGATGAGGTGTTCCCCACGCGGGAGCACGTCGCCCACGATGACGCTTCCTTCGACGCGCGAAAGATAGTCCGCCACTCGGTCGGCCGGGACCGCCACCAGGAGCCCACCTGACGTCTGCGGATCGACGAGCAGGGCGCGCTGCTCGGCGGTGACGCTGCCCCAGTGCACGTCGGCGTCGAGGAAGGCATCGTTGCGCTCCGCACCACCGGTCCGGAGCCCGGCCGCCCACGCCTCGCGCGCACCGGGGAGCACGGGGACCGCCGCGACATCCAGCCGCAACGTGACCGCGCTCGCGCGGGCGAGATGCGCGGCATGCCCCAGCAGTCCGAAACCGGTGATGTCGGTCGCGCAGCGCGCACCGCAGGGCTGTGCCGCTTCGGATGCAAGGCGATTGAGGCGTTTCATCGACGCGACCATCACGGCCTCGTGCCCGGCCGTGGCGCTCCCCCGCTTGACTGCCGTGGCCACCAGGCCGGTCCCGATCGGCTTGGTGAGCACGAGTCGATCGCCGACCCGCGCGTTCGCGTTGCTGAGGATCCGATCGGGATGCACACGCCCGGTCACAGAGAGGCCAAACTTGACCTCGTCGTCGGTAACCGTGTGCCCGCCCACGAGCGAGGCCCCCGCTTCGTGCACCTTGTCCTGCGCACCACGCAGGATCTGCGAGAGGACCTCCAACGGCAGCTTGCCGGTGGGAAATCCAACGATCGACAGCGCGGTGAGCGGTTCTCCACCCATGGCATAGACGTCGGACAGCGCATTCGCCGCCGCCACCTGTCCGAAGTCGTACGGATCGTCGACGATGGGTGCGAAGAAGTCGACGGTCTGCACGAGTGCGAGGTCGTCGGACAGCCGGAAGATCCCCGCATCATCAAAGGTCTCGTGACCAATGAGGAGTCGGGCGTCGGTACCCGGTGTCAGCGCCGCCAACGCTTGCCTGAGGTCACCCGGACCCATCTTGGCGGCTCAACCCGCGCAGCGGGCGAAGTGCGTCAGGCGGAAGATCCGGGCGCGATCGTCGGTCATCGGACGCGGCGACAGGAGGAAGTGCTCACTCCACCTTGGCGATGGCGTCGATCTCGATCAGCACGCCGCGCGGGAGCGCGGAGACCTGTACGGTGGAGCGCGCGGGCCGCGCGTCGCCTAACGCCTTCGCGTAGACCTCGTTCACCCGCGGGAAGTCGGCCATGTCGTGCAGGAAGACGGTCGTGCGCACCACGTCGCTCCAGCCACACCCGGCCTGGGTCAGGACGGCGGACAGGTTGGCGAGGACCCGTTCGGCCTGCGCGACGACGTCACCGTCGATCACCTTCATCGTCACCGGATCGAGCGGGATCTGCCCAGCGGTGAAGAGGAAGCCGCCGGCGATCGTCGCCTGCGAGTACGGGCCGATGGCGGCCGGGGCGTTGTCGGTGTGGAGATAGTTCACGCTCACCTCTGGTTCCTCCCGTTTAGAACAGCCCGGCGATAGCGCCGTCAGGGCCAACGGCCATACGTTCGGCCGCCGGGGCCTTCGGCAGGCCGGGCATCGTCATGATGTCTCCGCACTGCGCCACGACAAAACCGGCGCCGGCGGCAGGATAGACCTCGTTGACCGTAATGCGAAATCCCGTCGGACGTCCCAGCTTCGTTGCGTCGTCCGTCAGGGAGTATTGCGTCTTGGCCATGCAGATGGGAGTCTCGCCCATCCCGATCGACTGGAGATAGTCGATCGATCGCTCGGCCTTGGCCGAGTAGTCGACTCCCTCGGCGCCGTACACGCGACGCGCGACGGTTTCGATCTTCTCGCGAATCGGGCGCGACGCGTCATAGATCGGAGCGAAGCGAGCCTTCCCCTCCTCGAGCATCGCGAGCACCTCATGGGCGAGGGCGATTCCCCCTTCCCCCCCCTTCGCGAAGACCTCGTTGAGCGCGACGCGCACCCCGGCGCGGCGCGCGCACTCGGTGACCAGCGCCAGTTCGGCATCGCTGTCCGTCCCGAAGCGGTTCACCGCCACCACCACCGGAAGGCCGAACTGCTGCACGTTGGCGATGTGATGCTCGAGGTTGGGCAGGCCACGCTCCAGCGCGCCGAGGTCCTCGCGGGCCAGGTCCTTCTTGTCGGCGCCACCATTCATCTTGAGCGCGCGGATGGTGGCGACGAGTACCGCGGCCTCGGGATTGAGCCCCCCCATGCGGCACTTGATGTCGAAGAACTTCTCCGCACCGAGGTCGGACCCGAAGCCCGCCTCGGTGACGACGATGTCGCCTAACGCCAGCCCGGCGCGCGTCGCGAGGATCGAATTGCAGCCGTGGGCGATGTTGCCGAATGGCCCCGCATGCACGAAGGCAGGACCGCCTTCGAGCGTCTGCACCAGGTTCGGTCGGATGGCATCCTTGAGCAGCATCGCCATGGCGCCCGACGCCTTGAGGTCGCCCGCACGCACGGGCTTGCGGTCGGCGCCAGCGGTTGACGCCACGATGATGCGCGCCAGTCTGGCTTCGAGGTCGGCAAACGACGTGGAGAGCGCCACGATTGCCATGATCTCGCTGGCGGGGATGATGACCCAGCGTTCCTCGCGCACGACCCCCTCCGCCGGACCGCCGAGCCCGATGACGGCACGTCGCAGCGCCCGGTCGTTCATGTCGATCGTGCGCGGCCAGGTGATGCGGCGCGGGTCGATGTTGAGGGCGTTCCCCTGCTGCAGGTGGTTGTCGAGCATGGCCGACAGCAGCGCGTGCGCCGACGAGATCGCGTGGAAATCGCCGGTGAAGTGGAGGTTGATGTCCTCCATCGGCAGCACCTGCGCATAGCCGCCGCCGGCCGCCCCTCCCTTCACCCCGAAAACCGGCCCGAGACTGGGCTCGCGAATGCACAGCGCGGTGCGCTTGCCGAGTCTCCGAAACGCCTGCGCGAGCCCCACCGACGTCGTCGTCTTCCCCTCGCCCGCAGCGGTGGGGTTGATCGCCGTGACGATGACGAGCCGTCCGCGTGCCGGTCGTTCGGCGATGGCGAGCGGGATCTTCGCCTTGTACTTGCCGTAGAGGTCGAGATCGTCGGGGGTGAGGTCGAGTTCGGCCGCCACGTCGACAATGGGACGAAGCGTGGCTCCTTGGGCGATCTCGATGTCGGTGGGAATCGCAGTCATGCGAGCGTAGTCAGGAGACGGGATTCGGGTGACAGCTGGTGCGGTGTGCGCGGTCCAACTGTCCTGATGTCGAAGGTGCCGGCCGCTGCCGGCGGCGTCACGCGCGCTTCGACGTGTGCGACGTGTGCGACGCGAAGTGAGCGACGGCTCGCTCGCGCCGCGATTCTACGGCGTGTCGCTCGCGCTCGCCAGACCGAAGAAGCGAACTGCGTTGGCGCTCACGATGTCGCCGAGCGCCTCGGCGCTCACTCCGCGCGCCTCAGCGACGCGAGCCAGCGTCAGCGAGGCATACGCTGGCTCGTTGCGCTTGCCGCGATGGGGCACCGGGGCAAGATAGGGAGCATCGGTCTCCACCAGTACGCGGGCGTCGGGCGCCATGCGCAGCAAGGCGTCGTCGTTCCACTTCTTGAACGTGACGACGCCGCTGAACGAGAGGTACCACCCGGCGTCGAGCGCCACCTCAGCCAGGGTCGCCGGGCCGCCAAAGCAGTGCAGCACCCCGGAAATTCCGGCACTCCCTGCCTCGCGCACCATGGCCATGGTGTCGTCGACGGCTTCACGCGTGTGGACGACAACCGGGCGTCCCGTCTCACCAGCGATAGCGAGTTGCCGCGCGAAGGCGCGCCGCTGCAGCTCCCGAGGCGAGTGATCGTAGTGGTAATCGAGTCCGCACTCCCCCACCGCGACGGCGCCCCGCGCGATGAACTCCTTGATACGCGGCGGGTCCGCGAGGGGATCAAAGGCGGCCGCATCATGCGGATGCACGCCAGCCGTGAAGTACACGAAGCCCGGATGCGCGGCCGCGATGCGTTCCGCGCGCTCGGCGGCACCTAACGATTCGCCGATGCAGACGAGGGCGCACGCGCCGGTGACGCGTGCCCGCGCGATGACGTCGTCGCGATCGTCATCGAAGGCGGGGTCGGCGAGATGGACGTGACTGTCGATGAATCGCGCCATGGCTCGAACGAAGAACCGCCGCGAGCATGGAGGCTCGCGGCGGTCGGTCGGCTGCTATCGGGTGGCCGGGCGTTGCGTAGGCCGGCTGGCGGGGCGCGACGGGCGTTCGGGCTTGCCCTCGACCTTGGACTCTGCCTTGACCTGTGCCGCCGAGGCGTGCGCCTTGTCGGTGACCGCACGCGGGAACTTGCGTTCGATCCAGAGCAGGAGCGGTCCGGCCACGTAGATCGACGAGAAGGTCGCCACGAAGACGCCGAAGGTCATGACCCATGCGAACGGGCGCAGCACCTCACCGGCGAACAACAGCAGTGCCAGCGTGGCGCCGAGCGTCGTGGTGTGCGTCAGGATCGACCGCGGCAGCGTTTCGTTGATCGAGCGGTTGAGCGTGTCGTACAGCGGTTCCTTGCGCGACTTCTTCAGGTTCTCACGGACGCGATCGAAGATGATGATCGTGTCGTTCCCCGAATAGCCGAGCAGGGTGAGGATGGCGCCGACAACGACCAGCGACACCTCGATCTGGAACAGTTTGATGAACGCGAAGGTGACGAGCACGTCGTGCGCGGTGGACAGCACGGCCGCCGCGCCGAAACGCCACTCGAAGCGGAAGGCGAGGTAGAGCAGCGTGACCAGAGAAACGAGTGCCATGGCGATCATGGCGCCGCGCCGCAGCTCGCTGCCCACCTTGGGGCCGACCGACTCCACGCGCTTGACGGTGTAGCCCGTCGCCGTGTACTTGGCATCGAGGGCCCCCCGGATGCTCTTCGCGACCCCTTCGGTGGCAGAGGTCGTCGCCTCGGCCTCGGTCCGCTCTTCACGTGCGCGCACCGTGTATTCGAGATTGGTGCCGTACTGCGTGATCTCGGATCCGGGGGCGACGGCGTCGATCGCGGAGCGGAGCTCGGCGACGTTCGGAGGCTGGGTGAACTCGAGCTGCACCAGGGTGCCGCCGGTGAACTCGATGCTGTAGTTCACCCCTCCGCTCCATGCGAACGACGCGAGGCCGAGCACCATGAAGGCGATCGTGGCGATGGCGGCCTGACGCCACCACTTGATGAAGTCGAAGCTGGTGTTGTGAAAGATGCGAATCATCAGATGCTCAGCGTCTGGACGTTCTTGGAACGGGCAAGCCAGATCAGGTAGAACGTCTTCGTGACAAACACCGCGCAGAAGAGCGAAGCCGTGATCCCGGCGATAAGGGTGACGGCGAAGCCCTTGACCGGGCCGGTGCCGTACTGGTAGAGCACTGCACCGCCGAGGATCGTCGTGACCGACGTGTCGAGAATGGCGCTCCAGGCGTGCTTGAAGCCCTCGTCGATGGAGGTGCGCACCGTCTTGCCGCGATCGAGCTCCTCACGGATGCGCTCGAAGATCAGCACGTTCGCGTCGACCGCGATGCCGACGGTGAGGACGAGGCCCGCGAGCCCAGGCAGCGTGAGGACCGCGCCGAAGCCGGCCAGGATCGCCATGGTGAAGATGACGTACAGGACGAGCGCCGCGACGGCGAGCATCCCGGAGAAGCGGTAGTAGCCGATCATGATCGCGATCACGAGCCCGACCGCGATGACCATCGCCAGCCCGCCCTTGGAGATCGAGTCCTGACCTAACGACGCACCGATCTGACGCACCTCGGCAATCTTGAGCGGTACCGGGAGCGAACCAGCGCGCAGCACCAGCGCAAGGTCCTGCGCGTCCTGCAGGTCGCGGCCACCCATGGTGATCTGGCCGCGCGTACCGATGGCGCTCTGGATGACCGGTGGACGCCCCATGACCTTGTCGTCCAGGACGATGGCCATGTAGTCGCCGACGTGCTTGCCGGTCTCACTGCGGAAGCGACGTCCCCCCTCGTTGTTGAGCTCGAACTCGACGACCGTCCCTTCGATGGGCGTGTTGTTCGGCTTGGCATTCTGGAGGTACTCGCCCGTGATGATCGGGCGTGCGTCCACGACATAGAGCGGACGGAAGATCTGCGCGCCGATGGACAGCGTGTCGCCCGACCAGCGGAGCATCTTGCCCGGAGGAAGCGCCCCCTGAACCCCTGGGAGCGCGAGGTACCCTTCGACGGTGCGCACGTCCTTCTCGGCCACCATGTACTCGCCGGGGAACTGTCCGGCCTGCACGAGCTTGGAGAGCGGGCCGCCGGTGGTCGGGTTCAAGGCCGACGTCACACTGTCGGTCTTGCTCGAGTCACCCTTGGACGCGCTGTCGCCCTTTGCGAACAGATTGGGAAGCGCCGCGACCTGCGTCGACTTGGTGGTGTCGCCAGCGGCGACCGTCGCGCCGACGCCACCGCGCTCGCGAATGATCTGGTCGAGCCGCGGAAGCGCCTTGTCGAGCGCCTGTGTCTCGTCGGTAATCTGGAACTGGAGGAAGGCCGACTTCTGCACCACATCTTCGGCGCGCTTGGGATCATCGATCCCCGGCAGCTCCACGATGATGCGATCGTTGCCGACCTTTTGTACGACCGGCTCGGAAACGCCGAATTCGTCGATGCGGGTGCGGACGACCTTGAGCGCGCGATCAAGCGCATCGCTCTTGTCGGCCACCGCCTGCTTGGATTCGTCGACCTCGAGGGCGAGGTGCATCCCCCCCTGCAGGTCGAGTCCACGCTTGAGCGGGACGCGGCGCACCGTGTCAAAGGCGAAGACGCCGTCACGCTTGACGCGCTCCACCACCGTCCGCGGGAAGAGCGCCCATACCGACGCGACGAGCATCGCCACGATCAGGGCCACGCGGTACTTCAGATTCGACATTCGGCGGAACTGGAAAAGGTTGAAGTCCGGGAAGCTTGGAAGGTTAGACTTTCGAAACCACTGAGTCAACCGAAGTGCGAGAGTATCACGAAGTTAGCGCAAGCGTCTCGCGTGCCGCGCGTTCGTCCCTGGCCAGTTGCTCGACCAGCGCCTCGGGGGTCTCGAACCGAGCGGTGTCGCGCAGTCGCCGCAGGAAGTCGACGCGTACGCGCATCCCGTAAAAGTCGCCGGCGGCGTCGAAAAGATGCGCCTCCAGTGTCACGCCGGCGTCACCAAAGGTGGGACGAGGGCCGAGGTTGAGCATCCCGCCGAAGGCCCCGCGCGGCGTCTGGACGCGCACCGCGTATACCCCTTGGGGCGGCAGGAGTTTTCGCGGCGACGGGAGCGGAATATTGATCGTCGGAAAACCGAGATAGCGACCCCGCTGCTCGCCGCGCGTCACACGACCACCGACGGCGTAGTGCCGCCCGAGGCCGTCCCGCGCACGCTCCAGATCTCCCCCCGCCACCGCCCGACGGATCGCCGTCGAGGAGACAGGCTGGCCGTGCGGCCCGACCACGGGGTCGACCGCCTCTACCGTGAAGCCGCGCGCCTCGCCGAGCGCCCGCAGGACGCTCTCATCACCCGCGCGATTCCGGCCGAAGCCGTGGTCGTGTCCCATGAGGAGGTGCCGCACGCGATACCGGCCGACCAGCACCTCGTCGACGAACTGCTCGGCGCCAAAGGCCGCCAGGGCTCGGGTGAACGGAACGATCGCGACATAGTCGATGCCGCTCTCGGCGAGCACCTCGAGCTTTTCATCGCCGACGGTGAGCAGCGATGGGGCGGCGGCCGGATTGACCACTTCGAGCGGGTGCGGCTCAAAGGTGACGAGGACCGATCGCGTGCCGAGGGAGGCGGCGCGCCGCACGAGGTGAGCCAGAACATCCTGGTGCCCGCGGTGCACGCCGTCGAACGTCCCCACCGTCACCACGGTGTCGTGCACGTCCGGCGGGAGCGCGGTGTCGGGGATGGACATGTCAGGTCGTCGCGAGCACGACGTCGGCGTGCCAGGAGTCACCGGAGCGCGCGCCCACGCCGACCAGGTCCCCGTGCGCGTCGAGCAGTGCGGCGCGCGCACCCGCAACCGAGGCGGGGATCATGAGTCCCTGTCGCACCCGCCGAACGGCATCGTCGTCGAGGACCTGTCGCGGCAGGTCGCCTAACGCTTCGTGCAGCTCGCGCACGGTGATCTCGCCGCTGCGCAGCGCCTCAATGCCATTGGCGTCTCGCACGTCGAAGGGCCCCACCTGGACGCGACGCAACGCCGCCAGATGTGCGGCCGAACCGGTGGCACGACCGAGATCGCGCGCGAGGGACCGGATGTACGTCCCCGTGCCGCACGTGATGCGCGCGCGCAGCGAACCCGGCGTCTGCTCCAGGACGTTCCATTCGCCCACATGCACGCGCGAGGTCACGAGCGCCGGCCGCTCTCCGCGACGCGCCACCGCATAGGCGCGCTCGCCCCCGACATGCTTGGCCGAATACGCGGGAGGGAGCTGGTCCAGGTCGCCCGTCAGTGCCGGAATCGCGCCGAGCACGTCGAGGGCGGAGGGCAGCGGCGCCTCGCGCACGACGACTCCGGTCCCGTCGTCCGTATCGGTTTCGGTGCCGAAGGCGATCGTCGCTTCGTAGACCTTGGGCTCTGACGGGACGAACTGGAGGAGCCGAGTCCCGCGGCCTGCCAAGAGGACGAGGAGGCCGGTCGCGAACGGGTCGAGGGTCCCGCCATGCCCGACCTTGCGCGTGCCTAACGCACGGCGGGCGAGCGCGACGACGTCATGCGACGACAACCCCGCCGGCTTGTCGACGAGGAGGAGGACGTCAGTCGAGGTCGCTCGCATCCGGCGGGGCGAGCGTGCCGTCCTTGATCTGGGCGAGGAGCGACTCGATGCGCGCGGCGTGCGCGATGCTCGCATCCAGCACGAACTCCAACTCGGGCGCGACGCGCAGGCGCAGCGACTTCGCCAGTCGGCTTCGCAGGTGCGAGGCGAGGGAGTGCAGCCCTTCCTCGGTGGCGGATTTTTCGGCATCGGTGCCGAGGATGCTCACGAAGATGCGCGCATGGCGCAGGTCGCGCGTGACGTCGACGGCGGTCACCGTGACCAGCCCGGTGATGCGGGGATCCTTCACCCCCTCCGCGAGGAACCGCGCGACTTCTTCGCGAATGGCTTCGGCGACCCGATCGGGTCGGCGTCCATCATTCGCCATGGTATCTACTCCAACAGGGTGCAGCGGACGCGGGGGCCACGCCACACCTACGGGACTCGAGCAAGGTGCCGGGCGGGCGCCGTGAAGCGCCCGCCGGCGTCGGACGCGATCAAGCGTCCGCGGACGTCAGGTGCCGTCAGGCGCCCGCGGACTCCGGCTGCAGCGTACGGGCCACTTCCTCGGTCTTGTAGCACTCGATGACGTCGCCGACCTTGAGGTCGTTGAAGTTCTCGAGGCCGATGCCGCACTCGTAGCCTTCCTTCACTTCCTTCACGTCGTCCTTGAAGCGGCGGAGCGACGAGAGCGTGCCATCGTACACCTCGACCGCGTCGCGAATGAGGCGCACACGCCCGGCCTTCGAGATGATCCCCGAACGGACGGAGCAGCCGGCGATCGTGCCGATGCGCGACACCTTGAAGATCTCGCGGACCTCGGCCTCGCCCATGACCACTTCGCGCTCTTCGGGGCGGAGCATCCCTTCGAGGGCGGCGCGCACGTCGGCGACGGCCTCGTAGATGATGCGGTACAGCTTGATGTCGACCCCTTCGCGTTCCGCGGCCGTCCGGGCGTTGTTGTCCGGGCGCACGTGGAAGCCGATGATGATCGCGCCGGACGTACGCGCCAGGAGGATGTCGCCCTCCGTGATCGCGCCCACGCCGCGGTGCACGACATCGACCTGCACTTCGTTGTTGGACAGCTTCTGCAGGGCGTCGGCGAGCGCTTCCGCCGGACCACCCTGGTCGGCCTTGATGATGAGGTTGAGCGTCCGCTTCTGCCCAGCCGCCGCCTGCGACATGAAGTCCTCGAGCGACACCACACCCTTCGAGGTGCGACGGCTCTTGGCCTCGCGATCGAGGCGTTCACGACGCTGGGCAATCTCGCGCGCCTGACTGGCATCCTCGACGACCACGAACTGATCGCCCGCCATCGGCACACCCGTCAGGCCGAGCACCTGCACCGGGATCGCCGGTCCGGCCGACTTCACCGGCTTGCCACGCTCGTCGAGCATGGCGCGCACGCGCCCGGAGTGCAGGCCGCAGATGAAGTCGTCGCCCACGTGCAACGTGCCGCTCGACACCAGGATCGTCGCGACCGGCCCCTTGCCCGGGTCGAGCTGCGCTTCGACCACAGAGCCATGCGCCTTCTTGTCTGGGTTCGACTTGAGATCGAGCACCTCGGACTGCAGGAGGACCTGCTCGAGCAACTCGGGGACGTTGGTCCCCTTCTTGGCCGAGACCTCGGTCGAGAGCGTGGTTCCGCCGAACTCCTCGAGGACAACGCCATGCTGCAGGAGGTCCTGCTTGACGCGCATGGGGTTGGCGTCGGGGAGATCGACCTTGTTGATCGCCACGATCATCGGCACGCCGGCGTTCTTGGCGTGCGAGATGGCCTCGATGGTCTGCGGCATCACCGAGTCGTTGGCCGCCACCACGAGGATGACGATGTCGGTGACCTGCGCGCCGCGGGCACGCATGGCGGTAAACGCCTCGTGGCCCGGGGTGTCGAGGAAGGTGATGTGCTTGCTGTTGGGCAGCGTGACGTGATAGGCACCGATGTGCTGCGTGATACCCCCCGCCTCGCCCGCGACGACGTTTGCTTTCCGGATGTAGTCCAGGAGCGACGTCTTGCCGTGGTCGACGTGACCCATGATCGTCACGACCGGTGGACGGAAGACGAGGTCCTCGGGCCGGTCGGCGACGCGCTCCTCTCCCATGTCGGCGGCGTACTCTTCCTCACGCACCGCCTGGAAGCCGAACTCGCCGGCAATCAACTCGATCTGGTCGAAGTCGAGGCGCTGGTTGATGGTGACCATCAACCCGAGGTTCTTGAACGCGAAGGCCACGATCTGGCTGGCCGACAGCTTGAGGATTTCGGCCAGTTCGCCAACGGTGATGAACTCGTTGACGCGCACCGTCTTCTTCTCGCGTTCGGCTTCCTCGCGGCGGATCGCCTCCATTTCCTCGCGGCCGTCGTCGCGTCGCGACCCGCCACGCTTGGCGACGCCGCCACGCATGGCACCCATGACGCGCGAGATGTTTGCCGACACCTCTTCCTGGTCGACGGCCCCACGCTTCCCCTTCTTCTTGCCACGCTGCTGCTGCTGCGACTGCGAAGCACCGGACGGCCCACCGCCTCCCCCCCCACCACCGGGGGCACCGCCAGGCTTGCGCTGCTGATCATCGCGACGCGGCGGGAGTCCGACCGAGCCCGAAGGCGAGGCCGAGGCCACAGGCCGCGGCCGCTCGAATCCGCCGCCGCCCTGACCGGGGCGCGGACGCGGGGCGCCGGGCACGACCGGACGCGGGCGCGGCCGATCGGGGATCGACGGTCCGGTCGAGTACGTCTGCGGCTGCGGGATGGGCGCGGCCGGGGGGGCCGGCGGAGCGGGGGGCGGCGGCGGAGGAGGCTCCACAGCACGCACCGGCTCGACGGCCGGCACATCCTCGGACGCTCCCTCGTGCTCGGTCGCGGCAGGAGCGTGGGCGACGTCGTCGCCTGACTCCGGGGCGGCTGGGGCCGTCGTCTCTCGAACGGGCGCGGCCACCTCGACCGGAGCGCTGGGCGCTTCGACGACGGCGGCGGCGGCCGCTGCCGCGGCGGCCGATGCGGCGGCGGCAGTCTCTTCGGCGGCCAGTTCGAGCGCCTCAGCGGCCGCGGCGACATCGGCGGCACGACGACGACGGACGCCCGCCTTGGCTGCGGCGGCCGCATCGACGGCGGGAGGAGGTGTCGCGGCTGCGGGCTCAGGGGCGACGGGAGCGGGCGTCGTGGTCGTCGCGGGCGCTCCCTTGCGACGGCGGGTGGCCGCAGGCGCTGCGACCGGCTTTTCCTGCCGCGCGCGCTTCTCCCGCTCCCACCGGGCGCGCACGCGCGCCACCTGGTCGTCGGTGAGCACCGTCAAGTGGCTACGAACGGGAACGTCCATCGAACGAAGCATGCCGATCACTTCGTCCGCGGCGATCCCGAACTCCCCTGCCATGTCGTGTACGCGAAGCTTGCTCAAACGATCCTCCTAGCGGGCCCGTGCCGGACCCGTGTCCCCATCAACGCCCGCGCCGAATAGTGCGAGCACGCCCGACGCCAGCGAGCGATCGGTGACCCCGACCACGGCCGTCGCCTCTCGGCCGACGGCGTTGCCTAACACCTCCGCCGAGGGCCCCTCGATGATCCGAATGCGTCGCGCCTCGAGGAGCGGCACGACCTTGTCCAACGAATGCCGCGAGGCATCAGGGGCGACGACCGCGACCGCCAGCAGTCCCTTCTTCGCCGCCTCACGCACTCGCTCCACCCCAACCACTGCGCCGCGTCCGCGAACGCCGAGCCCGAGCAACCCGAGCAATCGTCGCTGCGTGGACGCGTCCATTCCTCCTGGTGCTTTCGGCTCCACGCGAGGCGGACGCGTCAACCGATCACGCCCCCGCCGAGCCGTCGCCGCTTCCGTCGTCGTCGGTCGTGAGCTCGTTCAAGATCCCCATGATACGATCGGCCTCCTCCGGCGCGATGCCGGGGAGTCTCAGGAAATCTTCGCGCTCGAGATCGATGATGTCGTTCAAGGTACGGTATCCGCCCTCTTCGAGGATGGCCACCGTCGCCGGCGGCATCCCCCCGAGTTCGGAGAGCTTCACATCGGCCGCGTCCTGCTCCTCGGGAAGCGGGGCGAAGATCGGCCCTTCGCTACGCTCCAGCCACTCGCGGCTCGAGTACAGGTCGATCTTCCAGCCCGTCAATTCGGAGGCGAGACGCACGTTCTGGCCGTTCCGCCCGATGGCCAGCGAGAGCTGGTCTTCGTCGACGACCGCCTGGATCGCCTTCCCCTCGGGATCCGAGAAGACGCGCGCGACCTTGGCCGGGGCGAGGGCGAGCTTGGCGAAACGCTCGGGATCGGCCGACCAGGGGACGATGTCGATACGCTCACCGCTCAACTCGTTCACGACGGCCTGAACGCGCGCCCCCTTGAGGCCCACGCAGGCGCCCACCGGATCGATAGAGTCGTCGCGCGACCACACGGCGATCTTGGTGCGGCTCCCGACTTCTCGCGCGGCGGCACGGATCTCGACGATCCCCTGCTGAATCTCCGGGACCTCGAGCTTGAAGAGCGCCTTCACGAAGAGCGGGTCGGCGCGGCTCAGGATGAGGCGCGGCCCCTTGGGCGTTTCTTCGACACGCTTGAGGACCGCGCGGATCGGATCGCCCTGATGGTAGTGATCGCGATGGTTCTGCTCGCGGTAGGGCATGATCGCCTCCGCTTCGCGGAACTTGTTGAGCATGATCACGAGCTTGCCGCGCTCGATCTGCTGCACCTCGCCCGACAGAAGCTCGCCGACGCGATTGGCGAACTCGTCGCGGATCTTGGTGCGCTCGCCCTCACGGACGCGCTGAATGATGCGCTGCTTGGCCGCCTGCACCGCGCTTCGCCCGAACTCGGCGAAGTCGACCGGGATCTCCATCACGTCGCCGACCTGGAATTCCGGGTCTTCGAACTGCGCCTCTTCGAGCGAAGTTTCGCGCGACGGATCGGTGACCTCGGCGACGACGGTCTTGAGGAGGACGATGCGAATCGCCCCCTTCTTCTCGTCGATCTCCACCTCGGCCTGCACGTTGGCGCCATGCTTCTTGGCGAGGGCGGCGTGAATGCCGTCCTGCAACAATCCATGCAACTCCGTCGTGTCCAACCCCTTGAGGTTGGACAGTTCGCGAATTGCGGTGAGAATCTCTGCGGTCCCGGTCATTCGATGACCCTCTACTTGTTCCAGACGAACACGAGTCGTGCCTCTTTGACGTCCGCCAGCGGCACCCGATGGTCCACACCACGCTGGTCCCGCAGGTGCGCGACTTCGGCCCCCTCGGTCCCATCCAACCCCACGATCTCTCCCTCGATGCGCCCACCCACTGCAGCGCTCGAGACCGACGCCCGGCGCCCCGTGAAGCGGCGCCAGTCCGCGGCATGCCGCAGCGGGCGTTCGACACCCGGTGACGACACTTCCAACACGTACTGATCGCCCACTGTCCCAGCGGCGTCGAGCTTGGGCTCGAGTGCACGCGACACGTGAGCGCAGTCCTCAATCGTCACCTTGGTCCCGTCGCGTCGATCGATGCGAACATCGAGCAACGGGCGACGCGCCGTTCCACCACGCCGGAACTCGACCAGATCGAACCCCAGCGCCTCAACCTCTTGCCGCACGAAGTCTTCCAGCGCTTCTAGCATGTCTCGTCAAAAAAACCGGCCCAAGAACAAAAAAATGCGGGGGAACCCTCCCCCACATTTCCGGATCACGGGTGCCTGCCCCGCGAAGCAAGGTGAATGTACGGCCCGAACCGGAGGAGGTCAACCGGACGGACAGGAGTCACGCCCGAACGATCACCCCGATCTGACGGCCGTCATCGCCGCAACGGTGCGAATAGAATCGTTCGTTGTGGCACCGCGTACACCAGGCGCTGATGGAGATCTCGGTGACCCCGGCGGCCCGGACATCATCGGCGATGAGTGCGCGCAGATCGACCGGCGTGGGACGCGGCACCGTGCGACCGGTCAACTGCCCGTACACATCGGGCGACACCTCGTAGCAGTCACCACAGATCGAGGGGCCGCAATGCACCGACAGCTCGCTCGCGCGCAGGCCGGCGGCGACGAGCCGCTGCACGGCGCGCCCGCTGATGTTGGCCAAGGTTCCGCGCCACCCGGAGTGGACGATGCCGATCGCCCCACCGGGATGGGCGATGAAGACCGGGACGCAGTCGGCGACGGTCACCGCCAGCGCCGTCCCGGGCGTCAGCGCCACGTGACCATCCGCGGAGGGGGCACGCAGCCACCCGCTCCACCCCGTCTCGTGCTGGAGCACGGTATCGCCGTGCACCTGGTGCGCCATCGCCAGACGCGTCGCCCGAGGGGCCAGTTCGTCGAGGAGCGTCAGCCACCGACCGAAGACATCGGCCGCCGGCTCCCGGGACTGCAACGCGAAGTCGCCCCGATCGCGCGTGGTCGTGAAGGCGATGGCCCCCAGCGCGTCGAAGCCGGGCACGGGCTCCAGGTCGGGGCGCCCATGCGCCGCCCCCGGCGGCCCGATGTGCCCGACGACGGTCACGCCCGCGCGGGGACGCGGGTGATGCGCGCGCCTAACGCGTTCAGGCGTTCGTCGATCCGTTCGTACCCCCGCTCGATCTGCGAGGCGTTGTTGATCGTGCTGGTTCCCTCGGCACACATCGCCGCCAGCAGCATCGCCATGCCGGCCCGGATGTCCGGCGATTCCACCCGCGCCGCGCGCAACTTGCACGGGCCCGAGACCAGCGCGCGATGCGGGTCACACAGGACGATGCGCGCCCCCATCGCGATGAGCTTGTCGACGAAGAACATGCGCGACTCGAACATCTTCTCGAACATCAACACCAACCCCTCGCACTGCGTGGCCGTGACGATGGCGATCGACATCACGTCGGCGGGGAACGCCGGCCACGGCTGATCCTCGAGCTTCGGGACGTGGCCGCCGAGGTCGGACTTGATGACGCGCGACTGCTCGGCGGGGATGATGAGATCGTCCCCTTCCACCTCGCAGTGAATGCCGAGGCGCTCGAACCCCATGCGCGTCGAGCGCAGGTGTTCGACGCCGGCGCGCGTGACGCGCAGCGTGGAGCGCGTGACCGCTGCCAACCCGATGAACGAGCCGACTTCAATGTGATCGGGCCCGATACGATGGGTCGCGCCGTGCAGCGTGGCCGGGCCGTGCACCGTCATCGTGTTGGTCCCGATCCCCTCGACGCGCGCCCCCATGGCCACGAGGAAGTTGGCGAGGTCCTGCACATGCGGTTCCGACGCCGCGTTGCGGAGCACCGTCGTCCCCTCGGCGTAGACCGCGGCCATGAGGGCGTTCTCAGTGGCGGTGACGCTCGGCTCATCCAGGAAGACGTCGGCCCCACGCAGCTTGGCGGCGCGGAACTCGAAGCGGTCGGTCGCCGAGACGGTGGCCCCCATCTGCTCGAAGGCCAGGAAGTGCGTGTCGACGCGGCGGCGACCGATCACGTCGCCACCGGGCGGGGGGAGTACCACGTGCCCACAACGGGCGAGGAGCGGCCCGGCGAGCAGGATCGATGCCCGAATCTTGGCGCAGAGGTCGGGATCGAGTTCGTCGGTGCGAATCTCCTTGGCCTCGATCACGAGCGTGTTCCGCCCCCGCCACTCCGCGTTCGCCCCGACCGCCTGCAACAGCTGCACGAGCGTCTCGGTGTCACGGATGCGCGGCACGTTCTCGAGCGTCACCTCGTGCTCGGTAAGGAGTGCAGCGGCGATGATCGGGAGGGCGGCGTTCTTGTTGCCGGATGGTTCGATGCTGCCGGAGAGGCGGTGACCGCCCTCCACGATGTACTGCACAGAAGACATTCGCGTCGTCGTTGGGGTGAACGAATAATGCCCGTAGCCGACGGGCATCTTCAAGCCGTCGCTTGACTTCGCTTTTTTCCACGTGGTACGATGCGAGGGGGCCTGCTGCCACCCGGTTCCCACTTCCCTGACCTGCGCGGTGCCCATGTCTTCCCTGGCGCCCTCGATCTTCCTGCTGCTGCAAGCGGCTGCCGACTCCGTGGGAACGCGGATCGTGGTCGAGCACTCGTGGCTCGACACCGCCGCCAACGTCGGACAGAGCCTGGTGTCGTTCCTCGTGCTCGTGATGCTCGTGATGGGAGTTCTCCTCCTCTACGCGCTCAAGAAGACGATCGACGAACTCACCAAACTGATCCGCAGCGCATACGAACCGTTGCGGACCGCCATCGCCGAGGCGCGCGAGGTCACGGGAGAGGTGCGCGCGATGGCCAAGGGGCTCAAAGCCCCGGTCGAGCGCGCGAGCGAGACGATCGACGAGGCCAGCGATCGGTTCCGCGCCGTCATGGACGTGACCGAGGGGCGACTCGCGCGCCTGGACGAACTGGTGAACATCGTGCAGGAGGAAGCGGAGGGGGCGGTGCTGGGTGCCGCCTCGCTCATGCGCGGCGTGCGGGCCGGTGGCCAGGCGGTGCGCCGCTCGTTAGGGCTCGCGCGCCGCGACGAGGCTTCGCGTCGGCGCGGTCGGGGCACGGGCGATGAGGAGGACGAGGCGGACGAGGCGGACGAGGGCGACGAGCTCGACGACGCGACGGACGAACTCGAGTCGGGGACCGAGGTCGAGGCTGAGGGCGCTGATGAGGAGGGCGCCGAGGACGATGCTCCCGCCACGCGCGAGCACGAGGAGGAGGCCGACGAGGAACCCACAGAAGCGCCCCGCATCCGAGCGCGTTCCGGCGCCCGCACTGGAACGAGCCGTTAGGCACCGCATGCACGCCCGCCGGCTCGCCCCAATTCTCATGTGCCTCGGGGCGCTCGCGCTGGTCGTCCTCTTCCCGACCACCGCCCACGCCTGGACGCCGGGCACGCACGTCTACCTTGGCGAGGCGCTGCTGCGGGCGCTGCACCTCCTCCCTGCCCCCATCGCCGAGCTGCTGCGCGCCTTTCCGTACGACTTCCTCTACGGATCGATCGCCGCCGACACGAGCATCGCCAAGAAGTACGCGGCGGCGGGCCGGCACTGCCACTCCTGGATGGTGGGCTTCGAGATCCTCGACCGGGCGCGCGACGAGCCCCTGCGAGCGTTTTCGCTGGGCTATCTCGCGCACCTCGCGGCCGACGTGGTGGCGCACAACTACTTCGTCCCGCGCCAGCTCGCGGTCACGTCGAGCACCGCCGCGCTGGGGCACAGTTACTGGGAGAACCGTTTCGAGACGCACCTCGGGGAACGCTTTGCGCGCCGGGCGCGCGAGCTCATCCTGCTCGACCACACGCGCAGTGACGGGCACCTCGATCGCATCCTGAGCCCGACCATCTTCAGCACGCCGACCAATCGGCGGATCTTTCGCGGCATGGTGCGCGTCACCGACATGGAGTCGTGGCAACGCATCTTTCAGCTGGCGAGCGAGCACTCGCGCTGGGACCTCCCCAACGACCAGGTCGGGGCGTATCTCACGCGCTCGTTCGACTACGTGGTCGACCTGCTGAACCGCATGGACGCGGCCGAGCCCTACGCCTTCGACCCATCGGGTGACCTGCGGTTGCGGCTGGCGAAGCGGGTGCGTCGCGAGTCGCTGCGCCTCGGCGGCGAGGACCGCCTGATCGAGGACGCGGACCGGCACTTCGGCATGCCCGCGTCGTCGTTGCGTCACGCCGCGCGGCTTGCGACCCCGCTCTTCCCCGAGCCGCTTCCCGACGTACTGGGGGCGCCGGCAGGATCGCCGGCCTCGCCATCGCCCGCTACGTCGCCAACTTTGCCGCCAGCAGCTGGTTGACCTTGCGCGGGTCGGCGCGCCCGCCCGACCGCTTCATGACGGCGCCAACGAGGACGCCGAGCAACTTCTTCTCGCCAGCCGCCAGTCGTTGCACCTCGTCGGGATGCGCGGCCCAGACTTCCTCGACCCACGCCGCCAGCGCGCCATCGTCGCTCACCTGTAGCAGGCCCTCACGCTCGGCGATCCCCTTCGGGGCGCCGCCCTCCAGCGCCATCAGCGCGAAGATCTTCTTGGCGGCGCTGTTGGACACCGTCCCGTCCCGCACGAGGGTGAGCAGCGCGGCCAGGTCGCCCGCCGAGACCCGGAAGGTCTCGATGGTGAGGCCGGCACTATTGAGGTAGGCCAGCACCTCGCCCATGACCCAGTTGGCCGCGACCTTGCCGTCGCCCAGCGCCACCGCGACCGCCTCGTAGTAGTCGGCGATGGCCCGGTTGGCGGTGAGGACGCCCGCGTCGTACGCCGGGACCCCGAATCGGTCGACGAGGCGGGCCCGCGCGCCGCCGGGAGTTCGGGGAGCGCGGCGCGTGCTTCCGCGATGCGAGCCGGCGACAGCACGAGCGGCGGGAGGTCGGGTTCCGGGAAGTACCGATAGTCGTGACTCCCCTCCTTGCTCCTGGCGGGACGCACCTCGTGCTTGCCGGCGTCCCAGAGCAGCGTCTGCTGCACGACGCGCTCGCCCGACTCGACCAAGGCCACCTGTCGCTCGAACTCGGCGGCGATGGCGCGTTCGACTCCCGAGAACGAGTTCATGTTCTTGATCTCGGTCTTGGTGCCTAACGCAGTCTCGCCATGCCGGCGGATGCTGACGTTGGCGTCGACGCGCAGGCTCCCTTCTTCCATGTTGGCATCGGAGACCTCGGTATACTCGAGGATCTCCTTGAGTCGCGTGCAGTACTCGCGCGCCTCGGCCGGCGTGCGCATGTCCGGTTCGGAGACGATCTCGACGAGCGGTGTCCCGGCACGATTGAGGTCGATGGCGGAGACGGACGGAAAGCGATCGTGGACCGACTTTCCGGCGTCCTCCTCCATGTGGGCACGCGTGACGCCGATGACACGCGGCGTCCCATCGTCGCCCGTGCCGATCGCCAGGCGTCCTCCCGTGGCGATCGGCTGGTCGAACTGCGAGATCTGGTAGCCCTTGGGGAGGTCGGGATAGAAATAGTTCTTGCGGGCGAAGACCGACACCGGGTGCACGGTGCACTCCAGCGCCAGCGCGGCGCGCACCGCCAGCTGCACCGCGTGCGCGTTGAGCACCGGGAGCGCGCCAGGCAGGGCCAGGCAGACCGGACAGGTGTTGGCATTGGGCGCGGCCCCGAACTGCGTAGGGCACGAACAGAAGATCTTGGTGCGCGTCTTGAGCTGGACGTGCACCTCCAGCCCGACAACGAGCTCATAGGTGGGGTGATTCATCGGACCCCACCCACGCCAAGGGCGCGCTCGATGGCATAGGCGACGCCGAGCATGGTCGCTTCGCCGAAATGCGGTGCCATGAGTTGTGCGCCGACCGGGAGCCCATCGACGAAGCCTGCGGGCACCGACATCGCGGGGACGCCGGCGAGGTTCGCGGTGACGGTGAAGATGTCGCTCATGTACATCTCGTACGGGTCGCTCACGGCCCCAATCGGGAATGCCGGCGTGGGCGTGGTTGGCGTGAGGAGCGCGTGGACGCCGCTGGCGAAGACGGCGGTAAAGTCGCCGGCGATGAGCCGCCGGACCTCCATCGCCTTGCGATAGTAGGCGTCGTAGTACCCGGCCGAGAGCACGTATGTCCCCAGCAGGATGCGGCGCGTGACCTCGGCGCCGAAGCCGCGCGATCGGGTGGCCTCGTACATCCCGCGCAGGCCGTCTCCCGTCAGGCGCAATCCATAGCGCGCCCCGTCGAAGCGGGCCAGGTTGGACGACGCCTCGGCAGGGGCGATGATGTAGTACGCCGGAATGGCGAGCGCGGTATGGGGGAGCGAGACATCGCGCACCTCGGCCCCGGCCTCGCGCAACGCCTCGACCGCGCGATCGCACACCGCCCGCACCCGCGGGTCGAGCGACTCGGGGAAGTACTCCGCCGGACGCCCGATGACCAGGCCACGCATCGAGTGGCCGGCGCTGGCGCGATAGTCCGGTACGGGAAGGTCGACGCTGGTCGCGTCGTTGACGTCCACTCCGGCAATCGCCTGCAGTCCGAGCGCGGCATCGTCCACCGTGCGACCGAAGACGCCGACGTGGTCGAGCGAGCTGGCGAAGGCGACGAGCCCGAAGCGGCTCACGCGTCCGTAGGTCGGCTTGATGCCGGTGATGCCGCAGAAGGCGGCGGGCTGCCGCACCGAGCCGCCGGTTTCCGAGCCTAACGCGACGGGGACGAGCCCGGCCGCCACCGCGGCCGCCGAGCCGCCGGACGAGCCGCCGGGGACGCGGTCAGGGGCAATCGGATTGCGCGTGGGGCCACAGGCCGAGTGCTCGGTGGACGACCCCATGGCGAATTCATCCATGTTGGTCTTGGCCACGATCACCGCTCCGGCCTGGCGCAGGCGACGGGCCGCGGTCGACTCGTACGGCGAGACGTACCCCTCGAGGATGCGCGAGCCGCAGGTGGTCGGGAGATGCTCGGTCGCGAGGTTGTCCTTGAGCGCGACGGGGACGCCGGCCAGCGAGCCGACCGGCACGCCGCTCGTGACGCATGCGTCGATCGACTCGGCGGCGGCGCGCGACCACTCGCGATCGTGCCAGAGCACGATGTTGAGCCCGTCGCGCCCGGCGTTCACCTCGCCGGCGCGGGCGAACGACGCATCGGTGGCGGCCAGCGCCGACGCGTCGCCGGCGGCGACCCGGTCGCGCAAGATGGAGGCCGCCAGGCGCAACAGGTCGCCGCTCATGACTCCTCCGCCGCGTCCTCGTGCGTCGCGAGGCGGGGGACGAGGAAGAAGCCCTCGCGCATCTCGGGAGCGAAGGCCTCGCGCGGACGCGTCAGCGGGACGGAGGGCCCCTCGTCCGGGCGCAGCGGCATCCCCTCCCCTTCCCCCCGCGCGTGCAGGTCGATGGCCGACGTGTCGACGCCCGCCAGGACGTCCATGTGCGCGAGGATGCCGTTCAGTTCCGTCGCGAGGAGGGCGACACGATCGGGCTCGAGCCCCAGCCGCGCGAGGGCGGCGATGTGCCGCACGTCATCGTTGGTGACCGACATCTACTCCACCCCCCGTTCGAGTCCTGCGTACGCCACCACCAGGCGCTTGCGCCCGACGGATTCGTCATCGAAGTCGATCGTGACCTTGGCATCCCGTCCCGTGCCCGACAGCTCGGCAATGGTTCCGTCACCGAACTTGGCGTGCTTCACCCGGACGCCGGGGGCAAACAGCGGCGCGTCCTGCGACTCCTCCTCCACCGGCACGTCGCGCGGCGTCGGGCGCGACACCGGCGTTCCGGGGCGCCGCTCGGAGGGCGTCGGGCGATCACCGAACCAGTCGTCGCGCGGCCCGGTCTCGCCAAAGCGGCGACCCGACTCGCCGAAGCGCGAGCCGCTGTCGCCGAACTTCGCGCCGCCGTAGTTGCCGTCCACATCCCCAAACCGCCCGCTGCCGCGCAGTCGTACGGTGGCCCGCGACTTCAGCAGCTCCTTGGGGAGGTCGCGCACGAAGCTCGAGGGGATGGAGTTCATCATCTCCCCGTTGCGCCGCCGACTGCGTGCGTGCGTGATGAACAGGACCTCCTCGGCGCGCGTGATCCCCACATAGAAGAGGCGACGCTCCTCCTCGAGCAGCGCCGGCTCCTCGCGCGACCGGGCGAGCGGGAAGAGCCCTTCCTCCAGGCCGGTGATGAAGACGACCGGGAACTCCAGCCCCTTCGCGTTATGCAGCGTCATGAGGACGACGGCATCGGCGTTGGGATCGAGGGCGTCGACACCGGCCACGAGCGTGGCGCGTTGCAGGAAGTGATCGAGCGGCGTGAGCCCCACCTCGCCACCGTCGTCGATCACCGTCTCCGCGGCCGACGTGAGGAGTTCGCGCACGTTCTCCATGCGCTCGGGGGCGTCGGGGCCTTCGGCCTTGAGATAGTCGGCATAACGAATCGCCTCGACCAGCTCGCGCAGCACCTCATCGACGGGCGATTCCTTCGCGAGTTCGCGCAGGCGCAGGATCAGCTTGGCGAAGTCGGCGAGCGCGGTACGCGCGGCCGGGCGCATCGTCCCCACCATCTCGGGATCGGTGGCAGCAGCCAGGAGTGAGCAGCGCCCCTGGTACGCCCTCTCGGCGAGCGTTTCCACCGAGGTGTCCCCGACGCCGCGCCGAGGGACGGCGATGGCGCGACGGAAGGCCTCGTCGTCGTTGGGATTGGCGACGAGCTTGAGGTACGACATCAGGTCGCGGATCTCGCGCCGGTCGTAGAAGCGCACCGACCCGATGAGACGATACGGAATCCCGTGGCGGCGCAACCCCTCTTCCATCGCGCGGCTCTGGGCGTTGGTGCGATAGAGGATCGCGAAGTCCTTGAGCGGGCGCCCGCGGGCGCTGAAGCGACTCCCCTGAATCTCCTCGATCACGAAGTCCGTCTCGTCGCGCTCGTCGAGCGCGGCCACGACCGACACGGGATCGCCCGCCGGGCGCGTCGAGCGCAGCGTCTTGCCGCGCCGCTCGGTGTTGGCCGAGATCGCGGCGTTGGCGAGGGCGAGGATCTGCGGCGTGGAGCGGTAGTTGTCCTCGAGGCGCACGACGTGCGCCTTGGGGAAGTCCTGCTCGAAATCGAGGATGTTGCGGATGTCGGCGCCGCGCCAGCCATAGATGGACTGGTCGTCGTCGCCCACCACGGCCACGTTGCCGTGCGCGCCGCCTAACAACGCGATGAAGCGATACTGGGCGCGGTTGGTGTCCTGGTATTCGTCCACCAGGATGTAGGTGAAGCGCTTGCGATACTGCTCGAGCAGTGCCGGCTGCTGTTCGAGGACCTGCACGGGAAGGGTGAGCAGGTCGTCGAACGAGACCGCGTTGGCCTGGCGCATGGCCGGCTCGAGATTGCGATAGACGTCGGCGACGACCTTGCTGTGCGCATCCATCGCCAGGCGCGCGTACTCGTCAGGCGAGACAAGCGCATTCTTGGCGTCGGAGATGGAGGCGAGGACCGACTGCGGCGTGCGCTCCTTGGTGTTGAGCTTGAGCCGCTCCATCACGCGCTTCACGACCGCGACCGAGTCGTCCTCGTCGTAGATCGTGAAGGCCGGGGTGCGTCCCACCAGGTGCGCCTGCGCTCGCACGAGCCTCGCGCCGATCGCATGGAAGGTCCCGACCCACATGCCGGCGGGTGCGGTACCGAGGAGTCGCGCGATCCGCTCGCGCATCTCCCCGGCGGCCTTGTTGGTGAAGGTGACGGCGAGAATCTGGCGCGGGTCGACGCCGTGATGCTCGATCAGGTGGGCGATGCGCGTCGTGAGGACGCGGGTCTTGCCGGAACCGGCGCCCGCCAGGACGAGGACAGGTCCCTCGACCGTGAGCACCGCTTCGCGCTGGGCGGGATTCAATCCCGCGATCATCTTGTCCGTTGGGACGAGCGACGACGTCATGCGGGCAAGATAATCTGGAAGACCGCCCCCCGTTCGGTCGGCAGCAACGTCAGCGTCCCGCCGTGCGATTCCTCCACGATGCGGCGCGTGAGCGCCAACCCCAGCCCCCAGCCGTGCTGCTTGGTGGAGAAGCCGGGCTCGAAGATGCGCTTGCGCAGCTCACGCGGGATGCCCGGGCCATCGTCGGCGACCATGAGTTGGATCGCCTCCGGCGTGCGTTTCACGCCGATGCGCACGCGTCCACCGTTGCCGGCCAGCGCATCGATGGAGTTCTTGATCAGCGCTTCGAGCACCCACTCGACGAGGACCGGGTCGCCCTGCGCGATGAGGGGTCCCTCGTGGATGTACGTCTCGATGGTCACCGCGTGGGCGAGCGAGGGGACGCGGGCGCGGAAGTAGTCGGAGACGCGCTGAACGATCTTCCCCACGTCGACGGCCTCACGATTCGGCGGGCGGCCGATGCGCTCGAAGCGATGCGCCACCCGTTCGAGCCGTTCGAGATCGCCCTGCATGTGTTCGAGCGCGCGCGTGGTGAGTTGATCGGCCTCGCGCTCCCGCAGGAGCTCGATCCATCCGCTCAGCGACGATAGCGGCGTCCCCAACTGATGCGCCGATTCGCGCGCCATCCCGGCCCACACCCGCTCGCGGTCGGCGTGCGCCCGCGTGCGGAAGATGTACAACGCCGCGAGCAGGACGATGCCGAGCATCCCCGCCTGCAGGATCGGCACGACGCGGAGCTCCTTCACCAGTGGCGTGTGCCCGAAGTGCACCGTACCGACGTTGGGCTCGCTCACCGGCTCGTTCTCTTCGTCGAGCTTGCCGATCCACTCCGTGAGTCGCGGATCGTCAGGCTTGAACGCCGAGTCGGCGCCGAGGAACGGGAGGTTGGCGGCGGCGGTTGGGCGGCCGGCCGGATCGGTGACGATGACGGGCACGCCGGAACGCCGGATGTGCTCCGAGAGGTCGAAGAGCGCGCCGATCGGATTGCTCCCCGTGTCGGTGAGCGCGCGATAGACCTGCGCGTACATCTGCCCTTCGCGCCCGGCCTCCGCGCGCAGGCGGGAGACGACGCGTTGGGAGAAGAGGACGTACGACCCCAGGAGGAGCGCCACGACCACGCCGACGACGACCGTGGCGCGGCGCCGCATCCCTAACGAATCACGTCCGTCCCGAGGTACGGACGGAGGACCTCCGGTACGGTGACGGAGCCATCGGGCTGCTGGTAGTGCTCCAGCAGGCAGGCGATGATGCGTGGGAAGGCGAGCCCCGACCCGTTGAGGGTGTGCACGAAGCGCGGCTTGTCACCCGGGGCCGGGCGGTAGCGAATATTCGCGCGGCGCGCCTGATAGTCGGTGAACGTCGAGCACGACGAGACTTCGAGCCACTTGCCGACGCCGGGGGCCCAAGCTTCGAGATCCCAGGTCTTCGCGCTGCTCTGCCCCGTGTCGCCAGCCGCAAGGAGCACGCGGCGATACGGGAGCCCCAGGCGCTCGAGCAGCGTCTCGGCGTGGCGCGTGAGGCGCTCGTGTTCGTCGGCCGACTGCTCGGGCGTGGTGTAGCGCACGATCTCGACCTTGTCGAACTGGTGCAGCCGCAACAGGCCGCGGGTGTCCTTGCCGGCCGCGCCGGCCTCCTTGCGGAAGCAGGGCGTGTAGGCGACGAAGCCGCGCGGCAGTTCGCCCGCCTCGAGCATCTCGTCGCGATACAGGTTGGTGACCGGCACCTCGGCGGTCGGCACGAGGAAGAGATCTTCCCCGGCGATGCCGTACATGTCGTCCTCGAACTTGGGAAGCTGTCCGGTGCCCGTCATCGAGGCGCGATTGACGACGACGGGAACCCAGACCTCCTCGTACCCGTGTTCGCGGGTGTGGGTATCGATGAAGAGGTTCATGAGCGCCCGTGTGAGGCGCGCCCCGGTTCCACGCAGGACGATGAAGCCCGACCCCGAGATCTTGGCCCCGCGGGCCAGGTCGAGGATGCCCAGCGCCTCGGCCAGCTCCCAGTGCGGCTTGCACCCGTCGGCAGCGCGCGGTTCCCCCCACGACTTCACGATCGCGTTGTGCCCCTCGTCTCCCTCGGGGACCTCGTCGAGCGTGAGGTTCGGCAGCTCGAGCAGGATCGACTGCAGCTCCTGCTCGGCGCGCGCCAGCTCGCTTTCGAGTTGGGCGATTTCCTCGCCTAACGCACGCCCGTTGGCGATGAGCGCGTCGGCGTCCTCCTTCGCCTTCTTGCGGCGGGCGACTTCCTGCGAATTGGCGTTGCGCGCCGCCTTTCGCTCCTCGACCGCCTGGATCATGGTGCGTCGCTCGAGGTCGAGCGCGACGCCACGATCGATCAACGGGGCCAGGACGTCGAGCTTGCCGCGGCGGCGCATCGCGCTCCGCAAGGCGTCGACCTGGTCGCGGAGCACCCGGAAATCATGCATGGAATCGAGGACTAGTTCTTGGGAACGCCCGGCTGCAACGAGCGGAAGCCACAATTGGGATCGCGGACGGCGCGGAAGTACACCTGACGCCGCGTCGTGTTGACACTATCGATGACGAGCTTGGCATACTGCTGCGAGGCCAGCGAGTAGGTGCAGGCGTCGCCGGAGAGCTCGAGGAGCACCGACTCGCCCGGCGCCACGACGAAGGTGGAGTCGTAGGTGTAGCCACCGGTCGGGGCCTTCGTCAGGCTCTCGAACGTCCCCTTGGCCAGCTGCATGCCCACGCGCGGGGTCGCCGCGGCGCCGCCGTTGATCACACGCGTCGTGCTGATGCGACGCGCCGGGATGAGCTGCACCTTGCCGTTGCCCGGCAGGTCGAAGGCCAGTTCGAAGGAGATCGTGGGATCGATGCGGACGACGATACCGCTCGAGACCGAGTACGCCGCGGGAAAGCTGACCGGGGTGTTCGACATGGCGTACGCCGAGAGCGTATCGAACGCCACCGACAGCGACGCGCGGAGCCCGAGCGTGTCGTCGCAGGCGGACAGGCCGGCGACGACGGCCAGCGCCGCCACGAACCGGGTGATGGGCTTTCGTATCATGCGTTTCGACAACGAGTTGATGTGCATGTTCTCCAGTGGCGTAGACTACCCGTTGCACCCCCTGACTTCAAGCGACGCTGCTTGACTTCACCCCACCCCCCGTTATGCTTGGCTCGAACTATCACGGAGCGTGGATGCCTACCATTCGCGAGCTCGTCGGGGCGCTCGCCCAACGTGACGGCGTCGAAGCGGTGATCCTGCTGGGACGTGACGGTCTGCTGATCGACGGCCGTTCCACGCCCACGCTCGACGCGGAACATCTCGCGGCGCACGTCCCCTCCCTCGTCACCGCCGCCGAAGAACTGGCGGTGCACGCCCAGCGCGGCCCCCTCGTGACGTCGGTCCTGGAGTACGAGCGCGGATTCGCCGTGGTGTGTGCCCTCTCGGCCGAAGCCGTCCTTCTGGTCCTCGTACACCCGTCGGCCAATGTCGGCTCGCTCCTGTTCGACCTGCGCCGACATCGCGGTAACATCGCCTCGCTCGTGTAGCCGTGGGCGCCACACGGCACGTGCTGGTGGCCGACGACGAGCCCCACATCGGCCGCATCATCAAGATGAAGCTCGAACAGGGTCCCTTTCGCGTGACCCTGGCCTTCGATGGGCGTGAAGCCCTCGACGTCCTCCATCGCGAGCCCGACATCGCCCTCGTCGTCCTCGACGTCATGATGCCACACCTGTCGGGGTTCGACGTACTCGCCCACATGCGCCAGAGCGAGCAGTGGCGCCACACTCCCTGCATCGTCCTCACCGCCGCCGGGCAGGAGGCGCAACACCAGCGCGCCCTCGCCCTCGGGGCCACCGAGTTCATGACCAAGCCGTTCAGCCCCAAGAAGCTCTACCTGCGCACCGCCGAACTGACCGGCGTCGCCGTTCCCTCCGCGACCGAAGGCGACCAATGACACGCTGGGTCGTGATCCTCGCCGGCGGGGTCGGTTCGCGCTTCTGGCCCCTCAGCACGCCGACGCGCCCCAAGCAGCTGCTCCCGCTCATCGACGCGCAGCCGCTGCTGCGCAACACGGTCGACCGCCTCCTCCCGCTGGCCGATCCGGATCGCATCCTGATCCTCACCAACGCCTCGCTGGTCGAGCCGATCCACGCGCTGCTTCCCGAGATTCCGCGCGAGAACCTGATCGCCGAGCCAAAGCCCGCCGGCACGGCGGCCGCCCTCGCCTGGGCGGCGTCGGTCATCGCCAAACGCGACGGTGACGAGGCGGTCATGCTGTCGGTGCACGCGGACTGGGCGATCGGCGACGCCCCCGGTTTTCGCGCCGCGCTCGAGCGCGCCGCCACGGTCGCTGAAGCGCAACACGCGCTCGTGACGGTCGGCGTGGTGCCGTCGCGTCCCGATCCGGGGTTCGGCTACATCCGTCCAGGTGAGGCGCTCGACGGCGGCGGACAGCGCGTCGCCCAGTTCGTGGAAAAGCCCACGCGTGAGCGCGCCGCCGAGATGGTCCGCGACGGCTACCTGTGGAACTCGGGGATCTTCGTCTGGCGGGTCGGCGACTTCCTGGGCGAGGTGCGGGCGCACACCCCGGAGGTCGCCCCGGCACTCGCGGACGCACACGGCGAGATCACCCGCTTCTTCGCGACGGTGAAGTCGATCTCGGTCGACGTCGGCGTCCTGGAGCGCACGGACAACGTCGTCGTCATCCCGGGCAGCTTTGGTTGGGACGATGTCGGGACGTGGGCAGCGCTCGCGCGCGTTCGCACGCACGACGCCGCGGGGAACGCGGCCAACGGTCCGGTGCACCTGGTCGACGCACGCGACAACGTGGTGCAGGCGGAGGGGAACGACGTCGTGCTCTACGGCGTGCAGGATCTGGTCGTGGTGGTGCGCGACGGGCTCACGCTGGTGACCACGACGGAGCGCGCCGCCGACCTCAAGACGCTGCTGGACGCGCTCCCCTCCCAGGTGCGCGATCGCCCGTGAGCCAGTTCTATCTCTACGACGACGCGCGGGCGCGCGCCTTCGAGCCGTTCGCGCTCTCGCGACCGGTGGGCGAACTGCGCGCCGGGGCGCTCCTCATCCGGCAGCGGTGGGAGCAGCTGCTCGGCCTCGGCTGCGGCGGATTCCTCGGCGCGTTGCACCTCGCGGACTTCGAGGAGTTCGATGCGCCGCGCGCCGTCGCTGACGGCTCGCTGCCCGCTGGGGCGCTGGTGGTGAACGCCCGCTGCGTCCCTGCGCTCGGCGGCGCCATGGGCGCGGCCGACCTGCTCGCGTGCGACGATGCGGTCGCCGCGGTGCGCCTGACCCACGCGGTGCCCACCGCACGCTTCGCCGACGGGACACTCGACCTCGAGGACCTGTCGGAGAACGGATGGGAGCGCACGGTGGTGCACGGCCGCTGGCTGGACGCCCCATGGGACCTGCTGCGCCACCTGGCGGCGATGCTCAGCGAGGACATTGCCACGTTAGGCACTCGCCTGGAGACGGTCGCAACGCCACACATCACGGTCCTCGGCGACCATCCCGTCTTCGTCGAGGCGGGGGCGCACGTCGAACCGCTCGTCGTGATCGATGCCTCGGCAGGACCGGTGCTGGTGTCGCGTCGCGCGAGCGTCGCCGCCTTCACGCGCCTGGTGGGTCCCTGCTACATCGCGCCCGACGCACAGGTGCTGGGTGGCAAGGTGACGACCTGTGCCATCGGGGAGCACAGCCGCGTGCACGGCGAGATCAGCACAACCATCTTCCTCGGGCACGCCAACAAGGGACACGACGGCTTTGTCGGTCACTCAATCCTCGGCCGCTGGGTCAACCTCGGCGCCGCGACCGTGACCAGCAACCTGAAGAACACCTACGGGGCCGTCCAACTGTGGACGCCGGCGGGGACGGTGACGACGGGGCTGCAGTTCCTTGGCACCCTGTTCGGCGACCACGCCAAGACCGCGATCGGGACCCGCCTGACGACGGGCAGTGTGATCGGGACCGGAGCCAACGTCGTCGCGTCGGGGCTGACGCCCAAGGTGGTCCCTCCCTTCCTGTGGGGCGAAGGGAGTGCCCTCTACGATCCGGAGCGCTTCGTCACGGTCGCCGAGCGGGTGATGGCGCGGCGCGCCGTCACGTTAGGCGACGGCGGTCGCCGCCACCTGCAGCGGATCTTTGCTGCCCGCTGGACCGCCGGCGCATGAACGTCACGATCCTCGGGAGCGGCAGCCGCGGCAACGCGGTGGTGCTGGAGGCCGATGGCGCCCGCGTCCTCGTGGATGCCGGCTTCAATGCCAAGACGCTGGCCACGCGCATGGCCGCCGCCGACATCGCCCCCGAATCGATCAGCGCGGTCGTCCTCACGCACGAGCATACCGATCACGTGACCGGCGCCTGCACGGCGGCGCGGAAGTGGGGGTGGTCGATCTACGCGACCGCGGGGACGATCGCCGGAACGCCCGGGCTCCCGGCGCTGCGTCCGCACGCCATCGATCCGCGCGAGACGCTCGTGCTCGACACGATGCACTTTCGCTGCGTGCGCACGCCGCACGACGCGAGCGAGCCGATCGCGCTGGTCGTCGACGCACCGTCCACGGGGGCCCGACTCGGCATCGCCTACGACCTCGGACACGTTCCTGCCGGCGTGGAGCAGGCGATGCGGCATCTCGACGCGCTCATTCTCGAGTCAAACCATGACGAAGAGATGTTGCGCGCCGGTCCCTACCCCGTGGTGGTGCAGGATCGGATCGCCGGGGCGAACGGGCACCTGAGCAACCGGGCCGCGGCCGACCTCGCGCGCCGGGTGTCGCACCGCGGGCTACGCCACCTGGTGCTCGCCCACCTCTCGGAGTGCAACAACACACCCGAGGTGGCCCGAGCGACGGTCGACGCCGCGGTGCGCACGACCGCGTTTCGCGGCGCGCTGACGGTCGCCAGCCAGAACGCCGTCACGTCGTTCTCCATCACGCGCGCCCGCCGAGTGGAACAGCTCTCGCTGTTCTGAGGGGCCGAGCACGCTCCCCGCGATCGTCGAGGCTACTGACCACATGCTCCGGCTCACTCGAGCCGGAGTTTTTGTATGTGTTGGGCCGCGGCGATCGCTTTTCGGTCATTGTACTTTCTTTACCCTGTTCATAGGTTCACGCCCTGCAATCGATTAGCGGCGCGCGGCGCCTGACTGCCCAACGCGCTGCCGCCGTGAGCACGATGCGACTCGTGACCCGACCGCGATCGCCGCGCCCCGTTTCCACCGCCGACCTCCACCATGTCCTCCCAGCCCGTCCCGATCTCGCGCGACCCGATCGCCGACGACCCGTCGCTCGACCTCCCGACCGCGAACTGGACGCCCCCATTTCGTGAGGCCTGGCGGGCCGATGCCGGCGCGTCGGTGGTCGTCTTCCTGGTCGCCCTCCCCCTCTGCCTCGGCGTGGCGCTCGCGTCGGGCGCTCCCCTGCTCTCCGGAATCATCACCGGCGTCATCGGCGGGCTCGTGGTGGGGGCGCTGTCGGGATCACACCTGATGGTCAGCGGGCCGGCGGCCGGCCTCACGGCGATCGTGCTCTCGGCCATCACCACCCTCGGGTCCTTTCGCGCCTTCCTCGTCGCGGTCTTCCTGTCCGGGCTCGTCCAGATCGCACTCGGTTTCCTGCGCGCCGGGGTGATCGGCTACTACTTCCCCAATGCGGTCATTCGGGGAATGCTGGGCGGTATCGGCATCATCATCATCCTGAAGCAGCTCCCGCACGCATTTGGGTATGACGCGACTCCTGAGGGAACGATGGCGTTCCAGCAGAACAATGACGAGAACACCTTCTCGTCGCTCGTGAGCACGCTGGACCACATCCATCCCGGCGCGGTCACCCTCAGCCTGATCTCGCTGGCGCTGCTGATTCTGTGGGATCAGAAGTTCATGAAGCGCGTCGCGATGATCCCCGGGGCGCTGGTCGCGGTGATCCTCGGCGTCATCCTCAACGGAGTGTTCACGGGGAGTGGCTCCGCGTTGGCGATTGGCGCCGAGCATCTTGTCGCGCTCCCGGTCATCACGTCGCTGGGTGAGCTTCGGGCGTCGGTCGAGAGTCCGGATTGGTCGGTGATCACCAGCAGCGCGGTGTGGACGGTGGCCGTCACGGTGGCGGTGATCGCGTCGATCGAGACGCTGTTGAGCCTGGAAGCGACCGACCGCATCGACCCGCTCAAGCGCGAGGCGCCTGCCAATCGTGAGCTGCTGGCGCAGGGGGTCGGCAACGCGCTGTGCGGGTTGTTCGGCGGCCTCCCGATGACCGGCGTGATCGTGCGAAGCTCCGCCAACGTGTATGCCGGCGCCAAGACCAAGGCATCGGCGATCCTGCACGGCGTCTTGTTGCTCCTGGCGGTGGTGACGATCCCGATGATCCTGAACCGCATCCCGTTGGCGGTCCTGGCCTCGATCCTCATCTACACGGGGTGGAAGCTCGCGCACCCTCGGCAGCTCCGGTACTTCCTCACGAAGGGGTCGCACCAGTGGCTGCCGTTCGTGGTCACCACGTCGGCGATCCTGCTGACCGACCTCCTCAAGGGAATCGTGGTGGGACTGTCCGTGAGCCTCGTGTTCATCCTGCTCGAACACCTGCGGTCGCCGAGCTACACGATCTCCGCGAAGGACGGCAGCGTCACGCGCATCACGCTGCACGAGCACCTCACCTTCCTCTCGAAGGCCAACCTCACCTCGCTGCTGCAGACCTTTGGACGCGGCGCGCAGGTGATCATCGACGGGAGCCGGGTGAAGCGCGCCGACCACGACGTGATGGAGGTGCTGCGCGAGTTCCGTGATTCCAGCGCGGCGCGCGGCGTCGGCGTGCAGGTGGTCGGGCTCGAGTTGGGCGGCGGCGGACTGGCACACTGATGCAGCCGGGGCGCGCGGACCAATCCTACGGCGCCGCGATCGAGCGGGCGCTGGAGCACGCGCGGCACGTCCTCCCCGATCAGGGGCCCATCGGCGTCTTCGTGCACCACAATACGCTGCACGCCTTCCAGCACCTTCCCTTTCACGAGGCCGTACCGGCCGGGGCGGCACTTCTGGGGGCGCGCCCCTACCTCTCGGGCGACGAGTTCCGCCAGGCGTTCGAACGCGGGCGCATCGACGCGGCGGATCTCGACGACGCGTTGTCGCACGCCCTGGGCGCCGCGGGCGACGAGCGCACGTCATTCGGGCTGACACGATGTGAACTCTGGCGCGCGCTCCTGCTCGACGGCATCGACGAGGATGATGAGGGCGGGGTGCGTTTCCTGCTCGACCACGCACCTGATGGCCCCGACGCGCTCCAGCGCGCCGCCGAGTTGCGACTGGCGCGCACCGCTCGTGGCAGCACGGTCACGCGCGCGGCGCGCCGCCATCGCGACGCCCTCCAGCTCCTGGGCGGTGGTGACAGCGACCTCGCGGTGCACCCCGAACTGATTCGACTCGCCTCCGTCTTCCTCGATCACGGGCAGGCGCTGCAGGCCATGCCGCACCGTGCCGAGGGCTTCCTTCAAGCGACCGCGTATCTGTTCGATGCCGGCGCTCCTGAGCCGCGCGGCTGTCCCGGGGTGCGGGAGGACGTGCGCCACGCCGTTCACACCCGGCGACCGGCGCGCGTCGTCATCGAAGAGATGCTGCACGCGCTTGGAGTGCCCGCGGCCGATGCGGAGGACTATCTCCTGCATACGGCGCTCGCCCTGCCGGGGTGGACCGGGATGTTCGCGCGACTGGAGCGCCATCCCGAAGAGCACCCGGTGGCGGGCCGTGTGGCGCTGGAGGACTTCCTGGCGGTACGCCTGCTGCACGAGCGACGTGCGATCGAAGTCGAGGGCCATGCGGCGGGCCTCCCGATCGCCTGGCCGGCGCTCCGGGCCCTCGCCGAGCGTCCGGTGCCTCGCCCCGCCCTGCTCGACGCCTGGCTGCTCGCCGGCATCGCGCGACGCGCCGGGATCACCGCCGCCGCGCTCGAGGCGATGCCTGACGACGCCCTGACGGTCTTGTGGCGCGAGGTCGAGGCGGCGCCGCGCCTAACGCGGCAGCGGATCTGGCAGGGCGCGTACGAGGGGCACTATCGTCGGCGGGTGCTCGATGGCCTGGCGAGCCTGCGCGCGCATCGCGCGCCGCTCCGGCCACCCGCGTCGCGCGCCGAGGCGCAGTTCGTCTTTTGTATCGATGAGCGGGAGGAGTCGCTCCGCCGCGCCATCGACGAACAACCGGGGCACTTCGAGACCTTCGGCGTGGCCGGCTTCTTCGGCATGGCGATCGACTACCAGGGGCTCTACGACGCGATGCCGGCCGCCTACTGCCCAGTGGTCGTCACCCCGCAGCACGAGATTCACGAGGCCCCGGTGTACACCGATCGCGACTGGCACCGCGCGCGCGCCGGGTGGCGCGCCCGTTGGCAGGCCGCGGGGCGCGTGATGCATCGGCAGTCGCGCACGCTGTCCGGTGGCGCGGGACTCTCGTTCCTCCTGGGGCCGCTGGCGGCCGCCACCGCGCTGGCGCGCGTGATCGCACCACGGTCGTCGCTGGCGTGGCGCGACGGCCTGCGTGACCGCCTGGCCCCGCGTCCCGCCACGCGACTGTCGTCGCTTCGGGAGGACGGCGGCGTCGCCACGCCGACCGGTCGCGGCAAGCTGCTCGGGTTCGGGCTCGACGAAGCGGCCGATCGCGTCACGGCGCTGCTGCGCAACATTGGACTCGTGCGCGACCTGGCACCGATCGTCGTGGTGCTGGGTCACGGGTCGACGAGCCTCAACAACCCGCACGAATCCGCGCACGACTGTGGCGCCTGCGGCGGGCGTCGCGGGGAGGCGAATGCGCGCCTGTTCGCCGACATGGCCAACCGCCCCGAGGTGCGCGCCGCCGTCCAGGCACGCGGCATCACCATTCCGCCAGACACCTGGTTCGTCGGGGCGCTGCACGATACCGCCGACGACGGCGTACGATACGCCGACCTGGAGCAGTTGCCCTCCACACACGTGTCGCACTTCGAGCGCGCGCACGCGACACTCGACCGCGCACGCGCCGTCGCGGCGGCCGAACGCGTGCGCCGCTTCGATGATGCTCCCCTCGGCTTGTCGCCCGAGGCCGCATTGCGCCACGTCCAGACCCGCGCGTCGCACCTCGCCCAGCCGCGCCCGGAGTACGGGCACTGCACCAACGCCGTCTGTGTGCTGGGGCGGCGCGCCCTTACCCGTGGCCTGCACCTCGATCGTCGGGCCTTTCTCGTCAGCTACGATCCGTCGATCGACGCGGAGCTCACCATCCTGGAGCGCATCCTGGCCGCGGTCGGTCCGGTGGGGGCGGGGATCAACCTCGAGTACTACTTCTCCTCAGTCGACAACGAGCACTTTGGCTGCGGCACGAAGTTGCCGCACAACGTCACCGGGCTCATTGGCGTGATGGCGGGGCACCAGAGCGACCTGCGCACGGGACTGCCGCTGCAGATGGTCGAGCTGCACGAACCGATGCGCCTTCTCCTCATCGTCGAGGCGACCCCCGAGGCGCTGCTGGCCATCGCCGGTCGACAGCCCGAAGTGCGTGAACTCGTGGTCAACGAGTGGGTGCAGCTCGTCTCGGTGGCCCCGCACGACGGCACCATGACGGTCTATCAGGGCGGGGCCTTCGTTCCCTACACGCCAGATGTCGGCCGCACCCCGGTGGTCCAGCGTTCGGCGCAGTGGCACGGGGCGACACGGGAACATGTCGCCCCGGCGCTGGTGCTCGATGCCTTGACCGGTTCCGTCCAAGGGCCCTCGGTCCGTCTCACGCCTCACGACCCGGCCGTTGCCTGATCTCGCCTTCCGCTTCGCGCTGGTTGTCACGATCCTGGCGCCGTTCGTCGGCGGCGTGAGCGTCGCCCTCGCACTGGTCTGGCGGGGCCGGTGGTTGGAGGAGTCCACGGTGGCGCAGGTCATTCGGGCAGGGCTCGTGGCGTCGCTGCTCGCCGCGCTCGTGGCAGCTGGCCACAGCTTCGGGTTGTGGGGCCCCGCGATGCGCGGCGAAGTGGAATTCGGCGACTGGCTCACCGTGGGCTCGTACCACATCCCCCTGGTCGTCCACGTCGACGAACTGGCGACGAGCTTCTCGCTTCTGGCGGCCGCGCTGACGGCACTGGTCGGCCGGTTCTCTCGGACCTACCTGCACAAGGAACCCGGGTTCGCACGCTTCTACGTGCTGTTGGGGCTCTTCGGTACCGGGACGCAACTCGTCGCATATGCCGGGGCGCTCGACCTCTTCTTCGCCGGCTGGGAGTTGATCGGGATCTCGTCGGCGCTCTTCATCGGCTTCTTCCATGAGCGCGAGATGCCGGCGCGCTCGGCGGTGCGCGCGTTCACGACCTATCGCTTGTGCGACGCCGGGCTCCTGATCGCGATGGTCACGACGCACGAACTGCTGGGGACCACGCGCATCGCCGCGCTCGAGCGCGCCGACACCCTCTCCCCCGTCGCCGTGAGCGCGATCGCCGCGCTCTTCCTGCTATCGGCGATGGGCAAGTCGGCGCAGCTTCCCTTCTCCGGTTGGCTCCCGCGCGCGATGGAAGGGCCGACCCCGACGAGTGCCCTCTTCTATGGCGCCGTCTCGATCCACGCCGGGGTGTACCTGCTGCTGCGCGTTGGGCCGGTGTTGCGTGCCGCGCCGATCGTCGCGGCGTTCGGCGTCGCGGTCGGCGTCAGCACCGCTGTCTATGCGGCGATGGTCGCCCGCACGCACACGGACGCGAAGGGCGCGCTCGCACACGCCACCCTCTCGCAAATCGGCCTGATCCTCGCCGAAATCTCACTGGGGTGGACGTCGCTTGCCCTCGTCCATCTCGTCTGCCATGCGCTGCTTCGAGCGTGGCAGTTCCTGCGCGCGCCCAACACCATCCACGACGCCCACGCCTTCGGTCACCACGCCGCGCATGCCACGCAGCACGCGCACGGCGCGCAGGCGATCATACTCCCTCCGGCGGCGCCTGCCGGCCCGATCCCGATGCGCGACCGCATCTTTGCCCACGCCTTGCATCGCGTGCGGCTCGACGAACGCATCGACGCCGCGGTGGCGCCCGTGCTGGTGGCCGCACGCGTGCTGGCGAACGCCGAGCGCCGCGTGCGGCTGGCGATGTCAATTGGGGAGGAGCGTCGATGACGCTCGCCTTCCCTCCCTGGCTTGCCGCCGCATGGCTGGCCCCGGCCTGGCTGCTCGGAGTGGCGCTTTCGCTGCTTCGGGCCGCACGGCGTCGCGCTGCCGGTGTGGAGCGCGTCCTGCCGCAGGCCGTCTACCTGGGGTTGCTGCTCGTGGCGCTCCTAACGCCCGACGGTCGCGTCGCCTTCGCCATGGTCGCGCTCGCAGGTGCGCTGCTGGCCTGGCGCGTGCGCGAGACCTCGGCGACGGCCGCGCTCTACATCGCGATATCGGCGCTGAGTGCCCTCGTCGCCGCGGTCGGCATTTGGAGCGCCGCGACGCCGGTCGCCTTCGCGGCCTCGATGGTCGGCATCGCCCTACGCAGCGGCCTCTTTCCGCTGCACGCGGGGAGCGCGGCGCTGGCGCAGCGCCCGACGACCTGGCAGCTCGAGCAGCTCGCCGGACTACCGGTGCTGGTCTTCGTGCACGTGCGTTTCGTCGATCACCTCGACTGGGCATATCGCGCGGCCCCCGCCCTCGTGGCCTACGGCGGCGCGTCGATGCTCCTGTTCGCGGTCGTGTCGCTCGCCGCGCGTGACCTGCGTCGGTTGTACGTCAGCTCCACGCTCATGCATGGCGGGATGCTCTGCGCCGCCGTCGGTGCCGCCGGGCGCGGGCACTACGGTGCGGCCATGCTCGTCGCCATCACCATGGTGCTGGCGCTCGCGGGGTTCCACACGATGCTTGGCGCCCTCGAGGCGCGCGTCGGCGGTTCGACGATTCCCGACTTCGCCGGACGGGCGCGCGCCTTTCCGCGGCTCGCCGCGTCGCTCGCCTTCTTTGGTGGCGCCGCGGTCGGACTCCCCGGCACGGCCGGGTTTGTCGCGGACGACCTGCTGTTGCACGCCCTGTGGGAGGAGAGCGTCGTGACGGCGGTCGTCGCGATCGTCGCCAGCGCGCTCCTCGCCGTGGCGACCCTTGCGCTATTCGCCCGCGCCTTCTTCGGCCCGCCGCAACGCCACCTCGCCCCGGATCTGCTCCCTGCCGAGCGCCACGTGGCGGTACTCTTTATCGTCTTCCTCCTCATCCTCGGGCTCGTCCCCGGGGTACTCGTCGCACCCGTCAACGCCCTGCTGCAGTGAGCGTGACCACACGCGGAACGGCGAAGGGGGAGCGGCATCATCGCCGCTCCCCCCAGTGTACCAACGCGCGTTTGACTGCGACGCGGTCCTAGTACATCCCGCCCATGCCGCCGGGGCCACCCGCGGGCGCCGAGGGCTTGTCTTCCTTCTTCTCGACGACGAGCGCTTCCGTCGTGAGGAGGAGGCCGGCGATCGACGCGGCGTTCTGGAGCGCCGAGCGGGTCACCTTGGTCGGGTCGATGACGCCGGCCGTCACGAGGTTCTCGTACGTGTCGGTGAGGGCGTTGTAGCCGAAGGCATCATCCTTCGAGCCGCGCACCTTCTCCACCACGATCGAGCCTTCGCCGCCCGCGTTCTGGACGATCATGCGGATCGGCTCCTCGATGGCGCGACGGACGATGTCGATGCCGATCTGCTCATCGTGCTCGTCCACCTTGAGTCCCTTGAGCGCGCGCTGGGCACGGATCAGGGCGACACCGCCGCCCGGGACGATCCCTTCCTCGACGGCCGCGCGGGTCGCATGGAGCGCGTCCTCGACACGGGCCTTCTTCTCCTTCATCTCGGCTTCGGTCGCGGCGCCGACGTTGATGACGGCCACGCCACCGGCGAGCTTCGCGAGACGCTCCTGGAGCTTCTCACGATCGTAGTCCGACGTGCTCTTCTCGATCGCGGCGCGAATCTCCTTCACGCGCCCCTGGATCGCGTCGCTGTCGCCGGCGCCATCGATGATCGTCGTGTTGTCCTTGTCGATCACGATGCGCTTGGCGCGACCGAGGTCGGTCACGACGGCGTTCTCGAGCTTGAAGCCCACTTCCTCGCTGACGACCTGGCCACCGGTCAGCTTGGCGATGTCCTCGAGCATGGCCTTGCGGCGATCGCCGAAGCCCGGCGCCTTGACGGCCGAGACCTTGAGCGTGCCACGGAGCTTGTTGACCACCAGCGTGGCCAGCGCCTCACCCTCGACGTCCTCGGCGATGATGAGCAGCGGGCGCCCCATCTGGGCAACCTTCTCGAGCACCGGGAGGAGGTCCTTCATCGACGAGATCTTCTTGTCGTGGATGAGGATCATCGCGTCGTCGAGCACGGATTCCATCTTGTCCGGATCGGTGACGAAGTACGGCGAGATGTAGCCGCGGTCGAACTGCATGCCGTCGACCGTCTCGAGCGTCGTCTCGATGCCGCGCGCTTCCTCAACCGTGATCACGCCATCCTTGCCGACCTTCTCCATCGCGTCGGCGATGAGGTCACCGATCTCGCGGTCGTTGTTGGCGGAGATGGAGGCGACCTGCGCGATCTCCTTCTTGCCGGCGGTCGGCACGGAGATCTTGCGGAGCTCCTCGACGATCGCCGTGACGGCCTTGTCGATGCCGCGCTTGAGCGCCATGGGGTTGGAGCCGGCGGTGACGTTCTTGAGCCCTTCGCGGTACACGGCCTGCGCCAGCACGGTCGCCGTCGTGGTGCCGTCGCCGGCGATGTCGGACGTCTTCGTCGCGACTTCCTTCACCATCTGCGCGCCCATGTTCTCGAGCGGATCGGACAGCTCGACTTCCTTGGCGACGGTGACGCCGTCCTTGGTGATCGTCGGGGCGCCGAACTTCTTGTCGATGACGACGTTCCGGCCCTTGGGGCCGAGCGTCACCTTTACCGCATCTGCCAGCTTGTCGACGCCGCGCTTGAGCGCCGCGCGCGCATCAACGCCGAAATAGAGTTCCTTTGCAGCCATGGGCTATGACCTCAATCAGTAGTTGGAGAAGACGAGAAGACGAGAAGACGAACAGACGGGGCGACGAGACGAGCGACTGCGCGCATCATCCGTGCTCCGCCGTGCCTTCACTTAGCTGTTGATGATCGCGAGGATGTCGGACTCGCGGAGGATCAGGAGCGAGTCGCCTTCGACGGTGACTTCGGTCCCGCTGTACTTGCCGTACAGCACGCGGTTACCCACCTGAACGTCGAGCGGGACTCGCTTCCCGTCCTCGAAACGCCCGGGGCCCACGGCGACGATCTCGCCCTGCTGCGGCTTTTCCTTGGCGGTGTCGGGGATGTACAGCCCACCACGCATCGTCTCGGCCTCTTCGAGCGGCTTTACCACCACGCGATCGGCGAGCGGAGCGACCTTAGTCGCGCTCTTCGTGCTCATAGCGAACAACCCTCCTTCACTGGGTCCGGATGAATTGATTGGCGGGCTCGCGCCCGTCGAATCAGCACTCACGACACACGAGTGCTAACGAGAGCAAACCTAGACGGCGCGCCAGAAGCGGTCAAGGGACGCCCTGCGCGGTGCGCTTGCACCACTCGACCTGCGGCATCTCACGAGGCCAGCGGACACAACATCATGCAGATCATGCACTTGCCGCACGCCACCTACCAAGTACAATCGGGGAGAATCGCGGTGCGATCCCCCCCGACGATGGCTCGGCTCCGGCGCGCCCTAGCGGGTGCTCTCGCGAAGGAGATGGTAGGCCATGCGCAGCCCGACGAGCGTCAGGTGCGGCTCGACGCGGTCCACCGTCTGACAGAGCGGCGCAATCATCGGGGCCAGTCCTCCGGTGGCGATGACGATCGGCACCCGCGGCGTCGGCCATTCCGCCTTGATGCGTCGCACGAGTCCATCGACCGCGTCGGCGGCGCCGAGCACCACGCCCGACCGGATGCACTCCTCCGTGCGACGACCGATCACCCGCGCCGGGGGCACCAACTCGGTGGCCGGAAGCTTCGAGGTGCGCCGGAAGAGCGTCTCGGCCGAGGTCCGGACCCCAGGCGCAATCAACGCCCCCGAGGAAGACTCCGTCGGCGGTGATGCAGTCGTAGGTCGTCGCCGTTCCCAGGTCGACCACGATCGTGTCCGACTGGTGCAATCGACTGGCCGCCAGCGTGTTGATGATCCGGTCCGCGCCCACGGTGAGCGGTTCGAGCACGTCGAGAGTGATCGGGAGCTTGGAACGGGCATCCACGACCACGGGGGCCACCCCGCACAAGAGCGTGACGGCCTCGCCTAACGGGTCGGTCATCGAGGGAACGACCGACCCGATCGCCGCCCCACCTACATCGCGCGGGGCGATATCGGCCGCCGCCAGCAGCCCGCGCAGCGTCAACGCGATTTCGTCGGGGGTGCGGGTCGCGTCGGTGGTGATGCGCCAATGCCCGCGCAGCGTGTCACCGGCAAACAGTCCGACCGTTGTCTCGGTATTACCCACGTCGAAGACGAGGATCATCCGTGTGCTCCCGCGTGTTCGGTCACCTGTTCCCCCTCGAAGACGAGCGACCCCGATCGGCTGGGAATCACCCCGTCCGGAGTCTCGATGAGTACCGCGCCGTCGGCGGTGATCCCGGCGACGATCCCCGCGTGCGGCGCCACCACGCGACGCCCCCGCGCCCAGTCGCGGGCGGCGTACTCCTCCAGCTCGCGCGGCCCCAAGCCCCCGCGCGCCGCCGCCGCCGCGCGCAACGCCGGCACCACGTCGCCGAGCACCGCCTCACGGGTGGCCCCAGCCCCTAACGATGCCCCACCCGCCACCATCGGCGAGGCGAGGTTGATTCCGATCCCGATCGCCACCCACTCCGGGCGATGCTCGCGCCACCGGACCTCCACGAGAATCCCCCCCACCTTCCCCGCCGGCGTCATCAGGTCGTTGGGCCACTTGAGTTGGAGCGGACTGGGGACAAACCGGTCGAGCGCGCGTGCGGCCCGCATCCCCACACGCAGCGACAACACATCGAGCCCCGAGGCATCGATCGGGCGTTCGATCATCGTCATCCAGACTCCCGCCCCTGGGCGAGACGCCCACGACTTGCCGCTTCGACCGCGCCCGCGGGACTGCGTGTCGGCGAGCACGAGCGTCCCAGCCGGCGCCCCTTCCCGAGCCAGGGCATCGGCCACGTCCATCGTCGACGTCACCTCGCCGAACCAGGCGACGTGCGGAAGGTCGAGCGAGGCGGCCAGGGCCGAGGCATCGCGTGGGGCCACGCCGACGGCTTCACGCAGGGTCTCGCGCGAGCCACCGCGCACGAAGCCGACGGGCGATCGATCGCCGGTGTCGCCCGCTGTCCATGCCGCCGCCTGACGCTCGTCGCTTGGGGAACGACGCATATCAGGCGCGCTGCGCAAGCAGGACGAAGATCGCCACGCCTAACGCCAATCGATACACCGCGAAGACGCCGAAGCTGTGCTTCGAGACGTACTTGAGCAGCACCGAGATGGCGAGCCACGAACTGATGGCCGCCGAGATGACCCCCACCACGAGCGGCGGCGTGATCCCTTCGCGCACCGCATCCGGAACCTTGAGGATCGCGGCGGCCGCCGTGACGGGCATGCTGAGCAGGAAGGAGAAGACCGCAGCGCTCGTGCGGTCCAGACGCAGCAACCGCGCCCCCGTGATCGTCGTGCCGGACCGCGAGAAGCCCGGGATCAGCGCGCACGCCTGCGCGATCCCGATGAGGATCGCGTCGCGCCACGTCATGCTCTCCAGCGGCCGCGCCTGCGGAAGGAAGCGATCGGCCGACCAGAGGATCACCCCCATGACCATCAGGGTGGTCGCCATCAAGGCCGGCGCGCGAAACGCCGTCTCGGCCGTTTCCTCCAGCAGGAGTCCGGCGATGGCGGCGGGGATCGTACCGATGATGAGGAAGACCACTCGCCACTCGTCGGGCGTCGACACCCGACGCTGCTTCAGGATCGTGATCGACGAGAGGATCAGCGCCCCCCATTCCTTGCGGAAGTACCAGAGGACCGTGACCAGCGTCCCCAGGTGCAGCGCCACGTCGAAGGCGAGGCCCGGGTCCTGCCACCCGAAGGCCCACGGGGCAAGCGCCAGGTGCGCCGACGAACTGATGGGAAGAAACTCGGCCAGCCCCTGCAGGACCCCGAGGACGATCGCTTGAAAGACGGTCAAAAGCAGAGAGGAAAGGCGGAAGACCGCGGGAGCCGACCCGCGCGGAATCTAGCGGCTGGCGAGCGTCGCCTGATACAGCGCCTCGTATTGTGCCACCACCGCGTCTCGCGAAAATCGGGCCCGCGCGTCGCTGGCGGCCAGCGTGCTCATGGCCTGCCAGCGCGCGGGGTCTCGCAGGATGTCGAGCGCCGCCGCGGCCATCCCCTCCACATCGGCAGGCGCGCGCAGCGCCCCCGTCTCGCCCTCACGCACCACCTCCGGAAGGCCACCTACCGCGCAACCGATGACCGGGACCCCGGACGCCAGCGCCTCGAGCGCACTCAGGCCGAACGACTCCCGGTCTGACGGGAGGAGAAAGAGGTCCGCGCTCGCCAGGAGGGGGGCGACGCGCTCGATCTTCCCCAGGAAGTGGACATCACGATCGATGCCGAGCGCACGCGCCTCTTCTTCCGCGTCGTCGCGATCGGGACCATCGCCCACCATCACGAGAGTGCTGGGGAGCTCCGCGTGCACCTTGGCGAAGATCTGGATGACGTCCTTCACGCGCTTGACCGCGCGAAAGTTCGACACGTGCATCAGGATCTTGCGATGCCCCTGCCCCATCTGGTCACGCAGCATCGTGCCGTGCGCGGCGCGATCGTACAGCGCGGGATCGATGAAGTTGTGGATCACCTCCACCTCGCATCCGGCACAGCCGAAGGCGTAGAACGTCTCGTCCTTGAGAAAGTTGGAGACCGCCGTGATTCGGTCCGACTTCTCGATCGAGAACTTGGTGATGGCGTGAAACGAGCGATCCTGCCCCACGATGGTGATGTCGGTGCCGTGCAACGTGGTGATCACCTCGATATCGTGACCATTCTCCCGCAGCATCTCCTTGGCGATCCAGGCGCTGGTCGCGTGCGGGATGGCGTAGTGCACGTGCAGCAGGTCGAGCTGGTGCGACATCACGACCTCGTGCATCCGCACGGCGAGTGCGAGGTCGTATGGCGGGTACTCGAACAACGGGTACTTGCCCACGTCGACTTCGTGAAAGAAGACGCCCGGGAGAAAGGCGGGGAGCCGGAACGGCTGTTGGTACGTGATGAAGTGGACCTCGTGCCCACGCTCGGCGAGCGCGATCCCGAGCTCGGTTGCCACCGCGCCCGATCCGCCATACGTGGGATAGCAGGTAATGCCGATCTTCATCGCGGAACCTCCTGGCGACACCACGCGAGCGCACGATCGAGCGCCGACGGGTCCGCCGCATTCACGTGAACGACATGCGCCGGCGGCAGCTGGTGCCGGAACCAGGTCCGCTGCCGTTTGGCGTACTGTCGAGTAGCGATGATAACCTGCTCGCGCGCCCGCGCGAGCGAGAGGGTCCCCGCCACCACCTGACGTATCGCGTCGTACCCGGTGGCGTTCCATGCGGGGGCATCGTGCGGCACTGCCTGCATCAGGCGTTGCACCTCGTCGACCCACCCCGCGGCGAGCATGGCGTCGACGCGCTGCGCGATGCGCTCGCGCAGCCGCTCGGGTCCGGGATCGACCAGGAGGAAGCGTACGTCGTGCCGCGCCTCGCGAGCGTGCGCACGGTGCAGGGCCGAGATCGGCGTACCGGTGAGGGTCGCCACCTCGATCGCCCGCAGGAGTTGCGTCCGCCCCAGGTGCGCGCGCGCCGGATCGAGGGCGAGGCAGCGCTGTCGCAGCGCGTCGAGCGGCAACGATTGCAGCTCGAGGTCGAGGGCGCGCCGCGCCTCGGGGTCGAGCGCCGGCTCGTCGAACAAGGGATTCGTCAGTGTCCGGAGATACAGCCCGGTCCCGCCGACCACGAGCGGGGCGCACCCCCGGTCGGCGAGCGCACGGGACCAGGCGTCGACGGACAGCATCCACGTGGCGGCGCTGTAGCGTTCCGTCGGATCGGCGACATCGATCCCGGCGTGCGGAACGCGCGAGCGCTCGTCCAAGGAGGGCTTGGCGGTGCCGATGTCGAAGCCGCGATACACCTGACGGGAGTCGGCGCTGACGATCCCGAGCCCGCATGCCTCGGCGACCGCCATGGCCAGCGCCGACTTGCCCGCGGCCGTGGGACCGCAGATGATCGGGAGCCTAACGACGTCCAAAGCGCCGCTCCAGTTCGTCCCACGACAGGCGGACGATCGTCGAGCGCCCATGCACATCGTGCGCGGGGAGCGTGGCCCGCGCGAGCGCGATGAACAAGGCGCGCATCTCTTCCGGTGCGAGGACGTCCCCGGCCTTGACCGCCGCCTTGCACGCCACCGTCGCCGCGAGGCGCTCATGCCGCGCATGTCGGCTCGCCTCACGCCCCCCGCTCATGGCCGCCAGCGTGTCGCGCAGGCACTGGATCGCGTCGAAACGCGCGTGCGGCGTGGGCACCGCATGCACGATGAGCGTGTGTCCCCCGAAGGCCTCGATCTCGTACCCCAGCCGCGACAGCAGGTCGGCGCTCGACTCGAAGGCTTCGGCGTCGTCAGGTGCAAGATGCACGGTCACGGGGAACAGCAACCGCTGCGACGGGGCCTCGCCGCGCTCGAGGGCCCCGAGGAATCGCTCGTACAGGATGCGCTCGTGTGCCGAGTGCTGGTCGATGAGGACGACGCCTTCGTCGTGCTCGTAGAGGAGGTAGGTGCGACGCAGCTGCAGCAGTGGCGGGACGACGATGGCGTTCGCCGAGGACACGGCGGACGCTCCCGGCGGGCCGTCCTGGGGCCAGTCGGCGTCCTGCGCCTCGCCCTCCGGCGCACTCGCCTCCGCGTCCCCACGATCGGGCGGGGCGAACAGCCCGTCCGGAGCCGGTGGCGTACCAAGCGCCGGCAGCGTGTCCGTGGCCCCGCCGTGCGACGGCGAGAGCCCGGCGCCGGGACTCCACGTACGCGCCCCGATCCACGCGGCGGCGTCCGGGGTGCCTAACGCGCGCTGCACGATCTGCTCCACCGCACGCTCCGTCCCCCAGCGATCGTGGAACCGCACCTCGGCCTTCGCGGGATGCACGTTGACGTCGACCACGTCGGCGGCGACGGTCACCGACAGGATGAACGACGGGCGCACCCCCGACGGCAACGTCGAGCGGTACGCCGCCTCCACCGCGCGCGCGATCCCGATATCGCGCACCGCGCGCCCGTTGACCATGACGATCGCCCGCCGAGATGCCACCCCGACATCGCCGGGTCGCTCGGCGAGCCCGCCGACGTGGACGGTCCCGAGCACCCCCTCCACCTCGACGAAGCGGGACGCGTACTCGTGTCCCCACACGGCGGCCACACGCGCGCGGAGCGACGACGCCGGCGCGAGGACCAGCGCCTCCCGCCCGTCGGTGGTCACCCGCAGGCGCAGTGCGGGACGCGTGAGCGAGAGCGTGACGAGCGTATCGGCGATGGCCCGCCACTCGGAGCGCGCGCTGCGCAGGAACTTGCGCCTGGCGGGGAGGTTGTAGAAGAGGTCACGCACCTCGACCGTTGTCCCCCGCCGGCGGGCCGTCGGCTCCACCACCTCGACGTGCCCGCCAGCTGCACGCACCGCCGTCCCCTCGCCGTCGTCGGTGGCCGTGAGCAGCGCGAGGCGTGACACCGAGCAGATCGCCGGGAGCGCCTCCCCGCGAAACCCGTACGACGCCACCCCGACCAGGTCCTGGGCCACACGGATCTTGGACGTCGCGTGCCGCGCCAGCGCGAGCGGCGCGTCGACCGCGTCCATTCCGATGCCGTCGTCGCTCACTCGTAAGAGAACGCGCCCTCCGTCCTCCACGTCCACCTCCACGCTCGTCGCCCCGGCGTCGATCGCGTTCTCCACCAGCTCCTTCACCGCCGAGGCCGGGCGCTCGACGACCTCGCCGGCAGCGATCTGGTCGGCGACGGCACTCGGGAGGACGGCAATACGGGACACGGGGAGACGGGCTGGGGGCAGGATGGCACTCGCGCCCCCGAAAGATGGGCAGCACCGCACGCGCCGTGTACTCCTGCCCCCCGCACACCGCCCACGCCACGCGCCCTCGCCACCGTAGGCGTGCCCTGCACCGCGACGGCCGCGGCGCGTGTTTCCGCGGGCGTGACGCCGCGCGCGTTTCGCCGCGCGCTTCCGCGCGCGTTACGGCGCCTGGTCGACGGCCAGCGAGGTCAGCCGACGCGTCTCCAGCCACCCCGTACGACCGTCGGAAAAGCGCACCTTGCTCCACACCCCCTGCGCCCCCGTCTGTACCGCCGCTTCCCCGGTCATCACCTCCGATGAGGCCTCGGCGCCAAGTGCTGGGGCCGAGCGCAATCGCTCGGCCTGCACGACCACGACACGATCCCGTCCGGCGTGCACCTCGGCGAGGGCGATGGCCAGCATCCCCGCGAGGGCGCCGCCCCCAACGGCCGAGAGTGCGCCCGACCGCACGTCGGCGCGCTGGCGCAGGAGCGACCAAGCGAGCGCCGCCCATCCTCCCAGCCAGAGCAGGACGCCTAACGCGGCCGCACCATCGACCGGGATCGGTGGGACGTCGCCGAACAAGCCGGCGCGGAACCCGGGAGTCGCCTCCAGGCGCCCGCGCACGTCGTCGGCGAGTGGCTCGAGCCGAAGGGCGCGCTGCCACCCGATGGCGGCCGACGCCGTGTCGTTCGCGTACCACGCCGCCGTCCCCAGATTCGCCCACGCGTCGGCCGCACGTGGCACCCGTGTGACGATGTCGCGGAACTCGCCCATCGACGCCGGATAGTCCCCGCGATCGTACGCGGTCACGCCGCGCTGGAAGCGCGCGGCGTCGAGGGCGTCGTCGGCCGCCGCGACCGCCACGCCGCCAAGCAATGCACCCGCCAGCAGCAACGCGCTCGTGCGTGCACGTGCGGCTCCCCATCGTCCTCCCCCGCCAGGAATCGCCTCGGCATCGATCGCGGCGAAGGTCTCAGCGGCGTGGCGGACGAGCGTGTCGCCGGACGTCATCCCCCCGCCCCCATAGGTGGCGCGGTCGATCTCGGCGAGCAGCCGTTGCGCGCGTTGTGCGGTCTCGCTCGTGACCCCGGTCCGTCGCATCGCGCGGACAAAGGCGCGACCATCCGTCATGGCCGTCGCCCCCACGCCGGTGCGCGCGACGATGGCCGAGGCGAAGGCCCGCCGCAACTCCGACGGCGTCGCGTGACCGGCGGCCGCCAGCCGCTGCAACGGCTCCTGCGACGGCGACGCGCGACCGCGACGCGGACGTTGGCGCAAGCCTAACGCCAGCGCGGGGAGCGGGACGAGACCCAGCACGGCCCACAGCACGGGGGACTGCGCGAACGGCGGCGCCAGCGCCCCGCGATACGAGGTGCGCAGCGTCAGACGCGGCGCGCTGTCGATCGCCACGCTCGGACGCGCCGCGAGCGCTCCGCCCCCCACGCGCAGGGCGAGCGGCGACGTCAGGGCCACCTCGTACTGCTCCGTGTACGGATTCCAGTAGGGATAGCGAAGCGCCGGAACCTCGAGCGTCCCCTCGCGGCGCGGTGTCACCACCCATTCGAACTCCTTGCGTCCCTGCACCAGCGCGACCCCCGAGTCGATCGCCACGCGCTCCGCGCCGTTGACGGCGTCGCCCCACGGGAGCGCGATCGACGGCCGGGGAAAGAGCGACACGTTCCCGGTGCCGCGCACGCTCACCGTGAGCGTGACCGGATCGCCAACGCGAGAGGTCGGGGTGTCGACGCGCGCGGTCACGGCGATGCGCCCGACGGCGCCCGCATAGTCGGACGGACGACCGCCCGCGGGAGGCTCCTTGGCCACGATGCTGAGCGAGGTCGTGCGGGCCGAGTGGGTCTCCTCGCGACTGAAGAAGGTGTTGGAGAGCGGGAGCGAGTACGTGAGGCGCGCCGGAGCGAGCGTGTGCCGTCCCGCCGTGAGCGGGAAGAGCGCCCGTTGGAAGACGTGCACGTCGAAATGCCGTCCCCCTTCCTCGCGCCCCATGGGCGTCGAGGGCGACGGCAGGTCGTACGAGAGCATGGAGCGCACGTCCGGGGGGACAAACTCCGGGTTGCGCCGCAGGCGCTGCGACACCTCGTCGGACAGGAAGACCCCGATCTGGTACGTCACCTGCTGGCCCACGTACACCGTCGCCGGGACCGCCACCGCGCTGAAGTTGACGTCGAGGCGCGGATCGACTCGCCCCTGCGTCACCACCGCGGGACGGACGTCGGGCGTCGCGGTCGGCGCCGCCGCCGCGGGCGCGCGGGCCGGGACCTGACGCGGGCGCGCCTTGGGGCGCTGCCCCTGCACACCGTGAGGCGAGAGGACCCCCGCCAGGAGCAACGCGCCGAGCGCCAGCGCGCGCGCCACCCGAGGCACGGATGCCGGCCGATGCCTCGGTGCCCCGTGCGTCCTCACCAGTCCTTCCCGCCGGGCGGCGGCTGCGGGCGACTCTGGCGCTGCTTGCGTCCCTGCACGCCGCGCTCCTCGCGCGCCGCCGCATTCAGCAGTTGCTCGGCCTGCTGCTCGCCAAGTCCGCCGCTCTGCTGTCGCGACTGCGGCGAATCGGCGTCGCTCTGGTCCTGCTGGTCGGCGTTGGACTGCCCGCCCCCCCCGCCACCACCGCCGCCCCCGTTCTGCTCCTGCTGCCGCAGCGCCAACTCATAGTTCCACTTGGCATCGCGATCCGTGGGGCGCAGGATGAGGGCACGCTTGTAGGTCTCCAGCGTCGTCTTGAGCGAGCCCCGCGTGCTATCCGCGTCAGGGGCGCCGGCGAGCCCACGCCGCAGATGGCCTAGTCCCAAGTTGAACCAGCTGCGGAAGCGCAGCTCCGCGTCCTCGGGTTTGCTCGCGCGCTCCAGCGGCTCCGCGGCGGCATCGAGCGAGTCGGCGGCGACGAGCGCCGTCCCGAGGTTGTAGAACAGCTGTGGTCGTGCATCGCCCGCGGCGATCGCCGCCCGATAGATGGCCGCCGAGCGCGCGTAACGACCCACGGCGTACTCGCGTGCGGCGTCTCGCGGGGCGCTGCCACTCCACGTGCAACCGGCCAAGGCCGCGACACCAGCGAGTGCGAGGGGTGCGCGACGCCGCCGACGCACACGCTCCGCGCGCCACGTATCCAGGAGCAGGAGCAACAGCGCCGGTGCGACAAACCACTGGAAGCGCGGCGTCTTCGACGCCCCGGCTGACACGGTTCGGCTCGTGGCGCGCAGCCGCTGGAGCGCCGCACGCACGCGCGTCGCCTTATCGGTGACCTCGGCCCCCACGAACGTGCCGTTCGACGCCTCGGCGATCGCCTGCAGCGTCTCCGGGTTGTAGCGCGAAATCACGACCTGGTCGTTCTCATCCCGCTTGGGGACGACCGCGCCTCCCTCGGGAACGGGGATCGTCGCCCCCGCTGTCGTACCGAAGCCGACGGTCACGAGCACGATCCCGTTCTGCGTCGCGCGCGCCGCCGCGTCGCGTATCTCCTCGATCGGCTCGAACGACTCGCCGTCGCTCATGATCACCAGCGCGCGATCGCTCCCCCCTTTTGACGTCAGGAGCAGGTCCGTCCCCTGCGTGATCGTGCGCGAGAGGGAGCTCCCGGCCTGGCCAACGATGCTCGGATCCAGGTTGTCGAGGAACAGCTCGAGCGCCCCGTCGTCGACCGTGAGCGGCGTGAGGATGTAGCTGCGCCCGGCGAAGGCGAGCATCGCGATGCGATCGGAGCGCGCGAGGTCGCGGTAGCGCCGGACCTCCTGCTTCATGCGCTCCAGTCGATTGGGGCGGTCATCGGTCGCGAGCATCGAGAGCGACGCGTCCAACGCGAGGACCACGTCGATCCCCTCGCCGCTCACGATCGCCGGTTCGGTCCCCCACCGAGGGCCGGCGAAGGCAACTCCCGCGAGGAGCGTCGCTACCCCCAGCCGGGCGGCCCGCCAATGTGCCGGCGCCACAGCGCTCGCGGGCGCCAGGCGCGCCAGCAGCGGCGCCTCGGCCAGGCGTGCGAGCCGCCCGCGCTTGCGCCTGACGGCAACGACCACGAGCGACGTGGCCAACGCCCCCAGCAGGAGCGCGACCGGGAGCATCCAGGGCCAGTCGGTGACGGCGGGCATCATGCCGCCTCCCGTGCGTCGCGCGGCGCCGGGCCCCCCGGCACGACGGCCGGCTCACGTGGCTGCACCGCCACGTCGATCGCCTCCACGAGGGCACGCGCCTCCCCCCCGAGCGCCTCCGCCCGCACCGCATCGATCGGCAAGGCGGCAAACTTCACGAGGTCGACGTCCTGCAGCAGGCGTACGAGGCGCGGCAGCGGGAGCCGCCCATCGCCACGCAACTGCAGCAGCAACTCCGAGGAGGTCAGCGACGGCGCCGCCGACGGCACGACGCGCGACAGGTAATCGCGCAGCACCTCGGCCATGAGCGCCACGTGCAGCCCTCGCTCGCCACTGGCCACGAGTTCGAGCGCCTCGACGCGACCGAAGGCCGCCTCTGCCTCGTCACGCGGCGACCGGCGCACCGCCGACACCGGCTGTCGGCGACGGCGCCAGAGCCACCAGACCGCGACCAGCACGCCTAACGCTGCAAGCGCCACCAGGGCCCACCACCACCAGGGCGGCCCGAACTCGTACAGCGCCCGCGGCGGCCTGGGCACGCGTTCCGTCGAGTCGGCCGGAAGCACCGTGGCCACAAACACCGACAGCGTGCGCCCGACGGCCACGCGCCGGACGCCGAGCGAGTCGCGCACGATGACGTCGGGGATGCGAATGGCACGCGCGCCGACATCCCAGGCGGCGAGACGATACGTCGCCGTCTGTTCCGTCGCCGTCGAGTCGAGCGTCGGCACGACGTGCACCGGATCCAGCGCCTCGACGCCCGTCCCCGAATCGGGGACCGCCGCGAACTCGAGCGTCGCCCCGCGGGGAGCGCGCACCCGGACCACCACGCGGAACGGGTCCCCGACCGTGACCGTCTCAGGGAGCACCGCCACGCCGCGGGAAATGGCGCGGAGGGCGCTGTCGGCCGATGCGCCGCGGGTCCGGTCGCCCGACCCCTGCGACAGCGCGACGCGCGGCGCCAGCGGAAGCGTCGCGATCACCGCGAACAGGAGCGTCGTCAGGCGCCACCCGCCGTGCCTCGAACGCCGCACGCCGTGGCCGCCGGCATGGCGCGCCATTCCCCCCTCGGGCACGGCCTCCGTCATCCGCGTGCCGCCCGGCGCTCGCGCGCCCGAAAGAACCGCAGCAGCGGTTCGATGTACCCGCCGGCCGTCGAGATCGGAATCTCGTCGATGGCCAAGCGACGCAGCATCGCGCGTCGCGCGTCGCGTTCAGCTGTCGAGAGTTGGTCGTACGCCGAGCGAACGGCGGGATCGCTGGTATCGACATCCAGCGTCTCTCCACTCTCCGGGTCGACAAAGCGCGCCATGCCGATGTCGGGCAGCGTGGTCTCGCTCGGGTCGTCCAGCGTGGCGACCACGAGGTCGTGCCGCTGGCCGAGCAGCTTGAGCGAGCGCTCGAGCCCGGGGTCCTGCAGGTCGGAGATGAGGAAGATGATCGCGTGCTGCTTGAGCAGCCCGCGCAGGAAGTCGAGCGCCAGCGGCGTGTCCGTTCCCGTCCCCTTCGGCTCGTGCACCAGCACATCGCGCAGGATGCGCAGCGCGTGCCGGCGGCCCTTGCGCGGCGGGACGAAGTGCTCCACGCGATCGGTGAAGAGGAGCGCGCCGACGCGATCGTTGTTGCGCACCGCCGACATCGTCAGGACCGCCGCCAGCTCCGTGGCCAGTTCGGACTTGAAGCGCCGCACCGTGCCGAAGCGCTCCGACCCCGAGATGTCGACCGCCAGCATCAACGTGAGCTCGCGCTCCTCGATGTAGCGCTTGACGAACGGCCGACGCATGCGCGCCGTCACGTTCCAGTCGATGGACCGCACCTCGTCGCCCGGCTGGTACTCGCGCACCTCGGCGAACTCCATCCCCTGCCCCTTGAAGATGGAGCGATACTCGCCGGAGAAGAGGGAGTTCACGAGGCGGCGCGTGCGAAGCTCGACCAGCTTGACCTGGCGCAGGATCTCGGGCGTGATCAGGACCGGGCGCGTGGTCGCGACGGGTGCCGACATCAGGCCGTCGCCCCCCTCACGGCGCCTCGACCGTATCCAGGATCCGCTTCACGATGTCGTCGCTCGTCACGCTCTCGGCTTCGGCTTCGTAGGTCGTGAGGACGCGATGCCGCAGCACGTCGGGGGCGATCGCCTTGATGTCGTCCGGCGTCACGTAGGTGCGCCCGCGCAGGAAGGCGTGGGCGCGAGAGGCCTGGGCGAGCGCGATCGTCGCGCGCGGGCTGGCCCCGAACTCGATGAGCGGCGCGAGCTCCTTGAGCTTCGCCTCGGCGGGATAGCGTGTGGCGTGCACGATGTCGACGATGTAGTCGACGATGCGCTCGTCCATGTACAGCTCGGTGATGCGATGCCGTGCCTCGAGGATGGCCTGCGGCGAGGCGATCGGGTGGATCGCGATCGGATCGCCGCTCGCCATGCGCCGCATGATCTCCTTCTCTTCCTCGCGTGACGGGTAGCCCACGCGGAGCTTCAGCATGAAGCGGTCGACCTGCGCCTCGGGCAGCGGATAGGTGCCCTCCTGCTCGATCGGGTTCTGCGTCGCGAGCACGAGGAACGGCTCCTCGAGGCGAAAGGTCTGCCCGCCTAACGTCACCTGCTTCTCCTGCATCGCCTCGAGCAGCGCGGCCTGCACCTTGGCCGGCGCCCGGTTGATCTCGTCGGCGAGGACGATGTTGGCGAAGATCGGCCCGCGCTTGATCGTGAACGCCCCCGTCGACTGGTCGAACACCTGGGTCCCCAGCACGTCGGCCGGCAGGAGGTCGGGGGTGAACTGGATGCGCTGGAACGTCGTGTGAATCGTCTCGGCTAGCGTGCGCACCGTGAGCGTCTTGGCCAACCCCGGGACGCCTTCGAGGAGGACGTGTCCGCCGGTGAGGAGCGAGATCAGGAGACGCTCCACCATGTACTCCTGGCCGACGACGCGCTTCCCGACCTCGCGTTCGACGGCCTGTACCAGCGCCATGTCCGTTGCCGCCTGGGTTGCCACGTGCGCGTGCTCCTGTCGCGAAGGGTTCTGTCGCTCTTACACCGAACGGCGCGACGGTTCCGACCGTCGCCCTCGGCGCGTTACGCCGACGCCCGCGGTCGTCGCGCGCCGCGGGCGTCGTTCCGCTCGCCGTCTGGCGCGCCACTCGACGCGACGGGCCATTTCACAAGAAGTCGCCGGCGTTCCGACGCCGGGCGCCAGCCAGGAGCCGTCGACCATCGGTGTGTTGGCTTCTAGTCACGCGTCGAGCGACGCCTGGGAGGGGACACGCGAGACGCGCTCCCCCCCTCGCTCCGCCGACCGCTCGCGGGTCGCGCACCGCCAGAACGTGCGGCGTCACCGCGTGCGGCGTCCCGGCGTGACGACGCGCCACGTGGCGAACCGCCGCGCGATGCACCGCCACGTTCGGGGCGTTCGCTGCGCGCCGGACGCTCCCGGCGCTCGGGGCGCGCGCTCCCCTCCGCACCGTCGGCGCGCGCCGGACGATCGCTGCGCGCGGGGCGTTCGCTGCGAGTCGGTCGCTCACTTCGCGCAGGACGCTCACCACGCGCGGAACGCTCGCCGACGGAGGGACGTTCGCCACGCGCAGAACCCTCGCCACGGGCCACGGGCCGGCCGCTCACCACGGGCCGGCCGCTCACCACGCGACGGCCGTTCGCCACGCGCCGGTCGCTCGCCCGTGGTCGCTGGTCGCTTGCGATCGTCTCGCTTCCGTGGCGGCTTCCCGTGGGGGACGTCGGTCCCCGTCATGACTTCGAGCATCGCCGCCTCGCGTGGGCTGAGCTCGCGCCATGTACCGGGCTCCAACTCGCCGATTCGCACGGGGCCGAACTGCGTGCGCACCAGGCGCTCGACCTCCAGACCGAGCGCGGCGCAGAGCCGACGGATCTCGCGCGTGCGCCCCTCGCGAATGGCGATCTCGAACATCCACCGCCGGTTTTCCATGGGATGCACATTGACCCACGCCGGCTTGACCATCCCGTCCTCGAGCTCCACCCCTTGCCGAGCCTGATCGGCCGCCCCTTTCGCGTTGCCGCGCACGGTCGCGACGTAGACGCGCTCGACTTCCGAGCTTGGGTGGGTCAGCCGGTTGGCCCCCTCCCCGTCGTTGGTCATGAGCAGGACCCCTTCCGTGAGGAAGTCGAGCCGGCCCACGTACGTGAGTCCCGGGACCTCCGGGACCATCTCGAACACCGTCCGGCGCCCTTCGGGATCGCGCCGGGTGGTCATGACGCCCGCCGGCTTGTTGAGCACGTACCACTTGGAAGCGGCCGCCTCGAGCGCGATCTCCTTGCCGTCGACCTGCACGCGGTCGCGGTTGGGATCGACCGTCTGCCCCAGCCGCGCCACGCCCCCGTTGACCGTGACGCGCCCTTCGGCGATCAGCGTCTCGGCGTGGCGACGCGATGCGACCCCGGCGCGCGCGAGGGCGCGGTGGATGCGCATCGGCTCAGTCATCAGATGGGCTTCGGTTCAGAGCGAAGCGCGACCGCCAGTTCGTCGGCGCGCGGCAGTTCTTCGAGATGGCGCAGGGCAAACTGTTCGAGGAAGAGCGGCGTGGTCCCATACAGCAGCGGGCGCCCGATCCCCTCCCCTCGCCCGGTCACGTCGATCAGTCCGCGCTCGTGCAACGACTTGAGGACGCCGCCGACATTGACCCCACGGATCTCCTCGATCTCCGCCCTACCGATGGGCTGCCGGTACGCGATGATGGCGAGTGACTCGAGGGCCGCCGCAGATAAACGGTGCGGGCGCACCGCCAGCTGCGCGCGCTCGATGGCCTCGGTGTATTCCGGACGGGTCAGGATCTGCCACCCCTCGCCCAGCTCGACGAGCTCGACGCCGTGGCCATTGTTGTCGTACGTCTCGCGCAGCTCGTCGAGCGCCGACTGCACGGCCGCGGGCGACGCCTCCGGATCGAGCGCCGCCAGTTCTTCCTTCGGGACAGGGCGGGCGCTCGAGAAGAGCGCCGCCTCAAGCAGCTTGGCCAGGGGATTCACGAGTGATGAACACGTTGGCGAACGGATTCGCCTGCTTGAGTTTGAGTTCGCCACGGCGCGCCAGCTCGAGGAGCGCCAGGAGTGCCGAAAGAATCTCCCACCGCTCGGCGCCCTGCCGCACCACGTCGCGCCAACGCGCACGTTCCTGCAGCAGGAGGACACCGCGCACGGTGGCGATCGCGCCGTCCACATCGAGGGCGCGCGGAATGACATCGTGCACCGCCGGGTCCTTCGCCACGCGCAACACGCGGTCGATCGCCGATAGCAGCTCGGCGAGCGACAAGGCGAGCGGCGACGGCGGCGGCTCCGCGCCCGAGGGCGGGATGTACGCGCGGGCGAAGCGCGCACGACGTTCCTCAGCGAGTTTCTCGAGGACGTCCACCACCTCGCGCATCTGCTGGTACTCCAGCAGGCGCCTGACGAGTTCCGCGCGCGGGTCTTCCCACGCCTCGTCGTGCTCGTTGCGCGGCAGGAGGAGCTGCGCCTTGATGCGCAGCAGGCGTGCCGCCATCTCGAGATAGTCCGCCGCCTGATCCAACCCCAAGGTGCTGATGCGGGCCAGGAACTGGTCGGCGATGCGCGAGATGGGAATGTCGTAGATGTCGACCTTCTCGTCGCGGATGAGCCCGAGCAGCAGGTCCAGCGGGCCCTGGAACTGCGAGAGGTCCACCACGAAGGTGTTGTCGAACTCCGCCGCAGGCGCCGTCATCGTCACATCCCCAGCGTGAACTGGCTGGGAAGGACAAACTGCGAAATGGCGCGCAACATCACGCCGCCGAGCAGGTTCACCGGTGTCATCCAGGCCGACAGCAGCGGCGCGCCCACGCGCGTCATCATGAGGATCATGAGGATGAAGACCCCGTACATCCCGACCTGCTGATAGCGGATCGCCCACGACGGCGGGAGCAGATACTTCATCACGTGCGATCCATCGAGCGGCGGAATCGGCAGCAGGTTGAACATCGCGAGGATCAGGTTGAACACGACCCCGGTGATCATCATGCGCTGCAGGATGGCCAGCGTATCGGTGGCGACCGGGAGGGCACGTCCCACCAGCCCGAGCAGGACGATGGCCCCGGTGCACAGCACCGCGAGGATCAGGTTGGTCACGATCCCGGCCATCGAGACGATGATGTCGCCCCGACGATAGTTGCGGTAGTTACGCGGCGTCACCGGCACCGGCTTGGCCCCACCGAAAATGAACCCCCCGGTAAAGAAGGTGATCATCGGCAGGATCACGGTGAAGAACGGGTCGATGTGCTTGACCGGATTCCACGTGAGCCGCCCCAGCTGGTAGGCTGTGGGATCCCCCTGCTTGAGCGCCGCGTACCCATGAGCGAACTCGTGGGCCACCATCGAAAAGAGCAGCACCGGCGCCACGAGCAGGAACTCCTGGAGCTTATCCAATGGGCGACGGCGGAGGGGGGACGGTGACCAGGGGCGGAGCGGAAGGACGGGCAAGCTAGCGATGGGGGAAACGAGAGTCAAAGTAGTGTCGTTCCTTGACATGCCCCCTCGTCCCCGATAGGATTCATGGCTCGCAACCAACCCTAGAACACCCGGAGTTTCTTCGTGCCGAATATCGCCTCCGCCGCAAAGAACATGCGGAAGTCCCGCGCCGCGACCGTACGCAATCGCGCCCAGCGCTCCGCACTTCGCACGGCGTTGAAGAAGGCGAAGGCCGCCGGCTCCACGCCCGATGTCGACAAGTCGGCCGTCTCGCTGCTCGACCGCGCCGCCCGCAAGGGACTGATCCACAAGAACACCGCTGCCCGTCACAAGAGCCGCATCGCCAAGAAGGCGAACGCCGCCAAGTAACGCGCGGGCTCGGCCGCTACAAACAGCACGGGGCGATCCTCTCGGATCGCCCCGTCTCGTTTCCTACCGCGCCCGGGCGCTGCCCGGTCGGCGCGTGGCGCCTACATCGCCGCCAGCTCGCCACCGCAACGCTCGCAGTACCACTCCGTGGGGTAGTTCATCGTGCCGCACTCCTGGCACTTGAGCGTCTTCACCTGCTCCGTCGGCATGTCCTTCAGGAACGACGGGATGCTCCCCGGCGTCAACGACGACACCTTCGCCGTGCTCGCGAACGGATCGCGCGTCGTCGGGATGCTCGTGGAGAGCGGCGTCACCGGACGACGCGGCGCCGTGAGCACCGGAGGCGGCAGCAGATCGGCGCTGGACTCCGCACGCGGCGCGGAGGGCTCCGCCGACACCGGCGCGTGCTCCTCGCGCGGCGCATCAACGACGGAGTGCAGAAACGCCAGCTCGTCCATCGGCGAAGGCTCGGCGGTGGTCGAGAGACTCGCCGTCTCCAGCGCCGACGCGGTGGCCATCTCCTGCGTCTGCAGGGGCTCGCCCTGATCGTGGTTCACCGCCCCCTCGGCGACCGCTGCTGGTTCCTCCGGCATCGACGCCTCGCTCGACGGCGACTCGATCGGCGGGAGCGGAGGTGGCGCGACGAGCGCGAGCACCTCGGTGATGCGCGAGAGCTCCGCTTCGAGCGTGGAGCGCTCACCCATCAGATGCCCAATGGCCTCGTCGCACGCGGCGATCGACGATTGCGCCTGGTCCGGTTGGTACTCCCCGACCAGTGCGCGCAGTTCGAGCTCGGCACGTTCATCGCGGCGCTGCGACTCCTCACCCTGCAGGGCCTCGATGCGCGCGCGCAACCCGGCGGCCGACGCCTCGAGCTCCTCGGCGCGGTCGCGGAGCTTCTGCGTGACGGCGTCGAGGCGGCCGGAGTAGTCGCCCCGTACGCGATCCACCACGTGGCTCGGCGAATCGGCGCGGCGCGCTTCCAGCTGCGCCAGCCATCCCTCATAGCGCCGCCGCTCTTCGAGCAGGCCCGCCAGGGCGTCCATCGGATTCGATTCGAAACTCGTCATGCGTCTCCCTCGTGTGCTACGCGGACGGAACAGGGCATCCGGGATACGTCGCGCCCGGCACGGCGCGCGCGCGCGCTTCTACCAACGCTTCTACCTGCGATGGGGTGAGCGTGTTCACGCGCCCCAGCAGTCGTGCGGTCAGGAGGATCCGGGCGCTGTGCTCGAGGCTCTCCATGCGCTGGTGCGCGATGGTCAGCGTCGGGCCGATCGTCGTCGCCCCATGGTTGGCCATCAGGAAGGCATCGTGCTGCGCCACGAATGGTTCAAAGGCATCGGCCAGGGCCGTGGTCCCCGGCGTGGCATACGGCACCAGCGGGACCCACCCCACCTGGAAGAGCACCTCCGGGAGCACACAGGCGGCGAACGACTCCCCTGCCACCGAGAACCCCGTCGCCGTCGGTGGATGGGCGTGCACCACCGCGTGGACGTCGGGGCGTCGCTGGTAGATGCGCAGGTGCATCTGCACTTCGGACGACGCCTGTGTCGCCCCGCGCAGCTGACGGCCGTCGAGCGCGAGCTCGACGAGGTCCTCGACCTGCACATCCACTTTAGACATCCCCGCCGGAGTGACGAGAATACGATCGGGGGCGACGCGCACCGACACGTTGCCATCGGGGCCCGCGATCAATCCGCGCTCGTAGAGGCGCCGACAGACCGTGACGATGTCCCGCTTGGTTGCGTACGTGCCGCGTGGCGCCATCCCCCTCACCTAATTCGTCAGCCGATAGACGATCCGTCCGCCCACAATGGTACAGGTGGCGCGGCCGGCGAGCGGCTTTCCCGCGTACGGTGTGTTGCGCCCCTTCGACAGGAAGCTGGCGGGGTCGACGCTCCACCGTGCCTTTGGATCGAAGACTGTGATGTCGGCCACAGTTCCGCGACGCAGCGTCCCACCCGGAAGGTGAAAGATGCGCGCCGGCGAGCACGACATGCGCTCCACCAGCGTCGCGTAGCTGATGATGCCGGGCTCGACGAGGTTGGTCACCATCACGGCGAGCGCAGTCTCCAGCCCGACGATGCCGTTGGGCGCATCGGAGAACTCGCGCTCCTTCTCGTCATAGTGGTGTGGCGCGTGGTCCGTGGCCACCAGATCGATCGTGCCGTCCTTCACCGCCTGCTTGAGGAACTCGACGTCCTCGGCCGTGCGGAGCGGCGGATTCATCTTGGCGTTGGTGTTGTACCCCTCGACCGCGTCCTCGGTGAGTGAGAGGTGATGCGGGCACACCTCGGCGGTGACGCGGATGTTGCGATCCTTCCCCCATCGAATGAGCTCGACCGACGTCTTGGTCGACATGTGACACAGGTGGACGTGCCCGCCGGTGCGACGCGCGAGCAGGATGTCCCGGATGACCATGATCTCCTCGGCCTCGCTCGGGATTCCCTTGAGCCCGAGTCGCGCCGAGACGACCCCCTCGTTCATCGCGCCACCCTTGGCGAGCGTCGGCTCTTCGCAGTGATCGGCGACCGGAATCTCGAAGGTGCGCGCATACTCGAGGGCGGTGCGCATGAGTTGCGCACTGGCCACCGGCTTGCCGTCGTCGCTCACCGCGACGGCCCCTGCCCCGATCATCTCGCCGAACTCGGCGAGCGCCTCGCCCTTCTGCCCGACCGAGATCGCGCCGATGGGATACACGCGTGCCGCCGCCGCCCGCGTGGCCTGCCGAATGATGAAGCCGACCGCGGCCTGATTGTCGGTGACCGGATCGGTGTTCGGCATGGCGCACACCGCGGTGAAGCCACCGGCCGCGGCGGCGCGGGCGCCGGTGGCGATCGTCTCGACGTCCTCGCGTCCCGGCTCGCGCAGGTGGCAGTGGACGTCAACGAAGCCGGGCGACACGATCTGGCCGGCACAATCGATCTCGAGGAGGTCGCCGTCGCGGCGCACCTCGCCTAACGGGGCCCCGGCGTGCTCGATGACGCCGTCGGCGACCAGCACATCTCCCACCACGTCGAGGTTCGACGACGGGTCGAGGACACGGCCGTTGCGCAGCAGGAGGTACTGATGGGACGTGGTGTTAGGCACGGAACGAGACGGGAGACGGGAGACGGGAGACGGAGGACTGAGGACGCGTCGCGCACGGCCCTCCTCGGCGTCGGACTTCGACCATCAACGCGCAGACTTCCAACGACGGACGGCTAACCCTTCGCAGCCTCGGCGAGCGCCGGACTGCCACCGGCTAACAGGTACAGCACCGCCATGCGGACGGCAACACCGTTGGTCACCTGGTCGAGGATGACCGAATGCGGGCCATCGGCGACGTCGGAGTCGATCTCCACGCCGCGGTTCATGGGACCCGGGTGCATGATGAGCACGTCACGCGGTGCCCGCTCGAGCTTCTCGCGCGTGACGCCGAAGACGCGATTGTACTCGCGCAACGACGGGATGTAGCCCCCCTGCATGCGTTCAAGCTGCAAGCGGAGGATGTTGAGCGCGTCGGCCCACTCGATGGCTTCCTCGATGCGACGGAAGACCGTCACGCCGAGCGACTCGACGTGGTTGGGGAGGAGCGAGTAGGGCCCGCAGATGGCGACTTCCGCCCCCATCTTCTGCAGCCCCCAGATGTTGGATCGCGCCACGCGCGAATGGAGCACATCGCCGCAGATGCACACTCGCAGTCCCGCGAGGCGCTTGAAGTGATCGCGCAACGTGAGCATGTCGAGCAGCCCCTGCGTCGGGTGCTCGTGCGTCCCGTCGCCGGCGTTGATGACGTTGGACTCGATGCGCTGCGCGAGAAAGCGCGCAGCCCCCGACGACGCATGGCGCACGACCACCATGTCGATCTTCATCGCCTCGAGGTTGCGCGCCGTGTCGACGAGCGTTTCCCCCTTCGACACGCTCGATCCGGCCGACGCCACATTCACCGTATCAGCCGACAGGCGCTTCTCGGCAAACTCGAACGAGATGCGCGTACGCGTCGAGGGCTCGAAGAAGAGGTTGACGATCGTCGCCCCGCGCAGCGTCGGCACCTTCTTGATCGCGCGAAGGGAGATCTCCTTGAACGGCTCCGCGGTGTCGAGCAGGAGCTGGATCTGCGCCGCCGACAGCTCCTCGAGCCCCAGCAGGTCCTTGCCGATGTCGGCGGAGGAACTCATGCGCCCTCCGGGTGCACGAGGATGACCGAATCCTCACCGTCCAGCTCACCGACCAGCACGTCGACTCGCGCCCCCGGTGTGACGTCCATGCGCTTGCCCACGATATCGGCATGGATCGGGAGTTCGCGACCTCCCCGGTCGGCGAGGACCGCAAGGGCGATGCGTGCGGGCCGCCCGAAGTCGGCCAGCTCGTCGAGCGCCGCCCGGATCGTCCGCCCCGTGTACAGCACGTCGTCGACGATGACCACCCGCTTCTTGTCGATCGACCAGGGGAGATGCGTCTTCCCCACCACGGGACGCGGTCCCACAGTCTGCAGGTCGTCGCGATACAGGGTGATGTCCAGCGCGCCGCGTGGCAGCTGCACCCCCTCGCGCTCCTGGATCATCTGCACAAGGCGGTCGGCCAGTTGCACCCCCCGCCGCTGAATGCCGACCAAGATGAGGTCGTCCGTCCCGTCAAACAGCTCGACGATTTCGTCGGCCATGCGGCGCAGCGTTCTGGCCACGGCCCGGGCGTCGAGCGCGATCGTACGCGTGGATGCCATGAGCGGCCAATATGCGCCCTCCCATCGGCAAAATGAAGCGGCGACGTCCGGACGATGCGGTCGGGCGCATTCAAGCCGAGAGAACCCGGCTGGCCGCCAACGGTCGCGCCACCCTGGGGCGTACGCCCCGCCTACGCGGGAATCGCGGCGGGGAGTGCGGCGGGGAGCGGCGCAGACTGGCGCTTGTACTTCTTCTGCTCGTAGAGCATCGCATCGGCGGCGGCCATCAACTCCTCGATCGACGGCGGCGCCTCAGGGTCGAAGCGTGCGGCACCAACGCTGAACGACAGGCGATACGGGTAGCCCTCCCGATCGTTCCGCTCCAGCAGTTCGCGACGCAGTCGCTGAATGATGATCTCGCTCCCGGTCTTGCCGGTGTCGGTGGCCAGCACCACGAACTCGTCGCCCCCGAGCCGCGCGATGATGTCCGAGTCGCGGAACGTATGCCGCAGGACGTCCGACGCACGCTTGAGCGCCATGTCGCCTTCGCTGTGCCCGAACGTGTCGTTGATCTCCTTGAAGTCGTCCATGTCGACGAACAGGAGGACCAACTCGCGGTGCCCGCGTCGTGCCAGCTTGAGCTGCTGCTGCGCGAGTGTCAGGAAGCCGCGCCGGTTGTAGAGCCCCGTCAGTTCGTCGATCAACGAGAGCGCGCGCAGCGCCTCCTCCTGTCGGCGCCGCTCGGTGATGTCGCGCGAGGTGATCGCGACGCCATCGACGAGCGGGACGACCTGGTGGTGAATCCACGCGGCGTGATAGTCGCGGGAGATCACCTCGCATTCCTCCTCGAGCACCACCCCGGTCTCCATCACCTGCCGGTACTTCTCGACGAATCCCAGCGTACGATTGGCCGGGATCAGCTCGCAAAGTCGCTGCCCGAGGACCTCGCCGCGACCGTGCCCCAGCAACGACTCGGCGCGTGCGTTCAGGTCGACGAACTCGAAGTCGAGGACCTCGCCCGACCCGTCGCGAATGGCACGCAGGACGTAGAACGCGTCGAGGCTCCCGTCGGTCGCCGCGCGAAAGCGGGACTCACTCTCCAGGAGGGCACGCTCCGCCTCTTGGCGCGACGTGAAGTCGTTGCGCACCATGAAGAAGGCGAGCGGACCGAGGAGTGCCACCAGGAGCAGGCCAAACCGCAGGATGAAGTCGGCACGGCTGCCGCTGCGATGGGCGGCGACCGATTGCGCCGCCAACTCCTCGCGCTCGCGATCGCGCACCGTGGCGATGAGCGACAGCGCCGCGCCCCGTCCGGACGTGGCATCGTCGCTGGTCACGAGCCGTGTCGCCGAATCGAGCATAGCCCCGGCCCGCAGCTGCATCGCCTGCTGCAACATCGCGATCCGCCGCGCCACCAACGTATCCAGGGTACCGACATCGCGACGCGTCAGCGAGTCGCCAACCACGAGTTGGGTCAAGTTGCTGAGGTGACCGCCCGCCACGTCGGCCGCGCCTTGCAACTGTCGGCTATGGAGGGGGGCCCCCGTCAGGGCATGTGCGCGGGCGGCCGCCTCGGCATCGGCCAGCGCCGCCGCGACGCCGTCTACCGAGGCCAGCACCGCTTGCGCCTGCGACACCGCGTCGGTCGTCCGCAGCAGCTCACGCGTATTGCGATACGACACGACGCCGGTCACGAGGAGAATCGAGACCGCGGCGCTGAACGCGAGTGTGAGCTTCTGGCCGATCGAAAGGCGCATGCCGAGTGGCGAATCGGAGGACGGCGGCAGAAACCGCCTACCTTCATACGCATGAGTGTGGTTGTCGTCACCTATTGGCGACGTCCCACACGTCGGCATGCAGGGTGAGGCGGCAGGAGCTGCCCCTCCCCCGGTCGGAGGCGGTCAGCGCTCCGGCGAGTCGCCCGTCGCGTCGAGCTTCGTCGAAAGCTGCCGAAGCGCCCCCCGCCCACGCTCGGACGGCGCAGGAGAGATCTCCCCCACGACCCCGCGCCGACGCCCGGCATCGCGAATGTCGATCACCTCGACCTCCTCCGACGGCGGGCTGTCGGCGAGCTGCGCGATGGGACGGGTCACCCGATTCCAGTCGACGACCGCGATGTCCGGGACGCCCAGCGGGGTGACCGGACGCGCATCGTCGTCGCGGCGATGCGCGCGAAGCTTGGCCTTGAGCGCCGCCTTCTCCGCGAAGATGTCGGGGACGGGGGCCTGTGCTGAGGGCTGCAGCCGCCCCTCCCGCCGGAGCGCGAGCACGAGGAGCCCCCCGGTCCGAAGGATCATCGCCAGCCCGGCGTAGGCGGCAACGTCGGCCACGTTGAGGGCGACGCCCACGTTCTCCAGGTCGACCTGGATGAAGTCGACGACCCCGTACGGCGAGGTGACCAGGCTGGCGAGGTTCCCGAGGGCACCCCCCACGATGAGCCCGAGGGCGCGCGGCGCCGACGGATCGATGCGCGCCAGATCGCGGGTGACGGGGATCATGAAGACGATCGCCGCCATGGTCAGGGCGAGGTTGAGCTGCCAGGTGTACACCCCGGCCGACCATCCGAAGGCCCCCTGATCGTTGTGCACGACGGCGAAGTGGAGCCACGACGCGAACCAGGTCGCTTCGCCAGACAGCAGCTCCTTCGCCGCCGCCTTGGTCGCCAGGTCACCGACCGTGACGAGCAGGGCGATGCGAGAAAGAAGCGTCAGGTGGCGATTCTCCTTCACGTCGACGACTCCGGATCAACCGTGGTGTTCGAACGGACCGGGGGAGAGAGAACGGCATGCGCCGGCCCGACGTGCCCTGGCCTGGGAGATTGCGTCGCGACGGACGACACATGCTCGCCTCTCGGCGACTATCCAAGGCAGGAGATGTGCCATTCGTCTCCCGAAATTTGTGAGCGGAATCACGCTTGAACAGGGCCAACGCTGCCGATAAGCGTTGCGGTGAAGCGACATGGCGTCGCGCCCGACAAGCGTTTGCCGTCGGGCGAGACGCGCGCAAGAGGCAGGAGCTGCCCTACTTGAGGGAGTCGAGCTTCGCCATCAGGCGCGGGTTGTCCGGCACCGCCTTGAGCAGTGCCTGAATGGTGGCGCGGGCCGAGTCCTTCTGCCCCATCGCGACGAGTGCATCGGCCCGCAGCATCCCGGTGCTCATCACGAGGCGTCGGTTGTCGGCGGGAACGCGGAACGCGTCGAGGGCGGCAAGCGCTGCCGCAGCGTCGTTGCGATCACGCAGTGACGACTCGATGGCCATGATCATGACCGACGTATCGTTGGGAAAGCGCTTGGCCATCTCACTGATCAGCGTCGCTGCTTCGGCCCCCTTTCCGTTCTTCCGGTCGAGCATCGCCTGATGGTACTGGCCGGCGAGGAGCAGACGCTCGACGTCAGCCGGTTCGCCGCTGCGAATCCCGACCCCGCCCGCGTACGAGTAGACCAGTTCGCCCCCTTCTTCCCCCGTCTCATACAGGAAGAAGAGCCCAACCAGGCCGACGGCCGCCGAGCCGAAGCGCAGGGCGCGCTGGGCCCCGCCTGACAGGGCGAGGGCACCGAGTTCGAGGAGGACGACGCCGAAGAAGATGTTGCGCGTCGTCTCGCCGGCTTCTTCGTGCTCCTGGACGATCGGGCGAGAGCCGGGGACGCGCTCGACCGGCCCGTGTGCATCCATTCCCGACTTGACGGCGACTGCAGCCGCTGCGGTCCCCATGATGAGGAGCGCGGCGGCGGCCTGATTCGTCCACGACAGCTTTCCCGTGAGCGAGACGAGCCGGAACAGCACGCCGACGATGAGTAGGCCGACGACGAAATGGACGACCTGCGGGTGGAGAATCGCGAGGTTGGGCATGCGGGGGGCTGTGACGGCGTGATGGAGGGGGGCCGCGTGGCGAGCTGCGCGCGCGGGCGGCTCTCGCGCCTGCGATGGCGCGAACGCGCGAGTCAGCCGCGAATCTGGCCGCCGGCGCGTCTGGTGGCAATCTGCGCGCGCTTCATGAACCCACGCCTAACACAAACGGCCCCCCGCGGAGGCGGGGGGCCGTTGGCAGGGGACGAGCCCCCGACGGACGGGGAGGGATTCGAACCCTCGGTACGCTTTCACGTACACACACTTTCCAGGCGTGCGCCTTAAACCACTCGGCCACCCGTCCAACGCTCTTCGAGGGGAGGTGACGACCGTCGCGGCGTCCCGCCCCTGCTGCTCACTCGCGCGAACGCCCCGCAACGGGTGCCGCCTCAAGCGACAACGCGCCGGAAAGACGCTCCGGCGCGTTGGCCGCGCGCGAGTGCGCGCGATGTTCGACGGACAGGGTGGGATTCGAACCCACGGTACCGTTGCCGGTACACCGGTTTTCGAGACCGGCTCCTTCAGCCACTCGGACACCTGTCCAAAACAGACACGAAGAATATTCGGGGGTAGAAGCGTAGTCAACGAGCGCGCCGCATTCGCTCGGCGCGCAGGCAGTGTCGCTCAGCTGGCCACGACGACCCGCCACCCCCCGCTCTGCGGTCGGGTGGGGGCGGTCATGCTGACGCGGTTCCGCCCGCTGCGCTTCGCCTCGAGCAGGCGCTGGTCGGCCGCCTGCAGGAGCGTCCGCAGGTCGGCGCCATCATCGCCGAGGGTGGCCAATCCGGCCGAAGCCGTCAGCCGCAACTGCGCCCCGGATGGGAGGACGATCGTGTGCGAGGCGACCTCGAGTCGGAGCTGTTCGAGCTTCCCGAACGCCTCGGGGAGGCGCGTGTCGGGAAAGGCGAGCGCGAACTCCTCGCCCCCCCAGCGGGCGATCAGGTCGTTGCGGCGCACGGCCCGGCGCAGCACCGAGGCGACCACCTGCAGGGCGGCGTCGCCGGCGTCGTGCCCGTGCTCGTCGTTGACGCGCTTGAAGTGATCGATGTCGAGCAGCGCGACGCAGAGCGCCGAGTGCGTGCGCGCGGCGCGCGACAACTCGTCGCGCAGCCGTTCCTCGAAGAAGGCCCGGTTCATGAGCCGGGTGAGCGCGTCGTGCGTGGAGGAGATGCGCAGCTGCACGGACTGCCGCACGATCGCCGCGCACATCACGGTGAACGCGATGAGAAAGACCACGCGTCCCATCTGGTGACCCCAGACGAACTCCCCGTGGACCAGGACGTCGGGGGTCGGAATCGCCGGCCAGCGCGCCCAGGCCAGGACGGCGATGGCGCTGTACTCGACGATCGCCAACATGCCGGCAAACAGCGTGATGCGCACATCCCACCGCAGGCAGGTGGCGCCCACCGCCATGAAGTACGCGACGAAGGTGGTGCGCGAGTTGGCGGCCGCCGACGGGAAGTCCTGCAACAGGTACGCGAGCTGTGTCACCGACACGAGGGAGACGTCGAACGCGCTCGTGAAGATGGCGAGCCGCCGGTGCCGATCGTTGCGCCTGGCGAGCACGAGGATCGCCGCGGAGACGACCAGGCCGGCGAGCACGGTCACGAGCGCGGAGAGGTTCTCGCGCACCCCGACGTGCTTCGCGCCGTACATGCTCACCAGCGGGACGAAGGCGATCGCGCCCATGAGGGCGATGCGGACCCGCGCCACGACCAGTTCGCCGGCACTCCCGGCGTCGATCACCGCGGCGGCGGGGCCGGGCGCGAAGAAGCCGCGCCAGTCGGCGGCGCGGGGAATCAACTGGACGGGAGAGTGCGTGGGAGTCGGCGGCATCCGGCGGGGCGTCGTCGAACGTAGGACGCCGCACGACGCCAAAGGTCAACGCCGCGGCCGCGCGGGTCGCGTCAGCGGTCGGAGGCGTCGCGCCGGCGGCCGAAAAAGTCGCGCAGGAGCGACGCGCAGGCCTCCGCCTCCACCCCGCCGCGCACCTCGGGGCGATGGTTCAGTCGCGGGTGCCGCAGGAGGTCCTCGACCGAACCGGCCATCCCGGCCTTCTCGTCCCAAGCGCCGAAGACGACGCGGTCGACGCGCGCCAGCACGAGTGCCCCCGCACACATGGCGCACGGTTCGAGCGTGACATACAGGGTGCAGCCATTGAGGCGCCAGCGACCCAGGGCCGCTGCCGCCTGCCGGAGCGCCACCACCTCGGCGTGCGCCGTCGGGTCCTGGTCACGCACGGTCCGATTGCCGGAGGCCCCGATCACGAGCCCGTCGTGCACGACGAGCGCCCCCACCGGCACCTCACCGACCGACACGCCCTCGCGCGCGAGCGCGAGGGCGGCCTGCATGCGCTCTCCGTCAGCCGCAAACGACACGCGTTACTCCGCCTTGGCGAACTGCAACCCGCCGTCGTCCCCCACCACCACGCGGATGGTATCGCCGTCGGCGAAGCGCCCGTCGAGGATGCTCATCGCCAGCGGATTCTGCAGCAGGCGCTGGATGGCCCGTTTGAGCGGGCGCGCGCCGAACGCGGGGTCGAATCCCTCGTTCCCGATGAGCGTCTTGGCCTCGTCCGTCAGCTCCAGCGTGATCTTGCGATCGGCCAGGAGCCGGCGCAGGCGCGCCAGCTGCAACTCGACGATCGTGCCGATCTGCTCCCGGCCGAGCGGGCGGAAGACGATGATATCGTCCACCCGGTTGAGGAACTCCGGCTTGAAGTGCTGCCGCAGCGCCCCGGTCACGGAGGCTTCCACGAGGGCCCAGTCGCTCCCGGCATGTTCGAGGATGAACGACGACCCCACGTTCGACGTCATGATGATCACGACGTTGCGGAAGTCGACCGTGCGTCCCTGCGAGTCCGTCAGGCGCCCGTCGTCGAGGATCTGCAGGAGAATGTTGAACACATCGGGGTGCGCCTTCTCGATCTCGTCGAAGAGGACGACCTGGTACGGGCGGCGGCGCACGGCTTCCGTCAGCTGCCCCCCCTCCTCATAGCCGACGTACCCCGGCGGGGCTCCGATCAACCGAGCCACGGCGTGCTTCTCCATGTACTCCGACATGTCGATGCGCACCATCGCCGTCTCGTCGTCGAACAGGAATTCGGCGAGCGCTCGCGCCGTTTCCGTCTTGCCCACGCCCGTGGGACCGAGGAAGATGAACGAGCCGATCGGACGATTGGGATCCTGCAGGCCGGCGCGGGAGCGACGCACCGCGTTGCTCACGGCTTCCACTGCCTGTCGCTGCCCGACCACCCGGCGCGCGAGTTCGTCCTCGAGCTTCGTGAGCCGTTCGCGCTCCGTCTCCATCATGCGCGTGACGGGAATCCCCGTCCACCGCGACACGACTTCGGCGATGTCGTCCGCCGTCACCTCTTCCTTCAGGAAGCGACGCCCCTCGCCGGACTTGGACGCGAGCGTTCCCTCGACCTCCTTGAGCTGCCGTTCCAGCTGCGGAATGGTGCCGTACTGGATCTCGGCCGCGCGCCCGAGGTCCCCCGAGCGCGTGGCCTGTTCGGCGGCGGTCTTGGCGGCGTCGATCTCTTCCTTGATCTTGCCCACCGCGCCTAACGATTCCTTCTCACGCTGCCACTGCGCCTTCATGCCGGCCGACGTCTCCTTCGCCTCGGCCAGTTCGCGCTCGAGCACCTGACGGCGCTCGATCGCGGCGGGATCGGTCTCCTTCTGCAGTGCCTGTCGCTCGATCTCGAATTGCACGATGCGACGTTCCACCTCGTCGATCTCCTGCGGCATGGAGTCGATCTCGATCCGCAGGCGCGACGCCGACTCGTCGACCAGGTCGATCGCCTTGTCGGGAAGGAAACGGTCGCCGATGTACCGGTTGGAGAGCGTGGCCGCCGCGACGATCGCGCCGTCGGTGATGCGCACCCCGTGATGCGCCTCGTAACGCTCCTTGAGCCCGCGCAGGATGGCGATCGTGCTCTCCACGCTGGGCTCGCCGACAAAGACCGGCTGGAAGCGCCGCTCCAGCGCCGGGTCCTTCTCCACGTACTTGCGGTACTCGTCCAGCGTCGTGGCGCCTACCACGCGCAGCTCGCCGCGCGCCAGCATCGGCTTGAGCATGTTGCCGGCGTCCATCGACCCCTCGGCCTTCCCTGCCCCAACGAGCGTGTGCAACTCGTCGATGAAGACGATGAACAACCCCTCGGAATCGGCGATCTCCTTCAGCACCGCCTTGAGGCGCTCCTCGAACTCCCCTCGATACTTGGCCCCGGCGATGAGCGCGCCCAGGTCGAGCGAGATCAGGCGCTTGTTCTTGAGCCCCTCCGGGACGTCACCGTTCACGATGCGCGACGCGAGCCCCTCGGCGATCGCCGTCTTGCCGACGCCGGGCTCGCCGATGAGGACCGGGTTGTTCTTCGTGCGCCGCGACAGCACCTGCATCACGCGGCGGATCTCCTCGTCACGCCCGATGACGGGATCGAGCTTCCCCTTGCGGGCCTGCTCGGTGAGGTCGCGCGTGAAGCGCTGCAACGCCTGGTACTTGTCCTCCGGCGTCTGGTCGGTCACGCGATGGGAGCCGCGCACCGCCTGCAACGCCGCCAACACCTCCGCGCGCTCGGCACCGGCGGTGGAGAGCAATCCCTTGCTCTCCGTCCCCTTCACGTCGGTGAGGGCCAGCAGGAGATGTTCGGTGGAGACGAAGTCGTCGCCCAGCCCTCGCGCTTCCTCTTCGGCGCGATCGACGATCTGGTTCATCTCGCGCGAAAGCGAGGGCTGCGCACCGGTCTGCTTGGGGTAGCGCCCCATCTCGCGCTCCACGGCCTCGCGGAGCCCGGCGACCTGGACGCCCATCTTCTGGAGGACGGGGACGACGATCCCTTCGTCCTGCCCCAACAGGGCGTGCAGCAGGTGCAAGTCGTACACGAGCGGATTGCCGTTGCGCCGAGCGAGGGCGAGAGCCTCGTTGAGCGCTTCGGTGGACTTAACCGTCAGGCGATCGGGGTTGATCATCGACGCGTGGGGTCGGCGTGAGGGCGGCGCGCGGAGAAATCCATACGCTGCACTCTCCTAAGGCAACGGGGGTGCCGCCGATTCGTGGCCGAAATGGCTCGCGCGGGGTGCGAAAAATGGCCGGCGCGTCGGACGTCATGCCGACTTGGCGGGGGCGACCCGTGGGCTGGGGCGCTATGCCGGACCTTCAGGTGCTACAAACGCCAGCGCCGCGGCGTCTCAAGGATGCCGCGGCGCTGAAAGGCGTTTGCACTTGGTGCGAGATGCGGTGCTGCCGAGCGATCGCTACTTCATCACGATCATCTTTCGGAAGATCGGTTTCCCGTCGATCTCGAGGCGATAGACGTACACGCCCGAGGCGACTTCGCGACCGTTCATGAGGTACTTGCCGTCCCAGTACGCCGTGTACTGGCCACACGTGAGTAACACGTTGCTGAGCGCTTGCCCGCCTGCGACACTGGACGAACCACCCTGCAGAACCGGAGTGGCGACGAACTGTGCCAGGACGTTGTAGATCTTCAGCGAGACGCGGTACTGCCGTCCAGCATCGGTGCATTCTGGTGCCCCACCAATCGAAAACGGAATCGTCGTCTCCGGATTGAAGGGGTTTGGGAAGTTCTGCCCAAGGGACGACCCCGACGCCGGATCTCGACTCGATTGTTGTGTCACCTGGGCCGCTGCGGACCGTGTTACCAACGCGCAGAGAGCAAGCACAACCAACCGTGCTGCCCATCGTAGCGTCATGTGTGCTTCTCCAACTGACAAAGAAGAGGTGCGGGAGCTAACTCCTGATGGCGGTTTACGTTTCGGAACTTGGCGCGAACATAGGAATCGGCATGGGTCGTGTCAAGAAAGCAGTCCCCGCACTCACGACACCAGTACCCTACCCTCAGACCGCCGTTCCGTGATGCGTTGCCGATCACAGTACTCGAGCAGCGGGATGAGGTACTTCCTCGACGTGCCAATCATTTCGCGGAGCTCGGCCGGTCCGTACACCTGCCCGGGGATCATGCCGTGCCGAAGCCGATCGATCAACTGGTCCAGCGTATCGGACGCGTAATACCGATCGCCTTCTACCTGAACGACGAGCCGTTCCCGTTCCAAGATACGCAGGAGAGGGACTGGGTCGTTGCCCTCGCGCTCGCTACGAAGTTCCGACACGGCGGGAGGCTCGCTCCCCGACGCCCGGAGACGCTCGAGCAACCAGTCACGCTCTCGAACCACCGCGTCGTCCATCACCGGAGTCCACCCCGGCCGGCGGACGCCGCCCCCCCCTGACTCAAGCACCCCTCGGGCAAACAGACTCGCCAGACCGAGCGTCGCGATCTCCTCGTCAGACACGACCGCCGCGCGAAGGGTTGCCCTCGGCATCCATGCCTCCAGCGGAGAGCGTGCGTGATAGCGCTCGACGGCCTCGAGCAGCCGTTCCGCGAGCGCCTCGACGATACGTCGCAGGTAGAGTCTTCCCGCGTTCTCGAGGAGGCGCTCGTCGCGCGCGAGCAGTGCCCGACACTCGTCCGCAGGGAGACCAAGGCGGACCGGGAGCTGGCGGAGCTCGATCCCACGCTCCCCGGCTTCATCGGTCAACCGGAGCAACCGTTCCTCGACGCTGAGCCCAGACGGCCAGGGACGCGCCCGGCGCTGAGTGGGCGAGGGATCGACGATGATCCCACCGCCAATGGTGGTGGGAGGTGACGGAAGGCGCAGGACGAAACGGTCGCCAGCGCGCGCGACGATCGGGGTGTCGAGGACGAGCCGTGCCCCCCGCGCCCCCCCTGGGGTGAGCGCTCCACCGGCGACGACGACTCGGGCCCCAACCTCGCTGGTCCCGAGGTGGAGACGGACCCACTCTCGAGGACGCAGCGGACGCGCCGCGTCCTCGAGGAGCGCCACGTCGCCCCGGAGGAGTCGCGAGGCGGTCCATGCCCCCTCCTCGACCAGGACGCCCCCTCGCGACACCTCCTCCACTCCCACGGCGGCGAGGGCGATCGCCCCACGCATCCCCGGCGCGAGCACGGTCGTGGCGGCCCCGTGGTGCTGCACACCGCGCACGCGTACGGCGCGGTCGGCCGGAAAGAGGCGAAGCGGCGTCTCGGCAGAGACGGACCCGCTCCAGACCGTCCCGGTGACGACGGTTCCCGTACCCTTGACGCTGAAGGCCCGGTCGACGGGCATCCGGAAGAGGTCGTGCGACGAGCGGACCGGCAGGGCGACGAGCTGTCGTCGGAGTTCGTCGCGAAGCGCGGCGATCCCTAGGCCGGTGACGACGGAGGTCTCGAGGATCGGTGCTTCCTCGAGCGCGCTCCCCTGCAGCACCGCGTGCAGGTCGTCGCGCACCAGCGCCACCCAATCGTCGTCCACCGTGTCCCGCTTGGTGAGCACCACGACGCCGGCGCGCACGCCGAGCAGCGAGAGGATGGCCAAGTGCTCTCGCGTCTGGGGCATGACCCCCTCGTCAGCCGCAACGACGAGGAGCGCGAGGTCGATGCCGGTCGCCCCAGCCAGCATCGTCCGCACGAAGGCCTCATGTCCCGGCACGTCGACCAGCCCGACCGTGCCGAGGCCGTCGAGCGCCAAGGGGGCAAAGCCCAGCTCGATGGTGATGCCGCGCCGTTTCTCCTCGGGGAGGCGGTCGGTGTCGACGCCGGTCAGGGCGCGCACGAGCGCGGTCTTGCCGTGGTCGATGTGGCCGGCGGTTCCGATGATCATCGCCCGTCGCCGACCGACGCACCCATGCCGTGTTCCCAGCTCTCGAACGCGCGCAGCGCGCGCCCGTCGCCCAGGTGATGCTCGAGAAACTCGCGCAGCAGGCGCAGGTGGGCGCGACGCATCGCGCCCTCGTGCACGGGATACGGGACGCCGGAGGTCCACGCCCGCAGCGCCGCCCGGGCCTCGGGAGGAAGGGCTCGTCCTCGCGGAAGCACCGCCGCGCACTCGCGGCAGGCGCTCCCCCCCGCGGACGGGGAGAAGTCGACGACACCGGTGTCGTCGAGGGTGCGATGGCAGCGGCAGCAGCTGTCGAGCGCGGGAGCGAAGCCTAACGTGGCGACCAGGTGCCACGCCCCGGCAATCCCGACATCGCGCGCCTCGCCGTGGGGGGCGGCGGCGATCGCGTCCAGCGCGGCGGTGAGCACCACATAGAAGTCACCGGGCTCGTCGCCGTCGGCGAAGCGCAGCGCCAGTTCGGCCAGCGCCGACGCCGCCCCGAAGCGCTCGAGGTCTTGCGAGAGGGCCACGCGCGCGCTCCCGAGATCAAAGCCCGACAGCTGCTGCAGCTCGCGACCAGGGCGCGTCTGGATCTGCGCCACGCCGCTGGCGAACAGGTCGAGGCCGAGCCCGAATCGCCGGTTCGACGAGCGCGCGCCGCGCGCGATCACCGACTGAAGGCCGGCGTCGCGCGTGGCGAGGCGAAGAATGCGGGAGCTCTCGAGGTAGTCGAACGCGTGGAGCACCACCGCGTCGGTCGTGACGAGCGGCATTCCCCAAGATACTCGGCGCGCCACGACTCCGGCGCGCCCCGCCCGACCTGCCCTTGGCGCCTCAGCGCAGCGTCCCCACCCGGACGCCGGCGAGCAGCACGCGCCCCGGCGCGCGGAAGTTGGCGATCTCCTCGTAGCCGGCGCCGAAGGCGTTCTCCAGTCGCACGGTCAACGCCGTCGAGCGCCAGAATCCCGCCCCGGGCGCCAGAGCGTACTCTCCGCCGATGTCGGCACGGGTGTACGCCGCCAGCTCGACGGCCGTGGCCGGGAAGCCCGAGAAGTCGCGGTCGTCGCGCACGCCGACCCGCGTGAGCGCGAGGTCCAGCCGCGTGTGCGGCAGGCGTTGCAGCTGCACCCCACCGGACACCGTGAGCGGCGGACGACGCAGGAGCCGTCCGCCTTGCACGAACGTCGCGCCGGCGCCGGACTGGAAGCCGGCGTCGTCGACGCGCGTGCGGAGCGCCGTGGCGTTCCCCCAGAAGGAGACGCCGCGCGCCGCCTCACCACGCAGCTCGACCTCCAGTCCCCGCGACGAGGCGGCGGCGACGTTGAAGTAGTTGGGGGTGGTGGGCGACACGTACGTGTACTGGATGAGGTCGCGGAATCGCTGGTCGAAGAAGGTCACCGCGAGCTGCAGCCGCTCGCCTGCGAGGCCCTGGTCGATGCCGACTTCCCAGGCGCGCGACCGTTCGGGGGTGAGCGCCGTGTTCCCGACCGAGAAAGCGGTCGAGAAGGTCTCGAGGAAGGTCGGGGCCTTGAAGCTCGAGCCCAGCGCCGCGCGGGCGCGCCCTCCCTGCCAGAGGCGCGTGGCCACGCCGGCACGCGCGGTGCGAAAGGCGCCGTACGTGTCGTTATCGTCGTAGCGGCCACCCACCGAGAACGAGACACGTCCCACGTCGCCCACCCACTGCGCGACCGCCGCCCGCGTGACGCGCGATGCTGCGAACCGGTTGAGCGACACGTCGTAGTTGGAGCTGTCGGCGCTGCGCTGATGCTCACCGGCATACTCCACCGCGAGGGAGATCGCGTGTCCGTCGAGGGGGCGCATGACGAGGCGCGCCTCGGCGCCGCGGCGCCGCACCGCCCCCCGCGCACGGTATGCGTAGAAGCCGAGCGTGTCCCCTGCACCATCCGACGGGTCGACGGTGCGCCCGTGCACCTCGAGGGCCGACAGTGCGAGGCTCCCCTGCACACGCGCCCCAAACATCCGCGACAGCTCGGCGGCGCTCGAGAAGCGGCGCTCGCCGCGGCGCGCATTGCGATCGACGACCGCCCCGGCGCCGTCGGTCGGATATCGAAAGGCGTTGTCACTGTGTCGCACCGTCAGCATTCCGCGCACGCCGCCAATCACCGCGTCGCCGCGCGCACTGGCGACGTCGTTGCGATAGGCGTTGTTGAAGGGGAGCATCCCGTTGGTCGCATGATGAGCCACCCCCAGCGTCGCGCTCCCCAGTTCGCCACGCGTTCCCACGCTCGCCTCACCCACGCGGGCACCATACGTCCCCGCGCGCACCGCGAGCGACGACTGCAGGCGGTGTTGCGCCTGACGCGTGAAGAGCTGGATGACCCCGGTCACCGCATCGCTTCCGTAGAGCACGCTCGCCGGGCCACGCACCACCTCAATGCGCTCGATGTTGTCGACGGTGAGCGCCCCCAGGTCGATCGCGCCACCCGGATCGTTCATCGGCACGCCATCCACGAGCACTCGCACGTAGTCGCTTTCGCCACCACGCAGGAAGATCGACGACTGCGCCCCGTTGGAGCCGGCGCGCGCGAGCGAGAGCCCGGGAACGGAGCGCAGTGCATCAACCACGTGCGTCACCCCCGCGGCCCGCAGCGTGGCGCCGTTGAGGACCGTGACGGCAGATGTCGTCGCCGAGATCGGGCGCTCGAGCCGATCGGCCGTCACCACGACCGAGGGGAGGCGCGTGGTGTCACGCGACGCCTGCGCCCCCACCGCGAGGAGCGGGACGCACAAGGTCGCGCCGACATGCACGACGGCGCGAGCGAAGAACGGAAGCAGCGGTCGGCGCGCGGCGGGACGGCCGACACGCGCGAGCCGCGAGGACTCGCGCGGGACACCAGGCGCACGCATGAGGGACACGGAGACAGGCATGGGGAGCGGCAATCGTTAGGGAAGCGGTGCGTGTCGCTTGCGAAGAGGGACCAGCGTCGGTGCACCGACGGCCGGGTCACGCGAGACCACGAGTGGCCACTCGTAGACGCGCTCGAGCGTCTCACCACGCATCACGTCGCCGGGCGCTCCCTCGGCGACCAGGTGGCCGCGGGCGAGGAGAACGACCCGGTCGGCGAAGCGCGCGACAAGGTTGAGTTGGTGACTGATGACGACGACGCAACGACCGGCGTGCGCGAGCGCGGCCAACAACTCGAAGCAGGCCATCTCGTGGGCGATGTCGAGAAACGTCGTGGGTTCGTCGAGGACGATGGCGTCGGTCGCCTGCGCCAAGGCGCGGGCCACGCGCACGCGCTGCCACTCGCCCCCCGACAGCGCGTCGGTGCGGCGGTCGGCGAGGGGGACGACGTCGGCCTCGCGCAGCGCGCGCTCGGCCGCGTCGAGGTCCTGCGGCGATGGCGGCGACCAGGCGTGCTGCCAGGGGAATCGCCCCAGCGCCACGTAGTCGCGCACCGACAGGGGGAAGGCCGGTTCCTCGCGCTGCGAGACGACGGCAACGCGACGGGCCAGGTCGCGCCGGGACAGGAGCGCCGTCGCGGTCCCGTCCACGGTCACGCGTCCCTGCTGCAGCGGGATGCGGCCCAGCAGCGCACGCACGAGCGTGCTCTTGCCACTCCCATTGGGTCCGACGACCGCGGTGAGTTGCCCGGGAGACGCCGTGAAGCTCACCCCCGCCAGCGCGTCGCGGTCGCTGCCGGGATAGCGCACGCGCACCTGGTCGAAGGCGATCATCGCCCACCTCGCAGCCGCCAGAGGAAGAACGGAACGCCGACCAGAGCGGTCACTGCGCCTAACGGGAGTTCGGCGGGGGCACGCACCGTGCGCGCGGCGAGGTCGGCGCCAACCACGAGGATGGCCCCGCAGAGCGCCGCGGCCAGCAGGACCGGTCGGGCCCGGCCGCCAGTGATGGAGCGCGCGAGGTGCGGGACCATCAAGCCCACGAAACCAACCAGCCCCGCCACGGCCACCGTCGCCGCCGCCAGGAGCGAGGCCAGGACGAAGAAGCGCCGCCCCACACGCGCGGCATCGATCCCTAACGAGTCGGCGGTATCGCCGCCGAGCGCCAGCACGTCGAGCCCGCGCGCCTGATGTACGAGCCATGCCCCGATCACCGCGAGCATCGCAGCGAGCAGGACCACGTCGCGCCATCCCGCCGCGGCGACGGAGCCCATCATCCACCAGAGCGCATTGCGCGTGACATCGGGGGCGGCGGTGGCCATGACCACCATGATCGCGGCGTTGGCGAAGGCGCCCACGACCACCCCAGACATCAGGAGCAGGCGCGTGTCGCCCAGTCCTCCGGCGGCGTGGGCGATGGCGAGGACCGCCGCAACGGCGCCGAGCGCGCCGACGAAGGCCGCCAGCGCGATGAGCGGCGGCGCGCCAACGCCCGCCGCCACGGCAACGACGGCGCCGACGGCGGCCCCCCCCGACACACCCAGGAGATACGGTTCGGCCAGCGCGTTGCGCAGCGTTCCCTGCAGGACGCTGCCACTCATCCCCAGCGCCGCACCCACCAGCATCGCCAGCAGCACGCGCGGCAGGCGAACCGCGCGCACGATGGCGACCGTGGCCGTATCGCGCCCGTCACCGACGAGCGCCCCCCAGATATCGGCAGGTGCAATGTTCGTCGCCCCCAGCATGAGGGCGAGCACACCGGTCACCACGAGGAGCAGGAGGAGCGCCCCCCACCGTGCGCGACGCATCAGGGGAGCACCGCGCCGGGGTGGAGCAGGCGAGCCAGCGATCGCGCCGCTTCACCGAGACGCATCGAAGGTCGCGCCACGAGGGCGGTGTCGTACGCCAGCACGCGTCCCTGCTGCACGGCGCGCAACGCCTGCCACCGTGCATCGGCGGCGAGTCGCGTGACCTCGAGCGGCCCCGCAAGGATCGCATCCGGGTCGCGCCGCACCAGGTCCTCGAACGACACCTGCGGCGACTGTTCCGGACGGTCGGCATACACGTTTCGCCCCCCGGCGATGTCGACGAGTTCGGACAGGAAGCTCCCACCGCCGATGGCCATGAGCGGGTTGTCCCAGACGTGCAGGAAGACCGACGGACGTGGCGCGCCCTGCATGGCCACGCGCACGCTGGCGAGCGAACGACGCACGCTGTCGACGGCGGCGCGCGCCGCCTCGTCGCGCCCGGTGAGCGCCCCCAGGACCCGCACGCATCGTTCGAAGTCGGCGATCCGATCGACACGCAACGCCACGACGGTGATCCCCGCGCCGCCGAGCGCCGCCGCTGCCGCGCGGTTGTCACCGCTGGCGTACAGCAGGACCAGGTCGGGGCGTGCCGCGAGCACCTGCTCCACACTCGGCCGAATGGCATCGCCGAGTGCCGGGACGCGCCGCGCGGCTTCCGGCCACTGGTCCCATCGCGACCGCCCCACGATCCGATCGCCCACGCCTAACGCGAAGAGGATCTCGGTGGTGGTCGGGTTGAGGGAGACGATCCGCTGCGCGGCACCCGGCACGACGGCGACGCCGTAGTCATCGCGGGTGAGGTCGATCGTGGCGCGGTGGGTGGTATCGGCCTGATCGCCGGTCGAGGTGTCACCCGCGCGGCACCCGACGGCGCACGAGACGAGGACCGTTCCGAGTGCGAAGCGGATCACGCGCCGCATGCGGCGATGGATCGCGGGCTCTCCCGACAACAAAAACGCGGACATCCGCACCTGTGGTGATGGGGAATGCCCGCGATCGCACGCACGCCATGACTGGCGTCACGTACCCCACGAGCCCTCCCCCGAGGGCTCATTTGTGTGGCACGGACGACGGTCGTCTCCTGGCTCCGGGCCGTCCATTCGCCTTCCCGACAGGTGTCAGTGGCGTGATGAATGGACGTGTGTTCGCCCGTTACAGTGGCGGGGCCGCACCGGCATCACACCGGTTTCCGTCTCCGCCGTCCGCAAATCAGTTGTAGGGCCAACCTACCGGACTCGAGTCCGACGCGCAAGCGCGTCCACGAGTTCGGCCTTTCGGGCCGCACGATAGCCCTGCAGTTCAGCACGCAGCTCGGCACGCTGGTCGGGATCGCGCGCGAGCAGTGCGTCGACGGCCGCGACGTGGCGTGCCAACTGCACCACCTCGACCGGCAATGTCTCGCCCTGCCCTCCCTCGTCCGACACGGCTGCCACCGCCCACGCGGTCGATCCGTGCGTCCCCGGCGCCGGCGTCCGCTCCGTCGAGCGACTCGGCGCGACGGCCGCCGCGGTGGGGCGCGACGCCTCGTGCGCGGGCGATGGCACGCGCGAGGGCGCGCGCGAAGGGGCGCGGCGCGCCACGACGAGGATCACGCCTAACGTGACGAGCGACAGCACCAGTGGCAGCACCCACGTGGGCACCGACGTCCCACCGATCCCCTTCGCCACGCCGAGCGTCACCACAGCGGTCGCCGGCGCACTTTGCCCGAGGTACCGCGTGAAGGTCTTGCCATCGACGGTCACGCCGCCCTGGCTCTTGAGTCCTCCCCCTTCCGCGGTCGCCCCCGGCTCCTCGAGCAGTACCTCGAGCACCGAGACATCGCGCTCGAGTGGCACCGACACCGGGAAGACGGACGCCGGCAGTTCATACGTCAGGACGAGCTGACGCAGCCCGGGCGAGAGCGGCGCGTAGACGTCGGCCCGTCCGTCGCGCACCTCGACCGCGCCGTCCGACATCTCGCCCTGCGACGCCCGCACGTTGCGCGCCCCATCCGGCAGCAGCAACGAATACGTCGCGCGATTTGCGGCCCCGGCCACGCGCGTGACCACCGTGTCGTTCTCGATCTCCAACACGTCGATCACGGAGCGCACGCCGTCGGCGTTGGGTGACGACACGACGAGGTGGCGCCCTTGCAGCTGGAGACGCACGTCGGCCGACGTCGTGTCGTACACGACGATTTCCGAGGGGCCGCCCGCCACCTGCCCCGCCTGCATCGGTTGCGAGAAGTAGGCGATGCCTCCGTAGCGCGCCGACGCGAGGTACATCGACAGCGAGTCGGGCGATGCAACACGAAACGCGAAGGTCCCCTTCGCATCGGTTGTCATCGAATCGATGGGCCCGGCCTCCCGCGAATTCACACGATGCAGCGTCACCAGCTCGCGTGCCACGACCCGCGTGCCGTCGAGCGTCTGTCGAACCACGCTGCCGCGCACCGAGAGTGGCGCCTGCGCATGCACGCGCCGCGCGCCCCCCACCGTCGCGACGAGCGCCAGTACTCCGGCGCCGACAGCGCGCGCCACGGCGCGAGCCCCCGAGATGGTACGACGAATCGTGCACGCCGAGCGCGGCGCCAGTGCGCACATGCGCTGGGCGGTTGGAGTCACCGGTTGCACGTGCCCGTCAGAGGTGAAACTTCCCGAAATCCTCGGGACGGAGCCCCGAGAGGTACTGCTTCAACTGCTCGGCCGTCATTTCGTCGGTGCTCTGCACGGGCGGCACCTCGGGGAGGATCCCTTCCTCCTCCGTCTCTTTCGCCTCCTCGCCGGGGAGCGCCAGCAACGACTCGTCGGCGTAGATCGGCGCCGGCACGCGCAGCGCGATGGCGATGCTGTCTGACGGTCGCGCGTCAATGCGATACTGCTCGGCATCGCGATCGATGTGCAGCTCGGCGAAGTACGTCCCCTTGTGCACCTTCGTGATCTGGATGCGACGCACGACACCGCCGAGCCCCACGATCAGTGCCTTGCACAGATCGTGGGTCAGCGGCCGGTCCTTCTTCACATGGTTCATCTCGAGGAGGATCGACTCGGCCTCGGCCTGGCCGATCCAGATGGGGAGCACGCGTTCGCCCCCCGTCTCACGCAGGATGACCACGTACGTGTTGGTGCTCCCGTCCAGTCCCAGGCGGGCAACCGCCACCTCCACCATCGTGCTCATGCGCCCTCCTCGTCTGTGCGCCTTAGCGCACGGCGCGCTTCAGGTCAGCCACCTTGTCCAGGCGTTCCCAGCTGAACGTCGTCGCGGCCTGCTTGCCACGCCCCACCTTCTGCGGCGTCCGACCGAAGTGCCCGTACGCCGAGGTGGGCGAGTAGATCGGCTTGCGAAGGTCGAGCGCATGCATGATGTCGCGCGGGGTGAGCTTGAACACCTCGCGCACCGCCTGCGTGATTTTCGTGTCGCTGACGGTTCCCGTGCCGAACGAGTCGACCATAATGGAGACCGGCTCGGCCACGCCGATGGCGTAGGCGAGCTGCACCTCGACGCGGCTCGCGAGCTTGGCCGCCACGATGTTCTTGGCGACCCAACGCGCCGCGTACGCCGCCGAGCGATCGACCTTGGACGGGTCCTTCCCGCTGAAGGCGCCGCCGCCGTGACGTCCCATGCCGCCGTACGTGTCGACGATGATCTTGCGCCCCGTGAGGCCGGCATCGCCATGCGGGCCGCCGATGACGAAGCGGCCGGTCGGGTTGATGTACTTCTTCATGCGCCTGGCGCGCAATTCCACCGGGATCACCGCTTCGATGATCTCCTTCGTCACGCCGGCATGCAGCTTGGCGTTGGACACCGTGTCGGCATGCTGCGTGGAGATGACGACCGTCTCGATCTCCACCGGGCGGCCGTCCTCGTACAGGACGGTCACCTGCGACTTGCCGTCGGGGCGCAGCCACGGGAGCGTACCGTCGCGACGACGCTCGGCGAGCGCCTCGGTGAGGCGATGGGCGATCGTGATCGGAAGCGGCATCAGCTCCGCCGTCTCGTCGCAGGCGTACCCGAACATCATCCCCTGATCGCCGGCGCCGCCGGTATCGACCCCCTGCGCGATGTCGCGCGACTGGCGCCCGATCGCGTTGAGGACGCCACACGAGTCGGCGTCGAAGCCGATGCCGGCCTCGGTGTAGCCGATGCGCTTGATGGTGTTGCGCACGACTTCCCGCAGGTCGACCCACGCCGAGGTGGTGATCTCGCCGAAGATGGTCGCCAAGCCGGTCGTCACCATCGTCTCGCACGCGACGCGCGAGTGCGGGTCGCTCCGCAACAGCTCATCGAGCACGGCGTCGGAGATGGCATCGGCCACCTTGTCAGGGTGCCCTTCGGTAACGGATTCGGACGTGAAGAGGTGACGTTCGGCCACGGAGGTCTCGCGCGGTTTGGCGTGGGAAGGTGCCGATCAGGTGGGCCGGGAGGGGGCCCGCCCGATCAACATTAACGACACGAATTGGAGCGAAGCAACGGACAATCCCTCGCACTAGTCGTGCCGTCGCCCGACCTGGTACCTCGTGCGTCGACGCGATCGCCCGCCGGCCAGCGGACTACTGGAGCACGTTGTCCCGCAGGAAGGCCGCATCGCCGAATGCGGCCAGCAGGCGGTACTTGAGCTGGCGCTCCGCCTCGGCCGCCGTCCGGGCCTGCATCGCCGCCGTTGCGGCTTCGGCCGCAAAGGAGGCGCTGAGCCCGCGCACGATGCGCTTGACGAGAGGAACGGCGCGGGGGTTGACGCTCAACGTACGCAGGCCGAGCCCGATGAGGGCAAAGGCCATGAGGGGCTGCGACGCCATTTCCCCGCAGACCGAGACATCGAGCCCGTGCGCCGCCCCGACCTCCACCGTCCGCTTGACCAGCCGCAACACTGACGGGTGCAGCGGGGTGAAGCGACTGGCGAGGTTGGCGTTGCCGCGATCGACGGCCAACGTGTACTGCACGAGATCGTTGGTCCCGATCGAGAAGAAGGCCACGTCGTCGACGAAGGCATCGGCGCCGATCACCGCTGCGGGCGTCTCGATCATGATGCCCAGGGGGACGGCGCGCTTGAACGGGACGCCGCGGCGCTCGAGTTCCTCGGCGCTCTCGTCGAGCAGGCGGCGCGCCTCGCGGATCTCGTCGAGCGAGACGATGAGCGGGAGCATGATGCGCACGTCGCCGTGCAGGGCGGCGCGCAGGAGGGCCCGCAGCTGCACCTTGAAGAGCTCGGGCTCGTCGAGGCACATGCGGATGGCGCGCCAGCCGAGGAACGGATTGGCTTCCGCGGGGAAGCCGCCGATGGGGAGCTTGTCGCCCCCGACGTCGAACGTGCGGATCACCACGGCGCGCCCGCCGAAGGCCTCGACGACGCGCGTGTAGGCGCGATACTGCTCCTCCTCGTCAGGCATGGCCGCGCGCCCGACGACGAGGAACTCCGTGCGCATGAGCCCCACCCCTTCGGCCCCGCTGTGCGCGGCCTGTTCGGCCTCGTCGGGGAGGTCGACGTTCGCGCGGATCGTGATGCGCACGCCATCGGTCGTGATGGCATCGCCCTCGGCCCCCTTGAGGAGTTCGGCCTCGGTCTGCGCCTCGGCCACCGCGCGGTTGCGGAAGGTGTCGATCTCCGCCGCGCTCGGGTTCACGATGAGGATCCCGCTCGACCCGTCGAGGACGACGTACTCATCGCCCCGCAGGCGCGTGACCGCATCGCGCAGGCCAACGACCGCCGGCAGGCCTAACGAGCGGGCGAGGATGGCGACGTGCGACGTCCGCGTCCCCGACTCGGTGGCGATCCCGGCAATCGCCTCGCGGTCGAGTTGCACCGTGAGGCTCGGCGTGAGGTCGTGCGTGACCAGGATCGCGTTGGTCCCCTTCGGGACATCGACGGGGTCGTGATCGGGGAGGCCGAGCAGGACCGAGAGGACGCGGATGTGCACGTCGGTGAGGTCACCGACGCGCTCGCGCATCATCGCCGACGTGGCCTTGGCGAAATGCTGCCGCCATTCCAGGAGGACGAGGTCGAAGGCTTTCTCCGCCCCGAGGTTCTGGCGGATGTACGACTCCACCCGCTGCGCGAGCTCCTGGTCCTCGAGGATCGTGATCTGCACCTCGAAGATCGCCGCCTCCTCGGGACCGGCATGGCGCTCGGCGCGATCGCGCACGCCACGGAGGCGCACCTTCGCCTTCTCGATGGCGTCGTGGAAGCGCGCGATCTCGCGGTCGACGTCCTCGTCGGGAATGATGTGGTGCGGAACGTCCGGCACCTCCCACCGCAGCAGGTGGACGGGACCGAGGACGATGCCCGGTGACGCGGAGATCCCGACGATGGCGCGATCCATGTCGTCAGCTCTCGCCGAACTTGTTGGCGATCAGGAGGGCGATGGCCTCGAGCGCCTCGGCGGCGTCGGGACCATCGGCGCGAAGTTGCACCTGCGAGCCGCACTCCGCGGCGAGCATCATGACCCCCATGATGCTCTTGCCGTTCACCTCGAGGTCCTCGCGCGCCAGCGTGATGTGGCTCTTGAAGCGCCCTGCCGTCTTCACGATCTCGGCGGCCGGGCGGGCGTGGATCCCGTTCTTGTTGACGATCTCGACGAAGCGTTCGACCATCAGCGGAGCACCGAGTAGAGGGCAAAGAGCGCGAGCAAGCCTAACGACCATTTCCAGGCCTCGATCCGGCCGTGCAGCCGCGACACGAGAAACCCACCCACCAGGACCGCCGCCAGGACCTCGCCCTGGGCCAGGCGCCCGCCGCCGACCAGGCGCTGCACCACCAGCGGCAGCGCGACGCCGGCCACCAGCGCCCCCGCCCTCGCCAGGTGCAATGGCCCGTGCCGCAGGACCGGATTGCCCAGCGCGCTGGCCACCCGCAGCCCGTCCCGCCATCCGACGTTGATCCCCCACACGCGGAGGGCGACGTGCCCGGCGTTGTACGATATCAGGAACGTGAGCATCGTGCCCCCTGCCCCCGCCCCGAGGGCGAACGTCAGGAGGGCGACGAGGGCACACAACGGGAGCCAGGCCGCCCACACCAGGCGGTCCCCCACGCTGCCCAGGGGTCCGCACATCGCCGTCCGGAAGCGCTCGATCTTGGCCGGGTCGACCCCGTCGAGCTCCGCGCGGGCCAGCGCTCCCACCGCGACCGCCGCGAGGTACGGATGGGCGTTGAAGTACTGGCTCTGCCGCGCGAGCGCGGCCCGGTACGGATCGCCTCCCACCCCGCCGGGGAGACGTCGGAGCGCCGGTTCGACGCAGAAGCCGATCCCGTTCCCCACCAGCGTCTCGTAGTTCCACGCCCCCTGGATCGCCAGCATGCGCAGAAGGATCGCGGCGCGGGTGTGCAGCGGCAGGATCACCGTCGCCGACGTGGTCATCGCGCCACCCCCAGCAGGAGGAGGCCTAACGCCAGCCCTCCCAGCATGTACCACCGCGCCCCGGGGACCACGTGAAAGACCTTGTGCGTGGCCGCCGCCGCCACCACCCCGGCCAGCGCCATCAGCACGCCACGCGTCAGCGTCTCCGGTGTCTGCCACCGGGCGACCGCGAACTGCAGCAGGGGGACACCCAGGCTGATCCCGATCGCCGTCATCAGCCAGCCGCGCGCCAGGTCGGCCGTCATGCCGTAGAGCTGGAGGCCGATCACGGTGCGACGCGATCCGCGGGCGACCGCCTCGTGTCGTTCGCGCGCCCATCGCGCGTTGAGGCGGCGCAGCTGCACCATCGACCATCCGCCCACCCACGCCCAGGCCAAGGTCACGACCACCGCCAGCAGCAACGCACCGGCACCGCGCGCCGCCGGAAGCGAGACCAGCGCCCCGCCCACCGCCGACGACGAGCCCCACTCGGGATAGCGCGACGCCCCAACCGGGAGCGACTCGAGCGCAAAGCACTCCAGTGTCGCGCCGAGCAGGAGCCCGGCCTCCGGCGCGCCGAGGAAGGCCCCGGTGAGCGTGGCGCCCACCAACGGACGCGAGATCATCGCCTGCGGAAAGCTGACCACGTCGAGTCCGAGGACCGCGCCCACGACGGCCACCGCCCCGATCTCGATCGGGTTCATCGGTTCCCCTCGCCCGAGAGGACTTCGTCCAGCGGGAGCGGACGCGCGGCCGGGACGTCCTGCGCCGTGACCACGACGCCCCCCTTGGCGAGCTCGCGCAGCGCGCCCTCCTCGGCCGGCGACAGGAAGACGTAGCGCAGGCGCTGCACGCGCCCCGGCTTGTGGTGGATGCCGCCCAGGTTCACCGACGGGATGGCATGCGTGGCTTGCACCAGCTGCGCCATCGTCGCGATATCGCCCGTGAGCAGGAGCCCGGGGCGCGGATCGGCCTGGTACTTCGCCAGGTGCAATGCCGCGGTCTCCAACGACTCGAAGTGGACGTCCATCTCGGGCGGGACGCCCATGCGATAGAGCTCCTGCTCCCAATCGCTGGTCGCCACCTCCTCGTCCACCAGCACGATGAAGCGCAGGTCGAGCGGCTGTCCCCACCCGACCACGACCTGGCCATGGATCAGGCGGTCATCGATGCGATAGAGATCAAGCCCCACGCGCCCCTCCGCCGATCGCCCCGCTCCCCGCGACCGCGAGCGCCTTGCGCCCTTTCTCCACCGCCTCGCCCGCCGCCGCCGCCGGATCGTCCGATTCGGTGAAGACGAACTCGAGCAGCGCCGCGAGGTTCACGCCCGTGACCACCGCGAGGCCCGGCCGGTCGCGTTGCAGCCGACGGGCCGCCATCGTGCAGCTCCCGGCGGGCAGGTCGGTGAAGACCACCGAGACGGCCGACCCGCCCTCCCCCTCCGCCGGCGCCCCCACCTGCTCACGGATCACGCGCTCCACGTCCTGCGCGCTCAACCCGCGATTGGTGATGGGGATGAACACGTCGTCGCGCCCGGTGATCTGCACCACCGCCGACACGATCCCCGCCGCGAAGTCGCCGTGCCCGGCGACGATCGCCCGCCGGCTCCCGGCGCTACTCATCGTCCTGGATCAGGTAGCGCCGCACGTCGGCGGCCTTCTGCTGCATGTGCCCCATCAAGCGTTGGTTGAACGACTCGGCGGGGTTGATCCCGGCATAGCGCAACAGGTGGTTCATGGCGATCACCTCGGCGATCACCGTGATGTTCTTCCCGGGGTTGAGGTAGACCGTGATGAGCGGCAGCTCGACTCCGAGGATGGACGTGAGTTCGCCCTCGAGTCCCGTGCGCTCCACGACCGCATCCTCCGTCCATTCCATCAGCTGCACGACCACCTCGATGCGCTTCTGCTGGCGCACCGAGCGAATGCCGAAGATCGCCGGGACGTCGATGAGCCCGACGCCGCGAATTTCCATGTAGTGCCGTTGCAGGTGGTGCCCGCTCCCGATCAGGATGTCGTTCCCGCGCCGCCGCGCGATGACCACGTCATCGGCCACCAGGCGGTGGCCACGCTCCACGAGGTCGAGCACGCATTCCGACTTCCCGATCCCACTGGCGCCGGTGAACAGCACCCCCACCCCGTACACGTCGGCGAGCGAGCCATGCAGCGTCGCCGTGGGGGCGAACATGTCCTCCACCAGCGGCTTCACGCGCCGGTAGAACTCGTTGGTCTTGAGCGGCGACCGGAAGATCGGCACGCCGGCGGCGACCGCCACCGCCAGCATCGGCTCCGCCAGCTCCAACCCCTTGGTCACGAAGACGCAGGGGATGGGAAACGAGAAGAAGAGTTGCAACTGGCGGGACCGGTCCTCGACGGAGAGCGACGACAGGTACGTCATCTCGGTCTCGCCAAAGACCTGCGGGCGCGCGTGCATGAAGCGCGCAACGAAGCCGGCAATCGACAGCCCCGGACTCGACAAGTCGGAGTTGGAGACCTCGCGCTCGTGACCGAAAGACCCGCCGAGCTGTTCCAGCTCCAACGGGTCCTTCAGCCGCTCGAACAGGCGACCAACGCTGACGGACTTGGTCACGCGTTCACGTGACGCTGCCACTTCACCTTCGGGCCGCGCCGCGCGTGCCCCACCTGCGACTCCAGGTGAGCCAGCGCGATCTTGAGCGCCGGGCCGTAATAGCGGGCCATCCCCTCGGAGACGAGGTCCCGCTGCCCCGCCGTATTGATCCGGATCTCCACCCGGCGCGTCGGTCCATCCTGGTGAAAGCGCACCGTCGCATCGACCGCGCGGTCGAGGCGCTGTGACAACTTGGCGAGGCCGCGCGAGGCCCGCTCCTTCATGCGATCGGAGATGACCGCATTATGCGCATGATATACGACTTCCACGACGTCTATCCTCCGGTCTTCTGCAGTACACGCATCAGGTGCGTCTCGGTCTCGATCGCCGAGCGCTCCCACGTGAATTGTTCGGCAAACTGACGCGCCGCATACCCAAGGGTATCGACCAGTGACGGGGCAGCCGCCAGTCGCGCCATCGCCGCGGCCAGCGCCGCCACATCGCCATGCGGGACGAGATAGCCGGTCTCGCCGTCCCGAACCGACTCCCGGATTCCGGGCGAGTTCGACGCCACCACCGGCGTCCCGCACGCTGCCGCTTCGAGGTTCGTGATACCCCACCCCTCCTTCGGGGACGTGAAGGCGAGCGCCCACGCCCGGCGCATGAGCGACACCTTCTCGGTCTCGCTGATGCGCCCAAGAAACCGTACGCGATCGCCAAGGTCAAGCGATTGGGCCAGTCGCTCGAGCGCGGGGCGATAGTCGCCGGCTCCCGCAATCTCCAGTCGCGCCCTGGGATCCCCGAGTCGGGCGAATGCCTGAATGATGAGGTCGACTCGCTTATAGCGCTTGAGTCGCCCCAGATACGCGAAGAGCGGGGTCGGTGAGCGGGTACCGGCCGCCGGTGTGTACGACACGGAATCGATCCCGCAGTAGATGACCTCGATGTCGCGCCGCGCCACCCCGCGCTGCTCGAGGTCGTCGGCGGTGCTCTCGCTGATGACCTCGAAGGGGACGCCGCGATACACGTGCGGGATCGGGCGCTCGGCGAGCCAGACCATCGCCGCCAGCGGAGCCGGTACCTCCTGGAACGCCGTTCCTCCGAAGAGATGCGGAACGACGGCGACGACCGGCGTCGCGCCCCAGCGCGGCGTATGCAGCGGGACCTTGTTGATGTCCTCGACGATGAGGTCGAAGCCCGCGCCCGCAAAACGGCGGCGCCAGGCTCGTCGCGCCAGGAAGGGGAAGGTGTAGCGCGTCCCGACACGGACGACGTGCATCCCGTCGAGCGTCGCTTCGCTCGGGCACCCTGGCCATCCGCCGCACAGCAGCGTGACGTCGTGGCCGCGCGCCGCCAGGCGACCAAAGATCTCGTGCAGGTGGATCTCGGCCCCCCCGGCCTGCGGATTCTCCCGGTCCTGCCAGTTCACGACCAGGAGCCGCAACTAGATCCTCCCGAGCTGCCGCGCCAGCGCGTCGAGGACGCCGTTGACGAAGCGGGCGCTCTCCTCGCTCCCGAATCGCTCGGTGAGGAGGACCGTCTCCTGGATGGTCACGCGGGGGGGCGTCGGCTCACGCTCCTCGCTCCCGTTGTACATCAACTCCGCCGCCCCCAGGCGCAACGCCGCCCGCTCGATGGCCCCCAGGCGCTCGAGGCGCCAGTTGGTCGTGAGGTCGGCGAGCGTCGTGTCGATGGACGCCCCATGCGCCTCGAGCATCCGGACGAGCGGTGTGGCGAAGGCGCGCTCCTCCGCACCTAACGCCATGTCGTCCCAGACGCGCTGCGTGACGCCGACGATCGTACCCTCATGCGCCACGTCCCAGGCGTAGAGCGCCTGCAACGTCCGGGCGCGCGCGCGTCGGCGCAGCCGCTGGTCAGCCTTCGTCAGCGGCATCGAGTCGGCCGAAAAGGTCTGCCATCTCGAGCGCGGCGAGCGCCGCGTCCCATCCCTTGTTCCCGTGTGCCCCGCCGGCCCGGGCCTCTGCCTGCTCCATCGTGTCGCACGTGAGCACGCCCATGGCGATGGGGAAGTCGAGGTCGGCGCTCGCCTGCATCAACCCGCGCGCGCACTCCCCGGCGACGTAGTCGAAGTGCGGAGTGTCGCCGCGAATCACCGCGCCTAACGCGACACACGTATCGTAGCGATCGCTCCCCAGCGCCCGCCGGGCGGCGAAGGGAATCTCCCACGCCCCGGGGACCCAGAGGACGTCGATGTCGTCGAAGGCAACGCCATGACGGGTGAGTGCGTCCAGCGCTCCCTCCACCAGCTTCTGCGTGATGGTTTCGTTGAAGCGGGAGACGATGACGGCGACGCGCCGCCCGGTCCCCGTGGCCGAGCCGGTGTATTCGGGCATCCGATGTGTCAGGTGTTGAGCAGGTGGCCCATCTTGGTGCGCTTCGTCTCGAGATACGAGGCGTTCTCCTCGTTGCTCGGCGCGGCGATGCGCACCCGATCGACGATCTCCAGGCCGTAGCCCTTGAGCCCCACCAGCTTCATGGGGTTGTTCGTCATCATGCGGATCGACGTAATCCCCAGGTCCAGGAGGATCTGTGCGCCCACGCCGTAGTTCCGCAGGTCGGACTTGAAGCCGAGCTTCTCGTTGGCTTCGACGGTGTCGTGTCCCTGATCCTGCAGCTCGTAGGCCCGCAGCTTGTTGAGGAGCCCGATCCCGCGCCCCTCCTGGTCGAGGTAGACGATGACCCCCTTCCCCTCCTCGGCGATCATCTCCATCGCCTTGTGCAGCTGCCAGCCGCAATCGCAGCGTCGCGAGTGGAAGACGTCGCCCGTGAGGCACTTGGAGTGCATGCGGACCAGGACGTTCGTGCCGTCGCCAAGGTCGCCGTACACCAGCGCCACGTGTTCGCGATCGTCGACGTCGTTGCGGTAGCCGACGATGCGCCAGCCGTCGCCCCCCAGGTCGTTGGGGAGGCGCGCCTCAGCGGCGCGATGCACCAGGCGTTCGTTGGTCAGGCGGTGCGCGACGAGGTCCGAGACGGTGATGAAGGTGAGCCCGTGCGACGCCGCAAAGGCGTCCAGCTCATCGCGCTTCATCGTGCGCCCGTCTTCGTTGAGGATCTCGCAGATCACCCCCGCCGGCTGCATCCCGGCCAGCCGGCACAGGTCCACCGCCGCCTCGGTGTGCCCCACGCGCTGCAGCACGCCGCCGTGGCGCGCCTTGAGCGGGTGCACGTGACCGGGGGTGCGCACGTCCTCGGCCCCCTTGGTCGGGTCGGCGGCCAGGCGAAGCGTGATGGCCCGGTCGGAAGCGGAGATCCCCGTTGAGACGCCGTACTTCGGCGCCCCGTCGATCGAGACCGTGAACGCGGTCTTCATCGACTCGGTGTTCTCGCGGGCCTGCATCGAGAGGCCAAGGTGGGCGACGCGTTCGCTCGGGAGCGCCACGCAGATCATCCCCTTCGCCTTGAGCATGAAGTTGACCATCTCGGGCGTGACCATCTCCGCCGCGCAGATGAGGTCCCCCTCGTTTTCACGATCCTCGTCATCCGCGACGACCACGAACTTGCCGTTACGGAGATCCTCGATCGCCTGCTGTACGGTGCCGAATGCCATGGGAGAAACGTAACCCGTTGGGGGGCTTGGACAAAACGATCCGTCTCCCTGCTGGACGCGCCGGTCCCTGTTCGGGGCACGCGGCGAGGGGCGCGGGCGCTAGGACGTGGCGCGAGGGGGGAGGTACGGTCCCATCAACGAACGCACGTACTTCCCCACCACGTCGCCCTCGAGATGCACCCGGTCTCCCACGGACAGGTCGCCGAGGGAGGTGTGTCGCAGGGTGTACTCGATGATCGACACCTGCAGAACGCCCGGGCGCGGAATCGCGTTCACGGTCAGGCTCACCCCGTCGACGCAGATGGAGCCCTGGGGGACGAGCAGCTCGGCGATGGCGGACGGAACGGCGATGTCGATGAGCCACGCATCGTCGCGACGGGAGGTGGCGACGACTTCGCCGACACCGTCCACGTGTCCCTGGACGATGTGCCCCCCGAGGCGATCGCCGGCCCGCAGCGACCGCTCCAGGTTGAGGCGGCGCCCGATCCCCCAGGAGGCGACCGTCGTGCGGTCCAGCGTCGTCACCACCGCAGCGACGGTGAACCAGCCGGGCCCGAACTCGCGAACGGTGAGGCAGGCCCCCGCGCAGGCGATGCTCTCGCCCGGTGCGAGATCGTCGTAGCGGCAAGCGATGCGGAATTCCCGCCCGGCCGCGCTCTCCTCCACAGCCGTTATCGTACCGACGTCGTCAACGAGTCCGGTGAACATCAGGGGCGTTCTCCCGCGGTATCACGTTCGCGCGCGGTGTCGCGATCGCGTGCGTCGTCGAGCGCGTAGACGGTCATGAGGTCGTCGCCGAAGGGTTGGCGATCGACGATGCGCAGGCGATCCGCCTGCTCGGCGCGCTGCGCCGGGGCCAGATGGAAGGCGTTGAGCGCTCCGGCCCCGAGGACCACGGGTGCCGTGAAGACGACGAGCCGGTCGACCAGTCGGTCGAACATGAGCGCACCGGCCAGACGCGCCCCCCCTTCAACGAGGATCGACTGCACGCCGCGCGCCCGCAGTGCGCGAAGCGCTTCGCCGAGTGAGGCGGCTGGGATGAGCTCGACCCCCATCTCGTTGAGCGTCGACTCGTAGGCCGGATCGGGGTCGTCGGCCATCACGAGCACCGGAACGTCGCGTGCCGTGCGCGCGAGGATGCTGGTGACGGGGAGCCGCCCCGATCGCGAGAAGACGACGCGCATCGGCGCGACGCGCGGTGCCTTGGCGTCGCGCACGGTGAGCGCCGGGTCGTCAGCAAGGACGGTCCCCATCCCCACCCCAATGGCGTCGTGCTGGGCGCGCCAGCGATGGACCTCGGCGCGCGCCTCGAGACCGGTGAGCCAACCGGTCTTGCGCGTGTGGTCGGCAACGGCCCCATCGATGGAGACCGCCAGCTTGAGCGTGACCCACGGGCGTTCGGAGGTGACGGCGTGGAGAAAGTGGGCGTTGAGGTCACGCGCCGCCCGCTCGCCGAGGCCGACGTCGACGGCGATCCCTGCGGCGCGCAGGCGATCGGCTCCGCCAGCCGCAACCGGATGCGGGTCCCGCACCGCGATGACCACGCGCGCCACACCGGCGGTGATGAGTGCCTCGGTGCACGGCGGCGTCTTCCCGTGGTGGTTGCACGGCTCCAGCGTGACGTAGACGGTACTGCCGCGCGCCTGCGCTCCTGCCCTGCCTAACGCCATTCCTTCGGCATGCTCGCGCCCGAAGGCGGCGTGGTACCCCTCGCCGACCACCGTGCCGTCCCTGACGACCACGGCCCCGACCAGCGGATTGGGCGAGACCTGTCCCCAGCCGCGTTCGGCGAGCGCCAGCGCGCGCCGCATGAAGCGGAGGTCGTCGCCCGCATCGAGCGGAGGCGCACCCACCGAGCCCTTGCGTCGCGCCATCGCTACCACGTCACCCGAAGCCCCAACGACGCGTAGCTGCGCGCGTCGTCGGCACGCTGGCCGATGAAGGTGTTGTAGGTGTCGATCGTCCCGCCGTTCGCCCGGCCCACCTCCGCAACGATGCGCACCATCGGCAGGTTGAGCGCGAGGTTGGCGAAGACGTTGGTGCGCGTCACTTCCTGGCGCGCGGCCACCACGCTCGACGTGACGCTCGGCACGACGCGATTGATCGTCACCTGCGCGTCGGCACGCGTGTCGTAGCTGTCCTGCCCCGCGCCGACCGCGATGCCAAGGACGGCGAGGTTCTTCCCCGCCACCACACGCCAGGCGGTGTTCTTCACCTGCACGTTGCGCACGTCGAGATTGTCGCCCGACACGCGTCCCACCACGTCGAGCGTCGGCAGGTCTCGGGCGAGAAACGTCACGGAGATCCCCGGCGTGACGAACGTCTCCTGCAGCAGCCCGAGCCGCCCGCCGAAGCCGAACTTGAGCGAACCATCGGGGACGTCGATCGCGAGATCCGAGGCGTCCACGGACGGGATGTACGAGACGTTGACCAGCGCATCGAGGCCGAGCGCGTAGGTTCCGGCGAGCGGGAATCCACGAAAGAGCCCCACCGCGGCGTCGACCACCGGGGCGGCGATCCACTGTTTCTCGACGGCGTAGTCGCTCGACGTGACGCCGGTCAGCGCCGGGGTGCGCTGGTCCACGCGCGGAAGGGCCGCTTCCATCGCATTGGCCCTGAGTCCGATGGAAAAGTGGCCGAAGCCTCGGAGCGTCGAATGCTCGCCGATCACCGCGTTGCCGGCGGTGAGGGTGGCACCGAGTTGTGGCGCCATGAACTGGAAGAGGTCGAGTGCCTTCTGGCAGGCGTCCTGGGTGACACGCTCCGCCGCGCTCACCGCGCGGCACTGCCCATCGACCACGCCCCCCTGAGCGGCGACGTCGTCGGGCGTGGCAAGGGCGAGCGCAGCGAGGAGTGCGCCGCATCCCTTCAACATCCTCGTCCATCGACGACGCGCCTCGCGCTGCGCCTCCCTCGCGATCGAGCCTCGTGCTGTCATGTCCGCCTCCAGCGTGTGGCGCGGCGGCGCGAGCCTACCGCGCCGCCACGAGTTGCACCTGACCGGTCCCCGGCGCGACCTCCCCGAGCGGCCAGGCACGAACGCCGGCGTCGGCCGCCGACTGCAGGACCGACGACGCGTCGGCAGGGTCGGCAACGACGACGAGTCCCACCCCCATGTTGAAGGCGCGGTACATCTCGTCGCGCGCCACGCCCCCGGCGCTTTCCAATACCCGGAAGACGTTGGGGATGTCCCACGACGTGGTGTCCACGATCGCGTCGAGCGACGGCGGCAGGGCTCGATTGAGGTTGCCGGGTAACCCACCGCCGGTGATGTGCGCCAGCGCACGAACGCGCCCCAGCACGGGGCGTACGGCGGCCAGGTAAGAGCGATGCACCCGCAGGAGCACGTCGGCGACGCTCGCACCGGACTCGCCGGGAAACGGATCGGTGGCCGTCAGGCGCAGGCGATCGGTCACGATGCGCCGCGCGAGCGAATAGCCGTTGGTGTGCAGCCCCGAACTCTCGAATCCGATGAGCACGTCGCCGGCGCGCACGCGGTCGGCGCCTAACGTCGCCCCTTCCTGCACCGTCCCGACGATGAAGCCGGCCAGGTCATAGTCGGGCGGGGTATACAGCCCCGGCATCTCGGCCGTCTCGCCGCCGATGAGGGCGCACTGGTTCTCGCGGCACCCCGCGGCGACCCCCGCCACGACCGCCTCCACCACGGCCGGCTCCAGCGCCCCGAACGCGACGTAGTCGAGGAAGAAGAGCGGCGTGGCCCCCTGCGCGAGGATGTCGTTGACGCAGTGGTTCACGAGGCAGTGCCCCACCGTGTCGTGGCGCCCCGCCTCGATGGCTACCTTGATCTTCGTGCCGACACCGTCGGCGCTGGCCACGAGGATCGGGCTCCCAGCCGTCGGGGCGCGAAACATCCCCCCAAACGATCCGAAGGCGCCGATGCACCCCGCCGTCCGCGTCGATTCGACCAGCTTCCCGATGCGCGTCTTGGCGTCGTCGGCAGCCTCGATGTCGACCCCCGCCGAGCGATAGCTCAGCGGCGTGGTATCGCGTCCCTCCGTGCTCACGACGCCAGCTCCTCCTCGAAGGCCACCAGACGGCGGAACTCGTTCAGCCGCTCGCGAATCATGTCGTGATCGATCTCGAGCAGCCGCTCGATCGAGAACTTCTCCACGGCGAACGATCCCATAGCCGAGCCGTAGACCACCGCGCGCCGCATGTGCTCCTCATCGAGCTTGCCCGTGCGCGCGAGATACCCCATGAAACCGCCGGCAAACGAGTCGCCGGCCCCGGTCGGATCGAAGACATCCTCCAGCGGATACGCCGGGGCAAAGAAGACCGAGTGCTCCGTGAACATGAAGGCGCCGTGCTCCCCCTTCTTGATGATCACGATCTTGGGGCCACGATTCAGGATCCAGCGCGCCGCCTTCACCAGGTTGGCGTGCTCGGTGAGCTGGCGCGCCTCGCCATCGTTGAGGAGGATCGCATCGACGTGCTTGAGCAGCTCCATGAGGTCCGGGCGCCGGCTCTCGATCCAGAAGTTCATGGTATCGCACGCCACCAGCTTGGGGCGCTCCACCTGCCGCAAGACCTCCAGCTGCAAGCGCGGGTCGATGTTGGCGAGGAAGACGTACGGCGCACTGCGGAACTGCTCGGGGATCTTCGGCCGGAAGTGCGAGAAGACGCCCAGGCGCGTCTCGAGCGTCTCGGCCGAGTTGAGGTCGTGGCGATAGCGCCCGCGCCAGCGGAACGACTCGCCGTCGGCGCGCTCCACCCCCGCGAGGTCGACGCCGCGTGCGCTCAGCGGGGCCAGCTTCTCGAACGGATAGTCGCTCCCCACCACCCCCACCAGCTGCACCGGCGTGAGGTGGCTGGCCGAAGCCGAGAAGAAGGTCCCGGAGCCGCCGAGCACCTCGTCGGCCTTGCCGAACGGCGTTTCCACGGAGTCCAGCGCGACGGAGCCTACGACGAGAACACTCATCTTGGGGAAGACGGGAAGACGGGAAGACGGGAAGACGAGATGGGAGACGTCTTCCCAGCGATCAGTTGTGACCTTCAACCATCATGGCGAAGCGCGAGCAGCGCGTGAATCGGGGGCGACTGAACTCGTCTTCCCGTCTTCCCGTCTTCCCGTCTTCTGGATCCTACATGCGTTCCGGCGCCGTGATGCCGAGCATCGCGAGTCCGTTGGCCAGCGTGACTTGTGCGGCGCGTGCCAGGGCGAGTCGGGCCGAACGAATCGGCTCGGGTTCGCCCAGCACGTGATGCTTGTGATACCAGGTATGCACGAGGCGCGCAGTCTCCAGCAGGTACGACGCCACCAGGTGCGGGGCGAGCGTGCGCGCGGCCGCGGTGACCAACGCCGGAAAGCCAAGCAGCGCCTTCACCAGCTCGCGCTCGTCGTCCTCCGCCAGCGCGCTCCAGTCGACCCCTGCGCCGGTGATCGTCGTCGCGTCGACCTCACCCACGCGGAAGATCCCGCACACGCGCGCGTGTGCCATCTGGATGTAGTAGACCGGGTTCTCCTCGCTCTGCGCCCGCGCCACGTCCACGTCGAACACGAGCTGGGAGTCCGACTTGCGCATGAGCAGGAAATAGCGCACCGCGTCGCGTCCCACCTCGTCGATGAGGTCGCGCACGGTCACGTAGCTCCCGGCGCGCTTGGAGATCTTCACCTCCTCGCCCCCCTTCATCACCGTGACCATCTGGTGCAGCTCGTACTCCGGGTATCCAGCCGGGATCCCCATGCCTAACGCCTGCAGCCCGGCGCGCACGCGCGTCACGGTGCTGTGGTGATCGGCCCCCTGCACATCGATGGCGCGCGAGAAGCCGCGGCGCCACTTGGCCAGGTGATAGGCCACGTCCGGGAGGAAGTACGTATACGACCCGTCCGACTTCCGCATCACGCGGTCCTTGTCGTCGCCGTAGTCGGTCGTACGCAGCCACAACGCGCCGTCCTTCTCGAACGTCTGCCCGGCCGCGGTCAGCATCTGCACCGTCTCGTCCACCTTGCCGTCGGAGTACAGCGACGACTCGAGGTAGTAGACGTCGAACTTGACGCCAAAGGCCTGCAGATCCTTGTCCTGCTCGCCGCGCAGGTACGCCACCGCGAAGGCTCGGATCGCCTCGAGGTCGTCCCCCTGCGCATCCTGCGGGTGCTGCGCGACGTACTCGCGTGCGATCTCGCGGATGTACTCGCCGTGGTACCCGCCTTCGGGGATGTCGCCGACGCCCGTCGTCACCTCGCGCACCCGCGCCTGCACCGAGCGCCCGAGGTTGGCGATCTGCACGCCGGCGTCGTTGTAATAGAACTCGCGCGTGACCGCCCACCCCGTCCACTCCAGCAGCGTGGAGATCGCGTCGCCTAACGCCGCCTGCCGCCCGTGCCCGACGTGCAGCGGCCCCGTGGGATTCGCCGAGACGAACTCGACGTTCACCACCCGACGCCCCCCTTCATCACTCCGGCCGTACGTGCTCCCGGCCGCCAGCAGTCCGACCAGCGCTTGCGCCTCGGCACCCGCCGCGAGGCGGAAGTTGATGAACCCCGCGCCGGCGACATATGCCTCGGACACCCCCGCCTTCGCGACATCGAGCCGCGCGACCAAGTCCTGGGCGATCTCCAGCGGCTTGCGCTTGAGATGGCGGGCGAGCAGCATCGCGGCGTTGCTCGCCCAATCCCCAAACGACGGATCGCGGGGGCGCTCGAGTTGCGGCTGGAAGTCGTCCGGGGCGCCCATGGCGACCGCGGCGTCGCGGAGGGCGTCGCGAAGGATCGTCTCGGGCGTCATTCGCTGCTGCTCGGCTTGGACGGCGCCGACGACGAGGGAGCGCTACTCGTGCCGCCACTCCCGGCACTTCCGCCGGTCGGCTTGCTCTCGCCTTTGCTCTCGGACTTGCTCTCGGACTTGCTGTCGCCCTTGCTCTCGCTCTTGCTGTCACCTTTGCTCTCGCTCTTGCCCGACGAACTCCCACTCTCGCTCGGGCTGGATGCGGCGCGCTGGTCCTTCTTGCCGTCCTTGCCGTAGTCGGTGATGTAGAAGCCAGAGCCCTTGAAGATCAGCGCGGCCCCACCCGAGATGATGCGCACGGCCATCCCGGAGCCGTCCGGAGCCGGAATCTCGCTCGGGACTTCGGAGATCTTGAAGATGCGCTCGATGATCGAGCCGTCGGGGCAGCGGAACTCGTAAGTCGGCATGTCGGTGTTGGAGTGCAAGCGTTACAGCTTCAATAACTTAGCCGCGCGAATGCCGGCACTCAACCAGCCAGTCCCACGACGCGCGCTACGCCGGGCGGAACTGCCCCCATCTCCCCTGCAGGGTGTCGCTGATCTCGCCCACAGAGGCCCGGGCTCGGACCGCCTCGACGATCAACGGCATCAAGGGGGGGAGCGCTCCATCGTCACGGGGGGCGGGGGCGCTCCCGGCCGCGTGGTCGTCGTCGTCCGACGGATGGTCCGCGTAGGGGGCGGCGGCCTGCGACAGGGCCGCCAACGCCGCCGCCACCCGCGCGGCGTCACGCCCGCCCCTCACCTCGCGCACGCGAGCCACCTGCTCCCCTTCGAGGCGTGAGAAGTCGGGGGACGGAATGATGGGCGGCTCCGCACCGTCGTCGAAGCGGTTGACCCCGACCACGACCGCCTCGCCCGATTCCACCCGCAGCTGGTGCGCGTAGGCGCTGCGCCCGATCTCCTCCTGGAAGAAGCCGGCGGCGATCGCCCGCTCGGCCCCCCCCATCTCATCCACCTTGACCAGCAGCTCCGTCGCCTGCCGCTCCAGGGCGTCGGTGAGCGCCTCGACGTAGTACGACCCGGCCAACGGATCGACCGTGCCGGCGATGCCCGATTCGTACGCCACGATCTGCTGGGTGCGCAGGGCGAGCGTCGCCGCCTCGGCGGTCGGCAGCGACAACGCCTCATCGTAGCCGTTGGTGTGCAGCGATTGCGTGCCGCCTAACGTGGCGGCCAGCGTCTGCACCGCCACGCGCACCACGTTGTTGAGCGGCTGCTGCGCGGTGAGCGTCACGCCGCCCGTCTGCGTGTGGAAGCGAAGGCGGCAGCTGGCATCGCTGGCCCCGAAGCGCTCTCGCATGAAGCGAGCGTACATGCGCCGGGCCGCCCGGAACTTCGCGACCTCCTCGAAGAGGTCGTTGTGCGCGGCGAAGAAGAACGAGACGCGCGGGGCAAAGCGATCGACCGGGAGGCCGGCGGCGATGGCGCGCTTCACGTACTCCACCGTGTTGGCGAAGGTGAAGGCCAACTCCTGCACCGCCGTCGCCCCCGCCTCGCGGATGTGGTAGCCCGAGATGGAGATCGGGTTCCAGTTGGGGACGTCGGAGGCGCAGAAGCGGAAGATGTCCGCGATGAGTCGCAGCGACGGCCCGGGGGGTAGATGTACGTGCCGCGCGCGATGTACTCCTTGAGCAGGTCGTTCTGGATCGTCCCGCTCACCTGGGTGCGCGCGATCCCGCGCTCCTCGGCCACCACGATGTACATCGCCAGCAGCGTGGCCGCGGTGGCGTTGATCGTCATCGACGTGGACACCTGGTCGAGCGGGAGCTCGTGCAGGAGCGTGTGCATGTCCTCGACCGTATCGATCGCGACCCCCACGCGCCCCACCTCGCCCAGCGCGCGCGGGGCATCGCTGTCGATCCCCATCTGCGTGGGGAGGTCGAAGGCGACCGATAGCCCAGTCTGTCCGGCTGCCAGCAAGTGCCGGAAGCGCGCATTGGTCTCTGCCGCGGTCCCGAAGCCGGCGTACTGCCGCATGGTCCACAGCCGCCCGCGGTACATCGTCGGCTGCACGCCGCGGGTGAACGGAAAGGCCCCCGGGTCGCCTAACGACTCCGCATAGCTGCCGGGAGCGTCGGCGGGGCGATAGACCGGCTGCACGGGGAGGCCGGACGGGGAAAAGCGCGCGTCAGGAGGGGTAGGCATGGGGGAGAAAGTTACTCACCGGTGCTGCAACGACGAACGGGACGAACCGCGGAGGTTCGTCCCGTTCGGTGGGGGAGCGCCCGGCCGGTGAACTAGCCGACGGCCGCGAGTTCGCGCGCGAGCAGCTCGCGGGCGGTGTTGATGTCGTCGCGACTGCCGATGTACAGCGGTGTGCGCTGATGCAACTCGGTGGGCTGGACGTCGAGAATGTCCTGCACGCCGTCGATCGCCGCGCCCCCCGCCTCCTTGGCGATGAAGGCGAGCGGGTTGGCCTCGTACAGCAGGCGCAGCTTGCCGCGGGGGGACTGCGTGTTGGCCGGATAGGCGAAGACGCCGCCGCCGAGCAGGTTGCGATGGAAGTCGGCCACCAGGGAGCCCACGTAGCGCACGCTCATTGCCTTCTGTTCGCCATCGAGCCCGCGATAGCGCCGCATGAGCGCCTTCACGTTGTCGCTCCAGTACTGCTCGTAGGAGTCGTTGGTCGACAGGTAGCGGCCACGCGTTGGGATCTTGATGTCGACGTGCGACAGGAGGAACTCGCCGATCGACGGGTCGAGCGTGAAGCCGTGCACCCCCTGACCGGTGGTGTAGACGAGCATCGTGCTGGAGCCGTAGATGATGTACCCCGCCGCCACCTGGCGGCGCCCCGGCTGCAGCATGTCCTCCATCTCGCCGTGCGGCCCGCGGGTGATCTTCCGCATGACCGAGAAGATCGTCCCGACCGGCACGTTGACGTCGATGTTGGACGATCCGTCGAGCGGATCGAAGAGGAGGACGTAATTCCCGCACTTGAACTGCTCGGGAATGTTGATGATGTCGGGCTCCTCTTCCGACGCCATCGCGCACAACCGCCCCGTATGATCCATCGCCTTGATGATGGTCTCATTGGCGAAGACGTCGAGCTTCTGCTGGATCTCCCCTTGGACGTTTTGCGTGTCCATCGCGCCGAGGATGTCGACCAGTCCGGCGCGACGCACCTTGCTGGCGATCATCTTCGCGGCGAGCGCGATGTCGTAGAGGATGGCAGAGAGAGAACCCGTCGCTTCGGGAAACATCCTCTCCTGCTCGATGATGAACCGCTCGATCGTGACGACGGAGGTGGCGGTGTGCTTGACCACGTCTACGCGCCCTCGCTGGATGGGACTTCGTGTGGTGGAAGCACGCGTTCGGCCGCGAACTGCCGGGCCTCCACTTCGAAGCGATTGTGATGGTAACCGCGCCGCAGGCTCTCCCACACGTAACGCAGGGGGAACGCTCGGACGGATGCAAACTGGTGAACGTGCCGAAGCTCGTGCAAGAGTAGTTCCGCCGACGCGTGGACGTTTGTGCCGAGCCAGACGGTGCGTCCGAAGGTGATGCCGGCGACCGTCGACTGCCCGAGGCACCAGCCTCCCACTCGCGGCGGCAGCCCACCGCGACGCACCCGCATCACGGCGAGCTCGGGAAACCGCTCCACCATGTCTCGCGGTAGCGGCTCATCCTCCCCTGCAATCGTTTTCAGCGCTCGTCTCAGCATCGCCTGCCCGGGTTGACCGCACGAAAAGCCGCAGGATCATCACGCCCTTCAACGTCCTCGCACCACATCACGCCATCGCCCCCCGTTCGCCCGAACCTCGAGGTCCTTGCCGTCGGTGGACACGACGATCGTCCCGTCGTCGTCGGTGCGCAACAGGTACGCCCCGCTCTCGTCGAGCGCCTGCAACACTCGTTGAGAGGGATGACCATAGCGATTCCCACTGCCGACCGAGACGAGGGCCACACGCGGACGAACCAGATTCAGGAAGTCAGGTGTCGTACTCGTGACGCTCCCGTGATGCCCCACCTTGAGCACGTCGCTCGCCAGCGACGCACCATAACGCGCCACCATCCACGCCTCCTCCCCCCCCTCGGCGTCTCCCGTGAGCAGGAATCGCCGACGCCCGAACCGCAGCTGCAGCACGACGCTCGCCTCGTTGACCTCCCCCGCGCGCGCCAGCCCGGCGAGCCACGACGAATCCGGGGCGAGCACCGTGACCATCACACCATCGAAGGCGACGCTGTCGCCAGCCGCAACCCGTCGCCAGGGGCGCCCCAATCCGCGCGCCGTCCGCAGCACGTCGCGATACACCGCGTTTCCGGATACGTACGCGCCATCCCAGAGGGTGTCGGCGGCGGCACGCGCGAGCAGCGTCGCCATGCCGCCGATGTGGTCCAGGTGCGGATGCGACATCGAGAGATACACCACATCGCCGCCATGGCGCCGGAGGTACGGCCAGACGATCGAGGCCGCCGCGTCTCCCCCCTGCCATCCGCCGCCCGCGTCGACGAGCAACCAGCGGCCGCGCGGCGAGCGCACGGCGAGCGCATCGCCCTGCCCCACGTCGATCACGTGCAGCTCGAGCCGACCAGGGCCGGGACGGAGCGACGGCCACCAGGTGGCGGCGGCCAGCGCGCCTAACGACACCAGCGCCGGCCGCCGCCACCATCGCCCGGTGAGCGCCACGCCCCCTGCCACCGCCCCCACGCCCAGGAGCAACGCCGTCGTCGCATCGGGCTCGGCGCGCACCGCCGCCAGCGGCAGCGCCGCCCCGCCCCACGCCACCCGATCGATGAGCCAGAGCGCGCTCCGCGCCGCCTCGGCGAGGAGGCGCGCGACGCCCCAGAGCGGGAGCGCCACGAGTGAGGCAAAGAGGAGTGGCTGCGCGACGCCGAAGAGCGGAGCCGCCACCACGTTGGTCACGACCGCGGCGAGGCTGACGCGCCCGAACACCCACGCCACCAGCGGCGCCGTCGCGGCCGACGCCACACTCGTGGCGACCATGGAGGAGACCACGGTGCGACGCCACCCCTGGAGTCGCCGCGTCGCGCGCCGCACCAGCGTCCCACTCGCCAGGAGGCCGGCCATCCCGGCCACGCTCAGCTGCCAGCCCAGATCGAGGACCACGCGCGGCTCCCACAGGGGGAACGCGCACGACGCGGCCCAGATCCCCCACGGTGACGTCGGGCGTTGCCGCACGCGCGCGACCACCCCGAGGACGAGCATGGCCCCTGACCGCACGGCCGGAGGCGGGGCGCCGATGAAGGCGACGAAGGCGATCGTCACACCTAACGACAGAAGATCGGCGGCCAGCAGGCGCGCACGCGCCCCCACGACGAGCGTGCGCACCGCCCCGGCGATGATCCCCACGTGAAGCCCCGAGACCGAGAGCATGTGGATGATCCCGGCGTCGGCAAAACGATCCCGGAGCGCCCGGTCGATGTCGTCGGCGTCGGCCAGGAGGAGGGCGCGCGCCAGCGGCGCATCGGCGCCGTACAGCGCATCGATGCGCGCACCGGTCCGCGCACGCCAGCGGGCGAGGCGTCCCGGAGGGCGCAGCAGCTGCACGCGCGCATCGGCGACGTCGAGCGCCCCACCGCGCCAGGCGAAGTCGCCCTGCACCGCCACGCGACTCCCGGCGGCGAACGACCCGGCTCGCACACGCACGCGCGCGCGAACCCCGCATCCCGGCTGCGCACCCACCGCCCGCGCCGCACGTCCGGGGGCCAGCGCCGTGCGCAGCTCGACGATCGCCCGCCCCGTCCGCCGAACGGCCAGGCGGCACGCCTCGTCGTCACGTCGCGTCAGCTCGGCCACCACCGCCCCTCCTGCCATCGCGAACGCCGACACCGCCAGGACCCACCGCCGGGCCACGCCGAGGGCGACGGCCGCGAGAATCGCCGCGAGCCCCGCCGCGACGGCGACGCCGCCGAATCCCAGGGCGAGACCGGCGGCATAGGCCACGAACGTCCAGGTGACGAGGGGCATCCCCCTCCTGCATCCCAGGGTTAGCCCGGCGCGAGCTCCTCCGCCGCAGTGGGACGGGGGTGGCGCGGGCGCGCGGTCACCCGGCGCATGGCATCGAGGACGAGCACGGCCAGTTCGGCCCGCGCCTGTCCGTGCGACAGCGCCACGCGCGTGACCGCTGAGCCGATCAGCGACCCGCTGATGTACCTGGGACGAGCTTGATTCAGCGTATGCGTGATGACGTCATCACGGCATTGCGCACAGGTACGAAAGTGCGCATGCCGCTGCGCCAACTGCTCGAAGACCTCCCCCACGACCTCTTCGAGAGCGTTGTGCATCGAACCATCGTGTGAGCCGTGAGACGCGCGTGCGGGGCAGCGAAGCGGACGCCGCCATACAGCAGACGATCTGGGGGACCGTCGGGGTCACACGGCGGGAGTTGCCGGCGGTCGTGCGTGATGCAGCGCACACTTCCACACCGCAAGGCGGGAGCCCGCTCGGCACGACCGCCGGCTAGGACGCCACCGGAAGGGGGGAGCGCTCCTGCACCACCGTCCCCGTGAACGTCGAGCCAGTCGTGCCCGTGAGTTCGACGGTCAGGTAGCGCCCGACCAACGACTCGTCTCCGGGGAGCAGCACCGTCTTGTAGTCGCGCGAACGCGCCTGCAGCAGCTCGCCGCGCTTGGCGGGCTTCTCGACCAGCACCTCGCGACGCTCTCCCAGCATTCGCAAGTTCCTCGCGCGGGCGCCGGCGCGGACCGCCTCGATCAAGCGTCCCAATCGCTCGGCCGACACCGCGTCGGGGACCGTCCACTCCTCGGGCATGCGCGTCGCCGGAGTGCCGTCGCGCGGCGAGAACTTGAAGGTGAACGCGTCGTCGAAGCCGACGGCCTGCACCGCAGAGAGCGTCTCCTCGAACTCCGCGTCCGTCTCCCCAGGGAAGCCGACGATGATGTCGGTGGTGATCCCGATCCCCGGGATACGGGCGCGCAACGTGTCGACGCAGGCGAGGTACTCCTCGCGCGTGTAGCGCCGCAGCATCCGCTTGAGCATGCTCGTCGAGCCAGATTGCATCGGCAGGTGCACGTGTTCACAGACGGCGGGGACCTCCGCCATCGCGTCGATCACCGCGTCACTGAAGTCGTTCGGGTGCGGCGACGTGAAGCGCAGGCGACGGACCCCGGGGACCGCTCCAACCGCGCGCAGCAGCTCGGCGAAACCGTGATCCCCATCATGGTAGGAGTTGACGGTCTGGCCCAGGAGCGTGATCTCGCTGATCCCCTCGCTCACGACCTGTTCTGCCTCCCGCACCACGTCGTCGAGCCGGCGGCTGCGCTCGGAGCCGCGGGTAAACGGGACGATGCAGTAGGTACACCGGTAGTCGCAGCCGCGCTGCACGGGGATCCACGCCTTGACCTTGTCGAAGCGGCGCGGGGCGAAGTCCTCGTAGTGCTCCTCGAGGTCGAACGACGTCTGGACCGCGCGTTCGCCCTGACGCGCCTTTCCCACCAGCTCGGGGAGGGCACGATAGCCATCGGGCCCGATGACGAGGCTCACGTGTCGCGCCTTGTCGAGGAGCTGCGGCCCAAGGCGTTGCGCCATGCACCCCGTCACCCCCACGATGCTCCCCGCCTTCATGGAGCGCTTGAGCTCACCCAAACGACCAATCACCCGCTGCTCCGCATGGTCGCGGATGGCGCAGGTGTTGAGGAGGATGACGTCGGCCAGTTCCGGGGTGTCGACGGGGGCATACCCGGCCGCGACGAGCGAGCCGAGCATCAGCTCGGAGTCGCTCACGTTCATCTGGCAGCCGTAGGTCTCGATGAAGACCGTGGCACGTGCGTCGTGGGTCATGCCGCTGCAACCGGGGCGAGGGGGTGAGCCACCAGCGCGTGCGCGTCGCCCTCGAGTCGCACGGCGAGGCGTGTTCCACGAGGGGGTGACGGGGCGGCGATGGCGACCGAAAGATAATCCTCGGTCACCCCCTCCCGGACGTCGTGCCCCACCACGACGAGGTCGGCCAGCGCCCCGGCACGCCGCCCCCGATGGGCGCGCGCCTTCTCCTCCGCGACGTCCCGCAGCGCCCGCGCACGCTGCTGCACGACGCCACCGGGGAGGTCGCCAACCAGCCGCTCGGCCGCCGTTCCCGGTCGCAACGAGAAGGGAAAGACGTGGAGGTAGGTGAACGGCAGCGCGGCCACCAACGCGAGCGTCTCCGCGTGGTCCGCGTCCGTCTCCCCTGGGAAGCCGGCGATCACGTCGGCGCCCAGCCCAAAGACCGGGAGCGTCGCGGCCAGGCGCTCGACCGCACGGCCGTACTCGCGCGCCGTGTACCAGTGGCGCCCCATCCGCCTGAGGACCCGGTCACTCCCCGACTGCAGCGGGGCATGGAGGTGCGGGACGAGGTGCGCCGGTTCGTGAAAGAGCGCGGCGAGCCGGGCGTCGACCTCGGTCGCCTCGACCGACGACAGGCGAAAGCGCGCCGACGGCACGGCCTGCACGAGCCGCTCGACCAAGGCGCCGAGTGACGTCCCGCGGTCGCGTCCGTAGCTGCCGATGTGAATCCCGGTGAGGACGATTTCCGGGTGACGTTCCGACAGTTGCAACGCCTCGTCGACCAGGGCGTCGGCGGGGCGCGACCGCTGGGCGCCGCGCGCCTGCGTGGTCGCGCAGAAGGTGCAGTGCTCGTCGCAGCCGTCCTGGATGCGGAGCAGCGCGCGCGTGCCCTGCTGGGCGGCCGCCGCGCCTAACGCTTCTGCCGGCAGGTCGAGCGCGGCAGCGATCGCCGCGAAATCGGCCCCGGCCACCAGGTGCTCCACCGTGGGGAGCGCGCGCAGCGCCCCGTGGTCACGCGCCGTCACGCAGCCCATCACGAGGGTGCGCAGTCCCGGCCGCTGCCGCGCCGCGCGCCGCACCCCCTTCCGCAACTCCGCTTCAGCCTCGGTCGTCACCGCGCAGGAGTTGAAGATCGCAACGTCGGCCTCCGCGGGCGACGTGACCACCTCCCCCCCGGACCGAGCGATCATCGCGCGGACCGTCTCGGAATCGTACTGATTCGCGCGACAGCCGTACGTGCGAAGAAAGACCTTCATCGCCCGTCGGTCGCGCCGCTGTTCGTCAGGGACATGTCGAGCGGGAGGATGAAGTGAAAGGCACTCCCCGCCCCTTCGCTGCTCTGCACCCAGATGCGTCCCCCGTGCGCCTCGACGACGAGCCGGCAGAAGGTGAGTCCCAGCCCAGACGTCCGCACGCGCGGCGCATGGGCAGAGCGCACCTGCTCGAACTTCTGGAAGATCACGTCGTGGTACTCGGGGGCGATGCCGGGGCCGGTGTCGATGACCGTGAAGCGAATGCCGTTGGGATCAGGGCGGGCCACGAGCGTCAGCTCGATCGGCTCCCCCGAATGCACGAGCGCATTCTGAATGAGGTTGCCGAAGACGCGCTTGAGCATCCCGCGGTCGCCGCGAAAGCGCGGGGCGTCGGGGGCCACGTCGGCGGCGGCCACGGTCTGCTCCTGCTGGAAGCGCAGCGCCCAGTCGCGCAGCATCTCCTCGAGCAGTTCGCCGGGCTCGATCGTCTCCAGGTGCAACGTGATCGAGGTCTCCTCGATGCGGCGCACCTCGAGCAGGTCGTCGATGAGGGTCAGCAGCTCCTCCGCCTTGCCGTGCGTGTCGGTCACGGCACCATGCTGCCGCTCGCTGAGCGGCCCAAGATCCCCGTCGCCGAGCAGTTCGAGCGTCGCGAGGATCGACGTGAGCGGCGTCTTGAGGTCGTGCACGATCATCTTCATCAGGTCGTCGCGCACGCGCTCGAGTTCGCGCAGGCGGCGGAACGACTCCTCGAGTGCATCGGTGGCCGCCTTGAGCTTGAGCAGCGAGCGCACGCGCGCCCCCAGCAGCAGGCGGTTGTGCGGCTTGGCGAGGAAGTCATCCCCCCCGGCCTCGACGGCCTTGAGACGATCGTCGGTGTCGTTGAGGGCGGTGATGAAAATGACGGGGGTGCTGGCCGTGCGCGGATCGCGCTTGAGACGGCGGCAGACCTCGAAGCCGGTCGCGCCGTCTTCGACGTTCAGGTCACCCGACGGCATGTGCACGTCGAGGATGACCAGGTGCGGGCGCTGGAAGAGCGTGGCCTCCAGCACCGCCGGACCATCATGCGCGACGACGGTGCGGAAGCCTAACGAATGCAGCTGCTCCCGGAGCAGTTCGCAATTGGCGTCGGAATCATCGGCAACGAGGATGAGCGGGGCATCGAGCGCCAGGCCGGTCATGCGACCTCATGGACGGACGGACAACCCCACACTCAGCAGCCACGCCCGTTCGGTCGTGGTGCCCGATGCGGCGTCGCGCGCCGCCCGTTGCAGCGCGAGGTCGAGCATCGCCCGCGGCCCCGCCACCGGCACGGACACCCCGCCGGCGTAGATCTTCTCCGAGACGACCGAGCCGGCCGCCGCAAACGGGAGGTCGCGCTGCCGATACCCGACGCTGTAGGTCCACGCCGTGTTGCGCGTCCGCTGCCCGGCGAACTGCGCCCCTGCCGCATACTCCCACGCATCGAGTCCGCGGGCCGTCGTCGATCCCAGCCCGTTGAGCTTCGACCACTCGTTGCGGTCCGCGCTGGCCAGCAGCGTGAGGCCGGAGATGACGTCGAGCCGCAGCGCTGCGCCGAAGCGCGAAGGGACCTTGGCCTCGGTCCGGATGGTGTCGACCACGCGCAGGCGCATCGTCCCCCCGTGGCGATACGACGCCGCGAGCGACACGCCGCGCACCGGGTTGAGGATCACCCCCGCCGACGCGCCGGTCCCCGTGTACGACAGCGTGATGTCGCGGTCCAACGACCCGTAGCGCACGCTGTCGTCGAACTGCCGCTGCAGGTTGATGCGGTTCTCGCCCGAGAACAGGTGCAACCCGGCCCCGAGCAGGAGGCGCGGGTGCAGCTGGTACGAGACCGCCAACCGGTTCTCGCCAATGCCACCGCGCGAGTTGAACGTCTCGGTGAACGAGACCGAGTCGTCTCCGAGCCGCTGCCCTGACCGCACGCTGGTGGCCCACGAGCGATCGAGGAAGGCGTGATTCGACACTCCGACGACCCAGCGCGTCCCGATCAGGAAGCCGGCGGCGATCGAGCCGAAGCGCGCCGTCGTCGTCTTGTCCGACGCATCGCCCACGTTGATGCGCCGCATCTCGGGATCGTACTGGAAGTACAACCCCGAACGCCCCCACCCGCTCAGCGCCGCCGGATTGCGCCCCGACAGGTGATCGAACTCCCCGAGGGCCCCGCCCGCAGCCGAGGCACGGGTACTCAAGCCGCCCAACGGATATCCGAAACCCTGCGTGCTCAACGTCCCCTGGGCACCGGCGGGCGCGACACCCGCCACGAGGGCGACGGCAACGGCAGCGAGCCGACCAAAACGAGCACGCATCACGGAATCCCGAAGCTGGAGCGCAGCGCGTAGCTCACGCGCAGTCGCGGACGGAGCGCAGCGGCCGCCTCCCGCGAGGCGAAGTACAACTGGAACGGGCTCGTCCCCTCACGCGTGGAGCGCAGGACGAGGGCCTGCTGCTGCTTGATGGTCGAGGCGGAGGCCGTCGCCCACTGCCGCACAGCCGTCGCCACTTCCAGGACACGCGTCCCACTGTCCCCCGGCGCCACCTTCATCGTGTCGAAGGCAAAGCCCGCCAGCAGCAGCGCCGAGCGCGTGACATCGCTGACATCGTCGCCGGCGATCGACAACTCCGGCACGATCGTCAGCGTGTCCTTGGCATTGATGGTGCGATTGGGCTGCTGTGTCAGGATCAACGACGCCCGGAGCACCGTCGACGAGTCGAGAATGCGCGACGGGACGTTGAAGCGCAGGAAGGCGCGCCGATTGGGAATGCCCCCCACGCTCAGGACCGCTCCAGTCGGCGCCGCCGGCGTCTTGAAGACGAGGGTGTAGTCGGCGAAGTCCGCGGCCGCAAAGGCATCGGACGTCGGCGTGCCCGACGCCGGGGCCACGGTGAGCGCCCGGATCGCCGTGTCCTCGGGGGCCGGGTCGAAGCGAAGGAACGGGGTCGCCCCGCCATCGAGCGACCCCAGCTCGATCTCCCCGCCGGCGGCCGCTGTCAGCCGCACACCGACGCGAAGGCGGGCCTTGGCGGCGACCTTGCGCAGCATCACCGCGTTGTTGATCAGGACCTTGATCGAGTCCTTGACCGACGCCGAGTCGAGCGTCACGCCACCAATCAGGCGATCGGGACGGAAGAGCGACTTCACCACGGTCTCGACGGTGTCCGCCTCGGCCGTATCGACGTCGAAGAGGTCGAGGCGCACGTTCCCCTTCACGCGTGTCCCCTCGGCGCTGACCGCGAAGACGACGTAGGCGCTGTCGAGCCGCGTGATCGTCGAATCCCCGGAGTTCTTGGAGAAGGTCGACGGCAGCGAGTCGAAGCGCACGACCGCGCGCACGTCGAGCGTGTCGCCACGGTGCGCGAGGTACAACGACCCCTCGGAGCCGAAGCCAGGGATCCCCAGCACGGTCGTGTCCAGCGACACCGCCTCGAAGGTGGTGTCGAAGACGGCAAGGTTCTGCCCGGGACAGAGCACCGGGCAGGCGGCCCCGCTCTCCAGGTCTTCCCCGCACGCCACGACGCCCGCGCCTAACGCGACGAAGAGGAGCAGGGCGCGAACGCGTGCTCGCGCCCGCGAGCTCGCGCGCGTGCGCGCGGGCTTACGCCAGTCGGGTAACACGTCCATCTATGTCGAAGCTATCCACAATGGCCATGATCACGGCGTCCACCGGGCGGTCCTTGGTGACCGCCGTCAGGCGCGCCGAGCTTCCGGTCGCGTACAACACCACTTCACCTGCGCCCGCACCCACACTGTCGATGGCCACGACGTAGCCCCCCTCGCGCTCCAGCGCCGGGGTCAGGTTCTCGACAATCAGCAGTTTGAGCGACTCCAACGACGGATCCTTCCGCGTCGAAACCACGCTCCCGATCACCTTGCCGAGCTTCATGCGTGGGCCAGCGACGCCGGGGTGAACGGGGCCGGCAGCAGCTCCCGCAGGTCCCAACGCGCCGTGGCGCCCCCCGTGGTCACGCTCACGATCTCCAACGCCGGGGCGAACTCCACCAGCACCTGCCGGCAGATGCCGCACGGCGGCGTCGGCGTGTCGGCCTCGGTGGCGACCACGATCGACGAGAACGCGCGCACGCCACTCGCCACGGCGCTCGCCACGGCCCCACGCTCCGCGCAGATCCCGGCCGGGTACGACGAGTTCTCCACGTTGCAGCCGGCGAAGACGCGCCCGTCGGAGGCCACCAGCGCGGCCCCGACCCGGAATCCCGAGTAGGGCGCATAGGCGCGCTGCATCGCCTCACGGGCCAGCGTCACGAGTCCCGCGAGGTCGGGCGCGCCCTGTCGCGCGCTCACGCGAGGATCTCCCGGAGGAACGACGTCCCGCGCCCGCGAAAGTCCAGTGCGAACCACTCGGCGACCGTCGCCCCCACGTCGGCAAAGCTCGCCCGCTCGCCGACCATCACCGGACGCACCGCCGGCCCTGCCACGAGCAACGGCACGCGCTCGCGCGCATGATCGCTCGACAGGGTCGTGGGGTCGTTGCCGTGATCGGCCGTGATGAACAGGAGATCGTCCTCGCGTAGGGCGGAAAGCAGTGACGGGAGGGCATGATCAAACTGCCGCAGAGCCCCGTAGAACCCCGCGACGTCGTTTCTGTGCCCGAAGAGCTGGTCAAAATCTACTAGGTTGGCGAAGAGGAACCCACTCTCTTTGCCATGAAGCCACGCCTGGATCCGTGCGATCCCGTCGGCGTTGTCGGCCGTATGGTGCGAGGAGATGCCACGCGCCGCGAACAGGTCGTCCACCTTCCCCACGCCGTGGCGCGCCACACCGGCCGCTTCCAGCGCGTCCAGCAGCGTCTCGCCGACCGGCTCCAGGGAGAAATCGCGGCGATTCGGGGTCCGGTGATACGCCCCGGACTCCCCCTCGAACGGTCGGGCAATCACGCGCGAGACGTTGTGCGGCGCCACCAGCATCGCCCGCGCCGCGGCGCAGGCCCGGTACAGTTCCTCGAGCGGCACGACCGCCTCGTGCGCCGCCACCTGGAAGACCGAATCGGCCGACGTGTAGACGATCAACCCTCCGCTGCGGACCTGCTCGTCCCCCAGGCGCAGGATGATGTCGGTCCCGCTCCCGACCACGTTCCCCACCACCGGGCGCCCCGTTAGGCGCTCGAACTCCGCGATGACCTCGTGGGGAAAGCCGCGAGGATACGTGGGGAACGGGGCATCGAGGACGACCCCGCACAGCTCCCAGTGCCCGGTGGTGCTGTCCTTCCCGGCCGACGCCGGCTGCAACGTCGCGCGCGCCGCCGTCGCCAGGACGTCGGCACGCATCCCCGCCAGGTGCTCCAGCGTCCCCAGTCCTAACGACTCGAGGTTGGGGAGATCGAAGCCTCCCACTTCACGCGCCGTGTTGGCGAGCGTGTTGCTCCCCTCGTCGCCATACTCCCCGGCGTCGTGCGCCGCCCCGATCCCCACGCCATCGAGGACGATCAGCGCCGCGCGACGACCGGAGGCCACCGTGGACGTGCTCACCCCTCGCCCCCCGTGTACCGGCGCGGGACGCGCAGCCTGAGGCCAACCAGGATCTCGTAGGGCGAAAGCTCCGCCAGTCGCGCGACCGTGTTCACGTCGATCAGTTCGTCACCATCACCCCCGATGAGCGTTGCCACGTCCCCCACGTGACACGACACGGTGCTGACGTCGACCATCGTCATGTCCATGGTGACCATCCCCGCCACCGGGACCCGGCGCCCATGCACCAGGACCTCGCCGCGATTGCTCAACGAGCGTCGATAGCCGTCCGCATAGCCCACGGCCAGGGTGGCGATGCGCCGCTGGCCGTGCGCCCGGTAGGTGGCGCCGTAACTCACCGTGTCGCCGTCCTCGAGGGTGCGTAGCTCCACGATGCGCGCGCGCAGGTTCGCCACAGGCTGCGGCTGCACCGCCGAGCCGTCGTCGCCCCCGACGCCGTACAGGAAGACGCCCGGACGCGCAAAGCTCCAGGGAGACGGCGACTGCCGCTCGAGTCCCGGGCTATTCTCGGCGTGCAGGAGCGGGATCGGCGTCCCGAGTGCCTCGAGGGCGCCGCGGAACCGCTCCTGCTGCACGTCCATCGACCCGTCGTTTCGCTCTGCCGAGTGAAAGTGCGTGAAGGCACCGGTCGGCGGGCTCGACGCGACGGCGCCGGCGATACCTCCCACTTCTCGCCACGGAATTCCGGCCCGGCTCATCCCCGTGTCGATCGCCAGGTGCCACGGCCCCCCACCGCTCTCGACCCAGGCCGCGATGGCGGCGGGGTCACCCAACGTCGGGGTCAGCCCGAGCCGACGCACCTCGGCGAATTCGCTGGGGAGCAGCGGGGTGAAGACGAGGATGGGGCGCCGAACGCCGGCCGCGCGCAGCTCCTCTCCTTCACGCACGGCGGCGATCCCGAATCCCCACACGTCCATCGGCTCGAGGGCCCGCGCCACCGCCACCGCACCCAGGCCGTAGGCGTCCGCCTTGACCATGGGGAGGAGTGGCTTGCCCGCGCGGGCAGCCATCGTACGGGCATTCTGTCGTAACGCGCCGAGGTCAATGTCGACCCAGGCGCGTCGGAGGTCGGCGTCCATTGACCAGGGGCGTGCGGGGCGGGTAGTATAGGCCCTCGGAGGAGACTATGCAAGCTAAAGCCACGCTTGAAGATACGCTCGCGCTGATGCGCGATCTCCGCGCCCGATGCGAGTGGGATGCGGCGCAAACGCATGAGTCGCTTCGCCCCTATCTCGTCGAAGAAGCGCACGAGCTCGACGACGCGCTCCGCGATCGAAACGTGGCGCAGATGCGCGAGGAGTTGGGCGACGTCCTGTTGCAGGTCCTCTTCCACTCCGTCGTCGCCGAGCAGGCGGGCGACTTCGACATCGGCGATGTGGCCGCCGGGCTCATCGCCAAGATGCACGCGCGCCATCCGCACCTGTATGGCGACGGCGAGCGCGTCGCGTGGGAAGCGCTCAAGGCGCGCAAACGGCGCTCCATCGAGGAGGGGCTCCCGATGGGGCTCCCCGCCCTGCACCGCGCCCACCGCCTGCAGGATCGCGCCGCCGGCGTCGGCTTCGACTGGGACGACGTGCAGGGCCCGGCGGACAAGGTCGCCGAAGAACTCGCCGAGGTGCGTGAACAGATCGACGCGACGCCCGTGAATCGTTCGCCGCACGGCGCCCCGCAGCACGACGCCGCGCACGAGGCAGTGGAGGGAGAGCTGGGCGATCTGCTGTTCGCGGTGGTCAACCTCTGCCGCAAGGCGGGGGTCCACGCCTCACTCGCCCTCGACAAGGCGAACGCCAAGTTCGCGCGCCGGTTCTCGGGGATCGAACAGCTGGCGGCCGAGCGCGGCATCGACGTCAAGACGGCGGGGCTCGCGGTGCTCGACGGATTGTGGGACGAGGTGAAGGCGGCCGAACGCGCCGCGCCGCGTTAGGGTCGGCGCCCGGCGGCGCAACGCCTACTCCACGTCGCTCCGGCCATCGCCCAGAAAGGTCGGGCGCGCCAGCCCCCCACTGTCCTCGTAGAAGCGGATCTCTCCCGGCGCGTACAGCTTGGCGAGCAGGATGATCTGTCCGGTGTGTCCGCCGAAGTGCTCGACGACGTGATAGAGCGCCGAGAACACCGTCGTCTCGCGCCCCTGGATGCGCCGCACCTCACCTAACGACGGCGACGTGAGGCGCGCGAGGACGGCATCCACCTCGCTCAGCGCCTTCTCGAGGTGTTCCAGCAACTCCGCCGCATCCATCCCCCCCGCGGCGGCGAACTCCTCGTCGCGCTGGCGCACGTCGGGGCCGCCCCCAATCCCACTCACCACCCATTGGCGCACATTCCCCGCCAGGTGCAGCACGAGGTTGCCGGCGCTGTTGCTGGCGGGGTCGGGTCGGAACCAGAGCCGCTCGGCCGGCAACGCCAGGACCGCCGACCGGATCTTGGCGGGGTACTCGAGCCCCAGGTAGTACCGCGACCGCTCGAGGAAGCGGGTCCCGACGTCGAAGGTCACGCGAGCTGTCTCACGGACGCAGGCGATGCATCATGCGGGGGAACGGAATGCACTCGCGGATGTGCGGCGTGCCGCAGATCCAGGCGATCGTCCGCTCGAGCCCGATGCCGAAGCCGGAATGCACGAAGGTGCCGTACTTGCGCAGGTCCAGGTACCAGCCGTACGCGTCGACCGGCAGCTGCTCTTCGTGGATCCGGTGCAGCAGCTTGTCGTAGTCGTCCTCACGCTGCGACCCGCCGATGATCTCACCGTACCCCTCCGGGGCCAGGCAGTCGTCGCACAGGACGGTGCGCGGATCGGCGGGGTTCTCCTTCATGTAGAAGGCCTTGGCCTCCTTGGGATAGTTGCAGACGAAGATCGGTGTCTCGTAGTCCGCCACGAGCAGCGACTCGTCTTCGGCACCCAGGTCGTCGCCCCACGTGATCGCGCTCCCCTTGGCCTGCAGCGTCGCGACCGCGTCGGTATAGTCGATGCGCGGAAACGGGGCAGCGACCTTCTCCAACTTGGAAATGTCGCGCTCGAGCTCCTGCAATTCCGCCTGACGACGCGCGAGCACGCGCTGCACGATATGCGTCACAAGATCTTCCTGCAGCCGCATGTTATCGTGCGTATCGTAGAAGGCCATCTCGGGCTCGATCATCCAGAACTCGGTGAGATGGCGCCGCGTTTTGGATTTCTCGGCGCGGAAGGTCGGGCCAAAGGTGTAGATTCGCCCCAGTGCGGCTGCCGCGGCCTCCCCGTACAATTGCCCCGTTTGCGCCAGATACGCGTTCCCCTCGTCGAAGTACTCGGTCGAGAAGAGCCCCGAGCGCTCCCCGATCGCCGCCGTCAGGATCGGCGTGTCGACGTGGATGAAGCCGCGCTCGTAGAAGAAATCGTGGATCGACTGCTCCACCTCGTGGCGGATACGCATGATCGCGACCTGCCGCGGGGACCGGAGCCAGAGGTGCCGGTTGTCGAGCAGGAAATCGATCCCGTGCTCCTTGGGCTGGATCGGATAGTCGAGCGGCGAGGGGCCAAGCACCTCGACATTTGTGACCCCCATCTCGTATCCACCGGGGGCACGCGGTTCGGCACGAACTTCGCCAGTGACGGCGACGCTGGTCTCCTGGCTGAGCTCACTAAAGCGCGCCCAGACGTCCGGCGGGAGCTGGTTCTTGACCAGGACGCACTGCAGCGTACCGGTCCCGTCCCGCATGACGATGAAGGCGATCTTGCCCGAGGAGCGCAGGTGCGTCGCCCAGCCACGGACGGTGACAGGGCCGCCCACGTGCTGCGGGAGCGCGGAGATGATAGCGTTCGGTATGGACACGACGGGGAGCAAAGGGGGATGATGAGCGGCGAAAGCTACGGATGCTCCAGAGGGCGTGCAACGGACGCGCAGCGCCGCGGGCGTCACCCGCTGTGTGGTCTCGTGCGCCCCCCCCGCAACGTTGGGAGCGTGCAGCCATGATGCTGCGTACACGCCTCGCCATGGGGATCGGAGGCATCGTCGCCCTGATGCTCGTCCCCGTCGGGCTGTCGCTCCTCTCCCTGCGCGAACTGCGGAAGGACACCGAGCGCATTCGCGACCAGGAGTTCCAGGCCGCCGTCGTGCTCGGCAAGGTCCGGGCGGCCGTGCAGGAGCTCGACCAGGCCAAGGACTACCTCTCGATCCTCCCCGAGGAAGCGACGCTCACCCAATTCGACCAGAAGCTCACCGCGGTCCGCATCCTCGTCGACTCGCTCGACCAGGTCAACGGGATCGCGGGGATCAACCGGGTGCGCGGCGCGCTGCGCGCCATCGCCGACGAGTCGGATCACGCACACCAACTGGCTGCTGCGGGACGCACCGCCACAGCCGACTCGGTGATCGACAAGGCGATCGGCCCACCCATCGATGACATCGAGCGCATCGTCGCCCTCTCCGAGCAGGCCAACCAGGATCGGACACGTGAGCGCGTCAACGACATCGCCATCGAGTCGGTGCGTTCGCGCGACACCTCGTTGCGGCTGTTGGCCGCCGCCGCGGTCCTCGCGGTGCTCATCGGCCTCTGGCTCACGCAGTCGGTCTCGCGCCCCATCGATGAGCTCGACGCCGGGATGCGCGCCGTCGCCGAGGGAGACTTCGGCCACCCGTTGCAGCTCGCGCCTCAGCGCCGCGACGAGTTCGGGCGCCTCGCCAAGTCGTACAACTCGATGGCGACGCAGCTCCGCGAACTCGACCGACTCAAGGCCGAATTCATCTCCGTCGCCTCGCACGAACTCAAGACGCCGATCAACGTCGTGATGGGCTACCTGCAACTCCTGCAGGAAAACGTCTACGGCGACCTCAATGAGCGGCAGCGCGAAATCGTCACCACGCTTACGGCCCAGAGCAAGTCGCTCTCGCGCCTCGTCCGCCAGCTGCTCGACGTCTCCCGCTTCGAGGCCGGTGGTGGCAAGGTCGAACCGCGCACCTTTCCCCTGCCCGCCTTCCTCGGCGACCTCGAACGCACCTTCCGCGTCCTCGCCATCCAGCGGAACGTCGGCTTCACCGTCACGCGCGGCCAGGACCTCCCCGCCGAGGTCCGCTGGGATCCCGAGCGCATCAACGAGGTGCTGGGGAATCTCCTGTCCAACGCCTTCAAGTTCACTCCCGGCGGCGGACGCGTCGACCTCGACGTCTCGCGCGACGACTCCGGCGTGCGCATGAGCGTTCGCGACACCGGCGCCGGAATCCCGGCGACCGAACTGGCGTATGTCTTCGAGAAGTTCTACCAGGCCAACAACCAGACGACCGGGATCAAGGGGACAGGGCTGGGGCTCGCCATCGCCAAGGGGATCGTGACGGCGCACGGGGGTACCATTGGTGTCGAGAGTACGGTGGGGGTGGGGACCAGCTTCACGTTGCACCTCCCGATCCGCTCGGCGGCCACGCGCCTGGCCCCGCTTCACCAACTCGAGGAGGCCCCCGAGGTATGAGGGCGACCACCATCAGGACCATGATCACGATCGACGGCCGTCGCCGCGCGCGTGCCGGCGCCCGTTTCGCCATCGGCGCATGCGTCGTCGCCGCCGGGAGTCTCGCGGGGTGCCGTCCCACGCCCGCGCCGGCCCCGGAGCCGACGCTTCCCATCGTCGTCGCCCCGGCGCCCCCCATCTCGCCGTGGCCGGGGACGCTGGCGGCCGCGCTGCGCTCTGCCGAGTCTGGGAAGTTCGACGAAGCCGAAAAGGTGCTGACGCAGTTCTCGGTCGATCACGCCGGTACATCCGACGGCGCCGAGAGCGACTTCTGGCGTGCCCTGCTCAAGACCGATCCCGCCAATCGCGAGGCAACGCCGCGCGAGTCGATGGCGCTCTACGACACGTACCTCAGCGGCGGGTCGGCGCTCTCGCGGTATGCCGAAGCATTGATCCTGCGACGGGTCGTGGAGTCCCTCGACTCCACGCGCACCCTGCTGCACACCGTGCGCGCGTCCGCCGATGCTCGGGAAAAGGCACGCGACGACGAAATCCGCCGCCTCAACGACGTGATCGACCGGACGACGGCCGAGCTGGAGCGCATCAAGCGCCGGCTCTCCCCTAAGCCCCAATAGCGAAGAGCTGTCCGTCAGCCGCCGCTCGGAGTCCTCGACGCGATCGGTGACGCTCCGCGGAGGCAGCTGGCCGCTGCGCCGGTCGCGGGTCGTGACGGCTAGCCGACGCGAAAGAGCTCGAGGGCGCGGGCGTAGCGCGAGGTGAGGACGGTGCGGATCCCCAGGTGCTCGGCAGCGGTGAGCCCGGGGTCCGCCTCGAGGAGGCGCTGTGCCGCGTCGCGCGCGCGATCGTTGAGCGCCTCGTCGCGCAGCAGGTCGGCCACCTTGAACGGAGCATCGCCGGACTGCGCCTTGCCGAAGAGATCGCCCATCCCGCGCAGCCGCAGGTCGGCCCGGGCGATCTCGAAACCGTCCTCGGTGGCCGTGAAGAGCGAGAGCCGTTCGTGCGCCTCCTGCCCCACGTCGCCCAGCAGGATGCAGAACGACTCCTCGGCGCCGCGCCCCACGCGTCCGCGCAGTTGGTGCAGCTGCGACAGGCCGAAGCGCTCCGGGTGCTCGATGAGCATCACGGTGGCATTGGCCACGTCGATTCCTACCTCGATCACCGTGGTGGCGACGAGGATGTCCACCGCACCGTCGCGGAAGGCGCGCATGATCGTGTCGCGCTCGTCGGTGGGCAGGCGCCCATGCAGGAGCGCCACGCGCCGACCGGCAAAGGCGCCTGACGAGAGCTCGGCGTGCATCGTGGTGGCCGCCTTGAGGTCGGTCTTCTCCGACTCCTCGATGACCGGATAGACGATGTACGCCTGGCGTCCCTTGGCCACCTGCGCGTCGACGAACTGCAGGACACGTTCGCGCGCGGCCTCGGGGCGAAGTGCGCTCGTGATCGGCTTGCGCCCCGGGGGGCGTTCGTCGAGGATCGAGACGTCGAGGTCGCCATAGAGCGTGAGCGCCAGCGAACGCGGAATCGGCGTCGCGCTCATCAGCAGCACGTCGGGCGCCTCCCCCTTGGCGCTGAGGGCCGCGCGCTGCTCGACCCCGAAGCGATGCTGCTCGTCGATGGCCACGAAGCCCAACTTGCCGAAGCGCGTGCGCTCGGTGACCAGGGCGTGCGTCCCGACCGCGACCAGCGGCGCCTCCGACGCGAGGCGCTCGTCCACCCGCCGGCGCTCGGCGGCCCCCAGGCTCCCCGTCAGCAGCTCGGGGCGCATGCCTAACGGCTCGAGGAGCCTCGTCAGCGTGCGCGCGTGCTGCTCGGCCAGCAGCTCCGTCGGGGCCATCACCGCCGCCTGGTACCCGTTCTCCACGGCGAGCAGCGCCGCGAACAACGCCACGACCGTCTTGCCGCTCCCCACGTCGCCCTGCAGCAGGCGATGCATGCGACGCGGCGAGCACATGTCGGCGGCGATCTCCTTGAGCGCACGGACCTGCGCCCCGGTGAGCGCGAAGGGGAGCGTGGTGCGGAGCTGCGACGTGAGGGTACGCCGGTTGGTGAACACGATGCCCCGGCGCGGCTCCCGGGCGAGGGCGTTGGCGCGGCGGTGCAGCAGCTGCACGAAGAGCAACTCGTCGAAGGCCAGGCGATCGCGCCCCTCGTTGGCCTCGGTCACCGACGACGGGCGGTGCACCTTCCGCAGGGCGTCGACGAGCCCCGCCACGCCGGCCGCCTGCTGCACCGACGGCGGGAGGTGCTCCTGCACGAGCGCCAACAGCGCGTTGAGGTGCAGCTCGATCAGCGCGCGCAGCTGCTTGGCGGTGATCCCGTCGGTGGCGGGATAGACCGAGAGGACGCGCCCCTGCGCACTCCCCGAGTCTTCGGCGCCCAGGTTGACGAACTCGCGGGGTTGCAGCTGCCGGCCGTGGTAGAAGCGCACCGGGCCGGAGAGGAGGAGGACGTCGTCCTTCTCGATGGTGCGGTCGAGAAACGGCTGTCCGGGCCAGGACACCTCCAGCATCCCGCTGGCGTCCTTCACCACCGCCTGGAAGATCCGGAGCCCCTTGCGCGTGGGGATGATCCCCTTGGAGATGACGCGCCCCATCACCGTGACGTCCATCCCCGCCGCCACCGCGGCAATCGGGGTGATGGTGCTGGCGTCCTCGTAGCGATGCGGGGTGTGGTGCAACAGGTCGTTCGCCGTCTCGATGCCCAGCTTGCGCAGCAGCTGCGCGCGCCGCTCCCCCACGCCCTTGAGGAACTGCACGGGCATGTCGAGGGTGATGCGCGCGGGACGGGCAAGACGGTCGTCGCGGCGAACGGCCACAGGGCGCTCCAGCAGGGAACGGTTAGGCGCTTCCGGCGCCGACGCTTACTCCTCGAGCAACTCCTTCGCGAACGCCGCGGCCTCGAACGGCTCGAGGTCCGCCAGCTGCTCTCCCACCCCGATGAACTTCACCGGGACGTCCAGCGCCTCGTGCACCGCCACGACGATCCCGCCTCGCGCGGTCCCATCGAGCTTGGTCACCACCAGCCCGCTCACCGGCACCGCCTCGGAAAAGGTGCGCGCCTGCACCACCGCGTTCTGCCCGATCGTCCCGTCGAGCACCAGTAACGTCTCGTGCGGCGCCTCCGGCATGCGACGCTTGATCACGCGCGCGACCTTCTTCAGCTCTTCCATGAGGTTGTCGCTCGTGTGCAGGCGACCGGCCGTGTCGATGATGACCACGTCGGCCCCGCGCATCACCCCGGCATCGATCGCGTCGAACGCCACCGCAGCCGGGTCGCCCCCGGGCTTCCCCCCCACGAACTCCGCCCCGGTGCGCTCCGCCCAGACGCGCAACTGGTCGATCGCCCCCGCCCGGAAGGTGTCGCCCGCGGCGACGATCACCCGCTTCCCCTCCTGCCGAAAGCGCGACGCCAACTTGCCGATGAAGGTAGTCTTCCCCGCCCCGTTCACCCCGATCACGAGAATCACGGTCGGCCCTGTCGGCGCCAGTCGAAGCGCCGGGTCGGAGTTCCCGGTCCGCAGCGCCGCCTCGACGCCGTTGCGCAGCGCCTCCAGAAACTCGTCGTGCGACTTCACCTTGCCTCGCTGTGCAAGGCGGTCGACGTCCTCCACCAGCCGCAGCGTGGTGGCGACGCCAAAATCCGCCTCGAGCAGGAGTTCCTCGATCTGCTCGAGCGACCCCTCACGTGACCCCTTGCGCACGAGCGCAGAGACGTCCGTGAGCGCGATATCCTTGATGCGCTGCCACAGCGACCGCTTGGGAAGGTCGTCGGAGCGCTTGAAGAGCCTGGCCATGCGCCAAAACTAGCGCATCGCCCAGCGACTCGGGGTGGCCCCGAGTCGCTCCGCCACTCCGACTACCGCAGTCCGATGCGGCGCCGCATCAACCACTCGGCGCACAGGGCGACCAGCGCGAGGGCAAAGAGCCAGGACACGTCGCGGGCACGAGGCGCTTCGCCCATCGTCACCCCGCTCCCGATCGCCCCCGCCTGCACCGTGCGCCGGCGCGGCAGGAGCTCCGCCGACGAGTTCACGACCAGGAGGGAGACGCCGCCGGCGGTCCGCACGTCGTAGACCCCCGGTGGAGGGGCGGGAGCCGGCGTCACGCTGTTCCCCGCGCCGAAGCGCAGGACGATCGAGTCGCCAGTGGACGCCCCACCGCGCCTAACGAACACCGCCCGCACCAGCGAGTCGCCGGTCGCGCCGCGCCGCCACTGCACCGTCTCGCCTGCCCGGACCGCCGCGTTCACGGGAAAGGCGGCGCGCACGTCGGATCGTTCGCCCGCCAACCAGTCGAGCAGGCTCCCCCAGACCGCCGTGAAGGCGTCGCTTCCCACGCCACCCCGAAAACGCCAACGCCAGAATCCCGACGCCGCGGCGACCACGACGCGGCGTGGCCGCTCCCAACCGACGATCGCCACCCGGGCATCGAGCCGTCGCGAGCGCCGCGTCTCCAGCACCTCGAACTCGGCGTTAGGCGGGACGGTCGCGCTCACGTCGAGCGGTGGGAGTGAGTCCCAGGCCGTCCCGCTCAGCGGCGTGCTCACCGGCGACAGCGGCGCCCCGGTGGCGAACCACTCGCCCGCCGTCGCCACCGGCGGCGCGATGAGCGCCAGCGCCCCACGCGTCACCTGGCGAGGGGCGCCGAACAGCGCCGTGTCACCGTGCAGCACGACCACCGGGGCCTCACGCACCGCGCGGCGCACGACCTCCTCGCCCACGGGTTGCAGCGTCACATCCTCCCGCCACTGCCCGGGCGCCACCCGGAAGTAGGCGCGCGTCGGTAGCAACACGGTCCCGCGCAGCAGCGCCGCCAGCTCCCGCGAGTCCAGGTCGGGTGAGGTCGAGACGAGCACCGCCGCCGCCCCTGCCGTCAGCTCCAGGACCGCGGACGAGGCGTTGTTCTCCGACTCGGCATCACCGGGGACGTCGATCGTGGCGCGCAGCTCCGTCGGAGCCGCGCCCGCCGGGGCGATGAAGCGAAGGGTGACGGCGCGCTCGCCCAGTGCCGGCAGCGATTCGAACGACTGCGCCGCCACCTGCCGGCCGCCGAGTTCCAGCCGCAACGCACCGGCCGGCGCCCCCGAGTTCCCCGCCCCGACCGTCACCCGCACCTCCACCGAGTCGCCCGCCGCCGCAACCCGCGGCGCTTGCACGTCGAGCACCGCCGCGTCGGGGCGCGAATCGCCACCGCCGATCTCCACACGCGAGCCCGCGGGGAGCGCGCGCAGCGCTTCGGGATCGTCGATCTCGCCGTCCGTGAACAGGACGAGCGGCCGGCCCGCGGCCATCGCGCGCTCCGCGGCCTGCCGAACGCGCGACGCCCGATCGCCCGCCACCAGCGTGTCGCCGGCGAGCCGCAGCGAATCGCCCAGGATGAAGAGCGAGTCGCCGCCCGCTTCACGGGCGCTTCGCGCCGTCGAGTCGAACGTCGTGGCATCACGCCCCCGTCCCCACGACGACGACACATCGAGGGCGACGAGCGGTGCAGGCACGCGACGCGCGCCGACGACCGCGTTCAGCGCCAGGGCGACCAGGCTCGTGACCGAGATCGCGCGCAGCGCCCCGGTCGCCCAGCGACCGGTCGCTCGCACCTGCGCATATGCGGCCAGCGCCCCGGCCGCGCCAGCGGCGAGGGCAATCAACCAGGAGATCATGTCGGGAATCTACGCCCGGATCGCGACGGACGCTGCGTGCATCGGACAGGGCACGTCAGTTGGAATCGGCGACCTGCGTGGTCGCGCGCTGCAGCAGGGCGAGAAACGCCTCGCGCGCGCGCTCGAACTGGGGGACGTCGGCCGCGGCGAGCGGCGCCCCACCGGTACTGGCCAACGCCGTGCGCGGGTTGGTCTGCACCCCCCCGACGAGCACTTCGAAATGCAGGTGCGGCGCGGTGGCCAGCCCAGTCATTCCGACGTAGCCGATCGTCTCTCCGATGCCGACCCGCGTGCCGCCGCGCACCCCCTTGGCGAAGGCCCGCAAGTGCCCGTACCGCGACACGAAGCCATTGCCGTGCCTAACGTCCACCACGTTGCCGTAGCCGCTCATGCGTCCGGCCCGCACGACGACGCCGTCCCCCACGCTGCGCACGGGCGTACCCGAACTCGCGGAGTAGTCGGTCCCGCGATGTGCGCGCCAGACGCCGAGGATGGGGTGCCGACGCATGCCGAAGACCGACGAGATGCGCCGGAACTCGAGCGGAGCGCGCAGGAACATGGCCTGCAGCGACTTGCCGGTGCCGTCGAAGTAGCGCCCCTTCCCGTCCGCCGATTCAAAGCGAATCGCGGCCAGCGATGATTGTCCCGACGTGTACGACGCCGCGAGGATGCGTCCGATGCGCACCGCCCCGCGCGGCCCCTGCTCACGTTCGAAGAGGACCTTGAACTCGTCGCCAGGCTGCAGGTCGCGACTCATGTCGAGGCGATACTCGTAGATGTCGGCGACGTTCCAGGCGAGTTCCGATCGCGCACCCGAGGGGAGTGCCGACGCCCCGGCGTCGAAGGCGTCATACAGGGTGCGGGCGATCTCCCCGCGCACGACGATGGTATCCGTCGTCCAGGGCAATCGTTCCTCGCGGCCGACCCACCCCGAGTCCGTTCTCGTCAGGTGCAACAGCCGGTCGATGGCCAGCTGGAAGACGATCTTGGTCGGCGTGCTCCCTTCGTGCCCCCCCAGCGTCACGCGCATGCCGGCCGGGAGCCGGCGGGGATCGATGGTCGTGGCCGCCCCCAACGCCTCGGTCGCTTCCTCTGGCGTCAGCCCACCGCGCGACAGGAGCCCGCCGAGCGTCTCGCCGCGGGCGAGCGAGTCGACGCGCTCGCGCCAGGTCGGGGTCCGGCTGCCGTTGATCACGTCACCGGCGCGCTTTTCGGGGATCGGACGCACGACGGCGATGGCGCCCCATGCCAGGAGCGCCACCGCCGTATACGCCGCCAACCGCGCGCGCCAGCCGATCAATCCATCTGTCTCCGGATGAAGGTCGGGATGTCCATCGGATCCATGTCCTCCTGCGGCGTCGAGCGCGGGTAGCGACGGTTGGGATCGTTCTGGGCCGCGGGGCGAAGCGGCGCCCCGCCCTGCACGGTACGCAGTCCCGCTCCCTGGCGTTGGTTGATCGGGATGACGTTCGGCGCCACCGCGGAGGCCGGCGTCATCGACGCGGGCGTCACGCCGCCGCCGTTCATCACACCACGGTCAGGCGTCAGCGAGGCCACCGGGGTCGGCTTGGAGAGCGTCATCGGGATGTTGACCGACGTCACGGGCGCCTGTCCCATCGCCTTGTCGAAGCCGGTCGCGATGACGGTCACCCGAATCTCGCCCTGCATCGCCGGCTCGGACACGGCGCCGAAGATGATCTCGGCGTCATCGCCAGCCGCATCGTGCACGATCTCGGAGATCTGCGTCACCTCGCCGAGGGTCAGGTCGCCGCCGCCGGTGATGTTGAGCAGGACGCCGCTCGAGCCGTTGATCGAGATGTTGTCGAGCAGCGGCGAGGAGATGGCCTGCTGCGCCGCTTCCATCGCCCGATTCTCGCCGCGCCCGATCCCGGTCCCCATGAGCGCCGAGCCGCCATTCTCCATGATGGTGCGCACGTCGGCGAAGTCGACGTTCACCAAGCCCGTCTTGGAGATGAGGGTGGAGATGCCCTGCGTGGCATGCAGGAGCACCTCGTCCGCCTTCTTGAGGGCATCCTGGAAGGGAATTCCCTTGCCCACCACGGCGAGCAGCCGTTCGTTAGGCACGATGATCATCGTGTCGACATGCTTGCGCATCTCGGCGATGCCCATGTCGGCCTGTCGCATCCGCTTCCGCCCTTCGAACAGGAACGGCTTGGTCACGATGCCCACCGTCAGCGCCCCCGCTTCCTTCGCCAGTTCGGCGACCACCGGCGCCGCACCCGTGCCGGTGCCGCCCCCCATGCCGCACGTGACGAAGACGAGGTCCGCACTCTGGAGCACGCGCCCCACTTCGTCTCGGTTCTCCTCGATCGCCTGTCGCCCGATCTCGGGGCGCGCGCCGGCACCGAGGCCGCGCGTGAGCTTCTTTCCGATCTGGATCTTCACATCCGACTTCGACGCCAGCAGCGCCTGCGAGTCGGTGTTGATCGAAATGAACTCCACGCTCTCGAGATGCTCCTCGATCATGCGATTGACGGCGTTCCCACCGCCACCGCCGATCCCCACCACCTTCATGCGGGCGTTCTGGGAGGCGTTCTCCTCGAATTCAAACATCATAGCGCGCGCGGCTCCTCTCGTGACGAGGACGGTCGTTCGTGATGGGTCTCCGATCGCAGGTTCGACGCCGCACCGTGCATAACGTCACGCCGTCGCTTCCTCGATTCGCGGCAGAATATAACGCGTTTGTTCGAACGGGCCACGTGTGAGCGAAAGCAATTTTCTGCGCCGCGTTCGCGTCGCGAGAGCGACCAATGTTTCTCCACATTCGCTAGGAGAACATCACCTTTGTAACACAGCGGGCGACGCCGTATTCCGGTCGCCGCCCGCGTTACCCTAACGATACCCTCTCTCGTCTTCCCGCTGCTCGACTTCCCGTCTTCCGCCCCTCTAGAAGAAGTCCTGTAACCACGTCTTCACCTTCTGCGCCAGCTTATCCACATTAGGTGCATTGAGCTGCAGCCGGCGACCGCTCGGCGTATCGCTCCCTAACGCCAGACGGCTCGCCGCGTACAACGCGAGCCCCACCGCCGTCGCAAATCGCGGCGCCTCGACCGAGTCCACCAGCCCGCTCAGGTTTTCGGCCGGCACGCCCACGCGAACGCCCGTCCCAAAGACGTCGGCGGCCAGCTCCGTGACGCCGGGGAGCGCCGCCGCGCCGCCGGTGAGCACGACGCCCGCCGCCAGCTTCCCAGCGAACCCCGCCGCCTCGATGTCGCGCATCACCAGATCGTAGATCTCATCCGTCCGCTGGTGGATGATGTGCGCCAGGAGTTCGCGGGGAATCTGCCGGTCGCCCTGCGCCACCGTGCTCGGGAGCGTGATCACCTCGGACGGGTCGACCATCGGCTCGTACGCGCAACCGTAGCGCTCCTTCAACCGCTCGGCATCGGCCTGGGTGACGCCCAAGCCGTGCACGATGTCGTTGGTGACGTTGTTGCCGCCGAAGGGGACGGTGCCCAGGTGACGAATCTTGGCCTCGTGGAAGACCGCGATGTCGGTCGTCCCCGCCCCCATCTCGATGAGCGCGACGCCGAGTTCCTTCTCGTCCTCGGTGAGCACGGCGAGCGCGCTGGCCAGCGGCTCGAGGACGAGCTGCAACGGCTTGTACCCCGCCCGCTCCACGGCCTTGCGCAGGTTGAGCGCCGGCGAGCTGCCGATGGTGACGAGATACATCTCCGTCTCGAGACGCGTCCCGACCATTCCGAGCGGGTCGCGAATCCCCTCGTTCTTGTCGACCGTGTACTCCTGCGGGATGGCGTGCAGCAGCTCGCGCTCCGGCGGAATCGCCTGCGCGCGGGCGACGGCGTTCGCGCGCTCGATATCGCCCTTGCTGATCTCGTCGCCGCTCACGGCGACGATCCCCTTGGAGATCATCGCCTTGACGTGCTCACCGGCGATGCCCAGGTAGCAGGCGTCGACCTTGACGCCTGCCATCTGCTCGGCGTCGTTGACCGCCTTGCGGATGGACTGCGTGGTTTCTTCGATGTCAGCGACCACGCCGCGCCGCAGTCCCGTGGTGCGCGACTGCCCTACCCCGAGAATCTTGATGCCGGGGTGGCGTGGGAGGTCGCCAACGACCTCGGCGATGATGGCCGTGGTCTTGGCGGACCCGATGTCGAGTCCAGCGACCAGTCGTTCGACGTTCATGGAAGGCGGGCGATGACGAGGTCTTTGTACCGCAGGTCGAGTTCGACGGCGTGCAGTCGACGCTTCGCGAGGTCGGCCTCGACAGAAGATAGTTGCAGGAGGCGCTCGGCGCGCATATCCAGCATCGCTCGCACGCCCACATCCACGAGTTGCAGGACGACTTCGTCCTTTCCGACGCGGCGCACCTCGCTCACCCGCGCGTAGTACTCCGGCATCTCGGCCTTCATGTCGCCGAGCAGGCGGAAGACGGCGGTGTCGGCGCGCGGAACGATTGGAAGGTCGACCCCCCATCGGGCGGGGTCGAGCGGAAGGACGCGCCCGCTATCGTCGTAGGCCTTGAAGCCGCCGGCGGCCGGGACGAGCGCGATCGGAAGGTTCTCGTCGACCGTGAGGATCAAGGTGCTCGGGAGGCGCCGCTCGATGCGCGCGCTCCGCACCTGCGGGTGCCGCTCGGCGCGAGCCCTGAGCGTGTCGAACTGGTCCCAGATGGAGAGTGTCGTGTCGAGCTGCAGTCGGGCGGCGATGTCGGAGGGGCGCGCGAAGCGGGTCCCCCGCACCTCGACCTGCTGCACCCTAAAGAAGGCGAGATCATGTCCCCACCACGGGGTGGCGAACAGGACCAGCGCGATCACGAGCGCCGCGACGACATACCACCCCCACCGTCGACGCCGTGGAGGCGCGCCGACGACGGGGGGCGCTTCGTTCGCTACTGGAGCCGCGGCCTTGCTCATGCGGGCCCCCGCGTGCGGAGCAGGGCGAGCAATTCGGGGCCGGTCTGGGTGATGTCGCCGGCCCCCATCGTGAGCACCACGTCGCCGGCGCGCGCAAAGGAAGCCAGCGCCGTCGCTGCGTCGCCACGCGCCCCCGTCCATTGCGGCGCGCGCCCGGCGCGGGTCAAGGGATCGGCGATGAGCGCCGAGGAGACGCCGACGATCGGTTGTTCACGGGAGGGATAGAGTGCGGTGAGGAACACAGCATCGCTGTTGGCGAGCGCCTGGGCGAAGCCTTCCGCGAAGTCGCGCGTGCGCGAGTAGAGGTGCGGCTGAAACGCGACCACGAGGCGCCGCCCGGGGTACGCGCCGCGCGCCGCCGCGATGGTGGCCGCGACTTCGGTGGGGTGATGGGCGTAGTCGTCGACCACGCACACGCCCCCGACCTCACCCAGCCGCTGGAAGCGACGTTCCACCCCCCCGAACGACTCGAGGCCGGGGCGCATGCCATCGAGCGTCGCGCCTAACGCCAGGCCGCTCGCGACGGCGGCCAGCGCGTTACGCACGTTGTGCATCCCGGGGACACGAAGGGCGAGCTCGCCCAGCGGCTCCCCATCGAACGAGACCGAGACGATCGTGGCGCCGTCGGCCGTGACGCGCGGCACCCCGACGACGCGCGCGTTGCGGCTCTCGGTTCCGTATCGAAGCACCTGTGCCCCCGTGGAGACGTCGAGGGTCGCCGCCCCCGCATCGTCGTCGCAGAGCACGATGGTCTGCGCCGGCGCGACGAAGGCCTCGAATGCCTGCCGGATGTCGGCGAGGTCGCGGTAAATGTCGAGGTGGTCGGCCTCGACATTGGTGACCACGGCGACCGTGGGCGAGAGCGCGAGGAAGGATCGATCGTACTCGTCGGCCTCGACCACGAAGAGGTGATCGCCGTCGAAGCGCAGGTTGCCCCCCCACTGCCCCACGCGCCCACCCGCCACGCCAGTGGGGCGCAGTCCGGCAGCGGCGAGCGCCTCGGTGGTCATCACGGTGGTCGTCGTCTTGCCGTGCGTCCCGGCGACCGCCACGAGCGTGCCGCCGCTCACCGCCTCGCCTAACGCCTCGGCGCGGCGAACGATCGGCACACCGGCGGTGCGCGCCGCCTCCAGCTCGGGATGGTCGCGACGCATCGCCGAGGTGATGACGAGGGCGCGCGCGCCTGCCACGTGCGCCGGATCGTGCCCCTCGGAGAGCACCACGCCCAGGCGTCGCAGGTCGGCCGCCCCGCTGGCATTGCTGTCGCAGCCGGTGACCGCCACACCGCGCCTAACGAACAGCTCCGCCAGCGCGGACATGCCGGCGCCAGCGATGCCGACGAAGTGCACCGGCCGGGGATCGGTCGCGTCGAGGAGGGACATGGAAGCGGAATCTAGCGCGGCGGGAAAAATCGGCTCAAGTCGACGCCGTGGCGCGCGCGCCCGTCGCCGGCTCAGCCGGGGTGCTCGCGTGGGGGCCGAGCAACGCGTCGAGCCGTGCCGCGATGCGCGCCGCCGCGTCGGGGCGACCACGCGCGCTCGCTGCCGCGCCCCATCGCTCGCGAAGCGACGCATCGCCCATCACCTCGGACACGATCATCGCGAGTTGTTCCGCGGTGGCCTCCCGTTGCGACACCCAGCGCGCGGCACCGGCGTCGGCAAGCGCCCGCGCATTCGCGGTTTGGTGGTCGGCTGCCGCCGTCGGCAGAGGGACGAGGTACATCGGGATCCCCCACGCGCACAACTCGGCGGTCGTCATCGCGCCGGCGCGCGCGATCGCGAGATCGGCACAGGCGTACGCGTCGGCGATGGGGGCGAGGTACGGGCGCACGATGACCTGCGCGCTCGCCCGCGACGCGTGGCGCTGGAAATGGTCGCGCCCCGTCCCCCAGATGACACCGACCCCGCGCGGGAGCCCGCGCGCCACCCATCCCTCGACGAGGGCGTTCAGCGCCGCCGACCCCTGACTGCCGCCGAAGGCCAGCACCACGAAGCGCACGTCGTGGCCGAATCCCCACACTCTCCGTTGCACCTCACGATCCGGGCGGACGGCAGGCGGGGGCTCGATCGGGTTGCCGGTGTCGACCGCGCGGGATCGCGCCGCCTCGGGGAGGTCGCGCGCCGCCTCGGGAAAACCGAGGTAGATCTCCCGCGCCCACCGCGCGAACAGCTTGACCGTCTGTCCCGGAAAGGAGTTCTGCTCCTGCACCACGAACGGAATGCGGCGAAGCGCGGCGAAGGCCAGCGCCCCGGACGCCGCATACCCACCGGTCGCCACGACGAGTCGCGGTGCCACCTCACGTGACAGCTCGGCGAGCCGCCGCCAGCCGCTCACCATCCCCATGACGGTGCGCCAGTTGTTCCACGGCGCCGACCGGTAGAGCGGGTGCAGGTCGAGCAAGGTGTGCGGAAACTCGGTGTCGGGCAGGATGACGCGCTCGATCCCGCGCGTGGCCCCGACAAAGTGCGGCTGCACATCGGGACGCACCCGCACCAACGCCCGCGCGATGGCCAGCGCCGGGTACAGGTGCCCGCCGGTCCCACCGCCCGTGAAGAGGACGCGCACCGCGTTAGGCCGGATCGGTGGCCGCCGCGCCGTACAGGCGCTCGCGTGCGCTGCCGATGTTCACGAGGATCCCGGTGAGCACGAAGCTCAGCACCAGGTTCGAGCGTCCGAACGAGACGAACGGCAGCGTGAGGCCCGTGGTCGGGAGGAGGCCGATCACGACGCCGATGTGCAGGTACGCGGTGATCGCCGTGGTACACGTGAGGCCGATCGCGACGAGCTGCAGAAAGCGCGACCGCGCCTGGCGCGCAATCCGGAAGCCGAGCCACGTGTACAACGCGAAGACCAGCGTGATGAAGGTGATGCCGATGAACCCCCACTCCTCACCGATGTTGCTGGCGATGAAGTCGTTGTAGCCGAACGGCACCCATCCGTACTGCTGGAGCCCTTCGCTGAAGCCCTTCCCGAGCAGACCGCCGGACCCGACGGCGATGAGCGACTGTCGAAGCTGGAAGTTGATCGCCTCTGGGGCGTCGCCCGACCCCATGAACGAGAGGAGTCGCGACATGGCGTACTGTCGCTTCTCGATCTCATGCCAGAGCAGCGGAGCGGCGAGGATCCCAAGGAGGATGAAGTGCCCGATGCGCACCTCGGCGGCAAAGAGGATGATCCCCATGAGCAGGGTGAACATCATCGCCACCGAGAGGTCCGGCTGGAAGAAGGCGAGCAGGTCGAGCACGCCCACGATGACGAGGAACGGGAGGAGCCCCTTGGTCAGGCGGCGCATCTGGTCCCCCTTCTTGAGCACCAGCATCGCGGTCCACAGGACGACGGCGAGCTTCCCCAGCTCCGACGGCTGCACCGACGCCCCGAGGATGAAGCGGCGCGATCCATTGACCGACGGGGCAATCGCCTTGGTGAACGGGAGGACGGTGATGAGCATCAAGGCGATCGTGACGAACATCAGTGGCCACGCCAGCTTCTCGAGGCGATCGGCGTCGAACTTGGCGGCGATCGCGAAGAAGACGAGTCCGACCCCAACCCCCGCCAGCTGCTTGAGGAAGTAGTACGTCGAGTCGTGATCGGCCTGCATCGCCACGAAGGCGCTCGCGCTGTACAGCGTCGCCAGGCCGAACGCGGTGAGGACGGCGGTGACCAGGACGAGCGCCCGTGCCTCGGGGCCCATCGACCAGCGTTCGCGCATCTGGGTCGGATCGTGCATCATCCGTCTCCCTTGGCCGCGGCGGCAAAGGCCCGGCCTCGCTCTTCGTAGTTGGCGAACATGTCGTAGCTCGAGCAAGCCGGCGCGAGGAGCACGGCGTCGCCAGGTCGCGCGAGTTCATGCGCTCGGCGCATCACGTCGGCGAACGTCCCCTCGATGCGCTGCACCGCGGCGCGCCCCGCCAGGTCACTCTCGATGATCGGTGCGGCCTCACCGAACGCGAGGACAATGCGACAGTGCGCTGCAATGCCGTCGAGCAGCGCGGTATACGGCTCACCCTTGTGCCGCCCGCCCAGCAGGAGGATGGTCGGACGGGTCATGCTCTCGATGGCGACCTTGGCCGAGGCGACGTTGGTCGCCTTGGAGTCGTCGATCCACAGGACGCCGTGCTGCTCGACCACCGGCTCGAGGCGATGGGCGGGGGCGCGGAACGAACGAAGCCCGGCGGCCAGGCGCGCGAGGTCATCGAGGCTCTCATGCGCGGGGTCGGCAGTCAGCACCGCCAGCACCGACGCGAGCGCGTTCCCCACGTTGTGCGCGCCCAGCAGCGGGAGTTCCTCGCGCGTCATCAGCATCTCGTCGTGCACGATGAGGTGGCGCTTGCCCTTCCCTCCGAGAAAGGCATCGCACAGTCGACCCGACGCCGAGAAACGGAAGGTCGTTCCGGGGACGTCGCGCACCATCGCCATGACCGCCGCATCATCCGCGTTGACGATCCACTGCGACGCGTCGGTGGCATGCCGGAAGAGGAGCGCCTTGTCGGCATAGTACGCGTCGACGCTCTCGTAGCGATCGAGGTGGTCGGGGGCCAGGTTGGTGAGCACCCCGACCCGCGGCGCAATCGACGGCGTGTCGTGCAACTGGAACGAGGACAGTTCGAGCGCCACCCAGGCGGGGAGCGTCCGGCGCAGCGCCAGCTCGCTCAGCGGCGTCCCGATGTTCCCCGCCGATTCGGCCTCCACTCCAACGCTGCGCAGCAGGTGAGCGATGAGCGCCGTCACGGTGGTCTTGCCGTTCGTCCCGGTCACGGCGATGTAGCGCAGCCCCGGGAGTACCGCGAGGGCGAGCTCGACCTCGCTGATCACTGCCACTCCCGCGGCGCGGGCCGACACGAGCGGCGGCGCGCCGGGCGGCACGCCCGGGCTCACCACGACGAGCGACGCACGCGCGATACGCGCCAGGTCGTGCCCGCCGAGCTCCACCTCGGCGCCCAGCGACTGGAGTGTCTCGCGCTGCGCGGACACGGCCGCGCCGTTCCCCGCGTCGGAGGCGTAGACCTTCGCACCGAGACGACGCAGCAGCATCGTTGCCGACGTCCCGCTGCGTCCGAGCCCCACCACGGCGATCTCGCCGCGGCTCCAGTCGTAAGGAGTGGTCATCGCAATTTGAGGGTCGTGAGGGCCACGAAGGCGCACAGAATCCCGAGGATCCAGAATCGCACCACCACCTGCGTCTCCTTCCACCCCTTCAGCTCGAAGTGGTGGTGCAACGGGGCACGCAGGAAGACGCGGTGTTTCTGCGCGTACTCCAGCCCGTGTCGACGCTTGCGGATCTTGAATGCGACGCGCTGGATGATCACCGACATCGTCTCCATCGCGAAGACGCCGCCGATGAAGAGCAGGAGGAACTCGCTCTTGAGCAGGATGGCGATCGCCCCGATCGCACCGCCCAGCGCGAGCGACCCCGTGTCTCCCATGAAGACCTGTGCCGGGTGCGCGTTGTACCAGAGAAAGCCGATGCACGCCCCGGTGAGCGCCATGCAGTACACGGTGAGCTCCCCGGCGCCGCGCAGGTAGAACAGCTGCAAGTACGCACTCGCGTCGACGCGCCCCATCACGTAGGCAAAGAGCGCGAACGTGACGATCGCGATGGCCGAGAGCCCGGCCGCGAGCCCGTCCAGCCCATCGGTGAGGTTCACCGAATTGCTCACCCCGGTGAGGATGAACGTGGTGAACGGCACGTAGAGCCACGCCAACCCGGCCGCTGCCGGGACGATGAGCACGTACTTCACGAACGGCATCGTCGTCGATGCCCCGGGGAGCGTCGACACCGGGTACTTCCAGAGGATGAAGCCGAAGATGAGCCCGATCGAGATCTGTCCCGCCAGCTTGTATCGCTCGACCAGCCCCTCGTTCTTCTTCCCTTCCCGCTTCTGCTTGAGCTTGAGGTAATCGTCGAGGAAGCCGATCCCGCCCATCCACACCGTCACGAGCAGCGCCAGGAGGACATACCGATTGTCGAGCCGCGTCCAGAGCAACGTGGGGATGATCGAGCAGGCGAGGATGATGAGTCCTCCCATCGTCGGCGTCTCCCCCTTGGACTGGTGCGTGTCCGGCGTCCCGGCCCGGATCACCTGCCGTACGCGCATCGCGCGCAGCCGGCGCACGATCGCCGGGCCAATGAGGAACGACAGGAGGAGCGCGGTGACCGCCGCAGCTGCGGCGCGCACCGATATGTAGTTGATCAGCCGGAGCGGCGGAAAATCCGGGATGAAGCGACTGAGGAGGAGGTGCAGCACTGAGGTTCGAGAGGGCGGGAAGACAGAAGAGGAGAGGGAGGGCTAGTGGTGCGTTGCGTCCGGCTCCGACGCCGGGAGACCGGCAAAGCGGCGCAGGTGTGGCACCAGGCGCTCGAGGCGTGTGCCGCGGGAGCCCTTGAGCAGGATGACGGCGTTGGACGGGAGGCGCGCGGCCAGGAGCGGCCAGAGCGCCTCGGCGTCGGGGGCCAGGAGGACGCGGGGATCGCCGGCGGCGACCCGTTCCAAGGCACTGACAAACTCGCCGATGCCAGCAATCAGCATCGCCTTCGACGCCAGCGCTCGCGCGGCGATCTCGTCATGCAGCGCCGGCCCCTGCGCGCCCAGCTCGAGCATCGAGCCGAGCACCGCGACACGCGGGCGCTCGCCGCCGATGGCGTCGAGCGTCACGAGTGCCTCACGCGCCGACGCCGGATTGGCGTTGTACGCGTCGTTGAGCAGCAGCAGGTCGCCAAGCGTGTCGAGCGTGCTGCGCATGCTGAGCTGCGGCATGGCACCGATGGCCTGCGCCGCCGCCCCCACGTCGACGCCACATTCCATGGCGACCGCCAGGGCGAGCATCGCGTTGCGGACGTTGTGCGCCCCCAGCACCGGGAGCTGCACCGTCACCTCGCCTAACGTCGCCCACCCGCGCCCGTCGTCCCGCACGCCCCAGCGATCGGCTCGCACATCCCCCGCGTCGGTCCCGGCCTCGACCACCCGATGGGCACGCGTGCGCGCCTCACGCCCGACCTCGGGCTGCGCCGCGGGGGCGATGGCCGTCGGGACCCCGTCGAAAATGGCGCACTCCTCGCGCAGGACCCCGGCCAGGTCGCCGAGTCCCTCGAGGTGTTCCTCGCCAATGGAGGTGACGACGGCGATGTCCGGTTCGACCAGCGCTCGCAGCGTTGCGACCTCGCCCGGGTGATTGGTCCCGACCTCGATGACCGCAATCCCCGCCTCATCGGGAATGGCGAGCAGCGTCAGCGGAACGCCGACGTGGTTATTCAGGTTGCCGCGCGTGGCGTGGACGTCGAAGGCGCTCGACAGGGCGGCGGCGATGAGCTCCTTGGTGCTCGTCTTGCCGTTGGAGCCGGCGACGGCGACGACCGGCCCGCCCCACGCACGGCGCCGGTAGCGGCCTAACGAACCAAGGGCGCGCGTGGTATCCCCCACCACGAAGACCGGGACCGCCAGGTCGCAGGCACGCCGCGCGTCGGAGACGACCACAGCCTTCGCGCCGCGTCCTACCGCCTCGGCCAGGAAATCGTGCGCGTCGAATCGTTCGCCGATCAGCGCGACGAAGACATCACCCGCCACGACCTGTCGCGTGTCAGTGATCACCCGTCCCAGCGGGACGCGTCCCTCGGGACGCGATCCCTCGAGATCATCCGTGAGCGCCTGCGTGAGGCGGTCCAGCGTCCAGAAGCTCATGGCGCCACGTCCCGGGTTCGTGCCGCCAGCTCGCGCACGATCGCCTTCTCGTCGAACGGGTGATACGTGGTCCCGCGAATCTGGTATGCCTCGTGTCCCTTGCCGGCGAGGACGACGACATCGCCCGGCCCCGCGACCTCGAGGGCGCGCGCGATCGCCATGCGTCGGTCCTCGATGCGTTCGTGCGGTCGCGTCATGCCGGCCTCGATCTCATCGAGGATGCGTTCGGGATCCTCGGTGCGCGGGTTGTCGCTGGTGAGGATCACCAGGTCGGCCAGGCGCTCCGCGATCTCGCCCATGATCGGGCGCTTGCCGCGATCGCGGTCACCGCCGCAGCCGGCGACCACGATGAGCCGGTGCGGCGTGAACGGTCGCACCGCCGCTAGCGCCCGTTCGAGGGCGTCCGGCTTGTGCGCGTAGTCGCGAAGCACGGCCGGGACGTCGAGCACGCGCTCGAGGCGGCCCGGCACCTGCGGCAGCGTCGAGAGGCGTTCCGCAATGGTCGCCACCGGCAGCGCGAGCGCCCACGCGGCCGCCGCAGCGCCTAACGCGTTGGAGACGTTGAAGTCGCCGATGAGCGGCAGCGCCACCGGAGCGCGGCCGTCCGGGGTCACCAGTGTCCACGAACTTCCATCCGGCGAGAATGTCACGTCCACTGCCCGCACCTCGGCCCGCGCGCTGGCGATCCCGAATCGGACGCGACGCGGCGCCGCCGGCAAGGCGCGCCACGTGTCGACGTCGTCGTTGACCACCGCGGCACCGCCAGGCGCAATGTGGGCGACGAGGCGCGCCTTGGCGTCGAAGTACGCCTCGGCCGTGCCGTGATAGTCGAGGTGGTCTCGCGACAGGTTGGTGAAGACGGCGGCGTCGAAGGCGACGCCCTCCACGCGCCGTTGATCGAGCGCATGGGACGACACCTCCATGGCCACGCGCCGCACGCCGGCGTCCACCAGCTCGCGTAGCACGCGCTGAAACTCGATCGGCCCGGGTGTCGTGAGCCCGCTCCCCCCGGCGAGGGGCTCGCCCGCGCTGCCCAGCAGGACGCCGAGCGTCCCGATGGAGGCCGCCGGCGCCTCCGGCGTATCGAGCAGGTGGCGCAGCATGGACACGGTCGTCGTCTTGCCGCTGGTCCCGGTGACACCAACGATCGAGAGCGACTGTCCGGGAAAGCCGTGGGCGGCCGCCGCGGCAATCGCCGCCGCACGGCGCGCATCGCGAACGACGATTCTCGGGACCGTGGTCCGCCCCGCGTCCTCCACGATCGCGGCGGTCGCTCCGGCGGCTTCGGCGGCGGCGAGGAAGTCGTGCCCGTCACGGGCGCTCCCGCGCACGGCCACGAACAGCGTCCCGGCCGTCACGGCGCGCGAGTCGTCGGTCACCGACGTCACCTGCCCGGGCAGCTCGCCGATGATGTCGGCGAGCTCCCCACCTTCGCGCAGCGCACGCACGATGCCGTCGAGCGCGATCGTCGCGGTCACGGGCGCGCCAACCGCACGAGGGTCCCGGTGCGCGCCGGCGCGCCGGCCGGCGGCGAGGTGATGCCGCCGCCACTCGCCGTGAGCTGCACCTTGAAGCCGGCTCGGTGCAACTCGCGCACGGCCACACGCAGGGGGAGGCCGCGCACGTCGGGAACAGAGATCACGCGCGTGACGCGCGCCTGCTCCCTGGGCGGCCGCGAGATGTCGAAGCGTGTGGGCGGGCGCAGCTCCGGCTCGGGAGTCGTATCCACCAAGGGGACGCGGGGGATCGTCGCGGCATCGGCGGCCGCATCAGCGACCACGGCGCCGTCGGCCACCTGCCGTTCGGTGGAGTCCTCGACGGTCGTAGCGACGGCGTCGGGGGTTGGCGGCACGTACGACGCGCGCCGTGCGGCGAGGTTTCCCCAGTCGAGCGAAGCATCGCGCGCGGCGAGGGCGGCGGTGATGACCGCCTTGCTGACCGGGGCGGCCGTCTTGCCGCCGTAGTACGTCCCGCGCGGGTTGTCGAGCTTCACGAGCACCACGTACTGCGGATTGCGCGCCGGGAAGAGGCCGACAAACGACGAGGTGTAGGTCTGCACGCCGCCCTGCCCGTACCGTCCGCCCACCGTGCGTCGCGCCGTCCCGGACTTCCCCGCCATGTCGAAGGTGGCGAGCCCGGCGTCCTGCGCGGTCCCGCTGTCGACGACGCTTTCCAGCATCGCCATCACGGTGCGCGTCGTCGCCTCCGGGAAGACGCGGCGCACCGGTCGCGGCTTGTGGGTGTACACCACGTTACCGTCGGCGTCGCGGATCTCCTTGACCAGGGCCGGCGCCATGAGCTCGCCGCCGTTGGCGATGGCCCCGTAGGCGAGCGCCAGCTGCAGCGGCGTGACGCTCACCTCGTACCCGATGGCGAGCGAGTGGTGCGTGGGGTTGGACCACTTCTTCGGCTCGCTGAGCGCCCCGCCCGACTCCCGCGGAAACGAGACGCCGGTCGGCGTCCCGAAGCCGAGGTCACGATAGAGCGTGAAGAGTTCCCCGTCCTTCACGCGCTCGCTCAACAGGGCGATCCCCACGTTGCTGGAGTGGCGAATGACGTCGGTCACCGTCATCGATGGGGCCTTGTGCACGTCGGTGATGCGACGCCCATCGACCTCGTACACACCGTTCCGGGTGTCGATCACCTCGGTCGGCGTCGTCTTCCCCATCTCCACGAGGCGACCGACGAGGAATGGCTTGAGCGTCGAGCCGGGCTCGAAGGGTTCGACGATCGTGAGCGGGCTTCCCACCACCTGGCCGCGCCGATGACTCGTCAGGCAGCGCAGCTCGCCGGTGTGCGGATCGAGGATGACGATGTCACCGCCATCGGCGTTGAGCCGTCGCGTGGCATCGGCCAGCGCCTGGTCGCAGATGTCCTGCAACACCTGGTTGATCGTGAGCTGCACCGTGTGACCGGGGCGCGGAGGTTCGGTCAGCAGGTCGGGGGTCGCGAAACGGCGCCCGTTGGCCGCCTTGAGCGTGCGGGCAGTCCCCGGCTCGCCGCGCAGGAGCGAGTCGAGCAGGAGTTCGATGCCCTCGCTGTTGCGCCCCGCGGGATCGAACCGCCCGAGCAGCTGGCGGGCCCCCTCCGACTGGACGTACACGCGCTCGCCGGCGGGCGACGATCGGACGCCGGGGACCTTGAGGAGTGCGGCAACCTTGGACGGTTGGAAGCGTTCGCGCAGGTCGTACCACTTGCGCTTGCGATCGAGGACCGGGCGCGCCCGGTTGGCGGGGACGCCGAGCTTGATGAGGGTGCGATACAACCCCTTGCGGTCCTTCATCACGTCGAGCGCGAAGCTCAGCGAGACCAACTCGCGGCTGCGCGCCAGCGTGGTCCCGGCCGCATCCACGATCTCGCCGCGCGGCGCGGGGAGCGAGGCCTCGGCGGTGTGCTGATTGACGGCCCGACGCGACCACGTGTCGTGCTCGAGGAGCTGCACCTGCGCGGCGCGCACGACGAGCGCGACCGAGAAGAGCGCGAGGACGCCGTGCACGACGGACAGCCGGTTCGGCATCGCCATGGGTCAGTCCCTCCGCCGGGGGGTCGGCATCGGAAGCCGGATGATCTGTGAGTCGCTTGCCTGCTTCATGCCGAGCCGCGCCTCCACGATGGGGCCGAGCCGTCCGATGCTCATCCCGCTGCGAATGTCGTTGACCAGCTTGGCCCGGTCGGCCTCGAGCTCCTTCACCTGCCCTTCCAGCTGTTTCATCTCCACCGCCTTCTCGTACCCCAGCGTGCGACGCCACACGACGCCGGCCATGATCACCACGAAGGCGCCCAGGCCGATGGCCACCTGCACGCGCCCGCGGCGCGCTACGCGGCGCTTTGCCATGCCCGAAGCCGTGCGCTGCGCGCGCGCGGGTTGCCGGCGAGTTCGTCCTCCGCCGCCGTGACGGCGCGGCGGGTGAGGAGCGTGCCTAACGCCGTCCCCCGGCAGGTGCACATGGGCTGGCGCGGCGGGCAGGTGCACGCGGCGCTCCACTCGCGAAAGGCATGCTTGACCAGCCGGTCCTCGCCCGAGTGATAGGCGATGACCGCGAGGACGCCGCCAGGCGCAAGGTGGTCGCGCAGCATGGGGAGCGCGCGCTCCAGCCCGGACAGCTCGTGGTTGATCGCGATGCGCACGGCCTGGAAGAGCCGCGCGAAGTCCGGGGCCCCCGACGTGGGACCGAGCGCGCCGCGAATGGCCCCCACGAAGTCGTCGCTCGTCTCGAACGGGCGCGTGCCGCGACGACGCACCACTTCGCGCGCCAGGCGCGGCGCGCGGCGCTCGTCGCCGTACTCGCGAAAGACCCAGGCGAGCTCCCCTTCGGGAGCCGTGTTGAGGAACTCCGCGGCCGTGGACGTGGCGTCCTCCCCCATGCGCATGTCGAGGATGGCGCCGGGGCGAAAGGTGAAGCCACGCCGCTCGTCGTCGAGTTGGTGCGAGGAGACGCCGAGGTCGAGAAGGATCCCGTCGAAACGAACGTCGGCGAGCTCGGGAATGGCGTCGAGGTCGGCGTAGTTCGCCTGATGCAGGTCGAAGCTCCCGCTGGCGATGAAGGGGGCGAGTCGAACTCGCGCTTCCCGCACCGCCTCCGGATCGCGATCGATGCCGGTCACTCGCGTGCCACGCTCGAGCAGCGCCAACGCGTGGCCGCCACCCCCCAGCGTGCCGTCGAGGACGTGCTGCGCGTTGCCTAACAACTCAGCCACCTCGCGCGCGAGGACCGGCGCATGGTAGGCGCTCTCCCAGGTCATGCGGCCGATAGAAGGACGCGTCATACTAGCGGCCGCCCGAACGATGCGTCAAGTGCTTGTCCCTAACGGAGTTATGCACATCGCGTGCATTGCTCACCGTCACGTCGCGAAGGCAGACAAGACGGCGCAGGTGGGAAAGCGAGAAGCCCGCCACCAGCGAGTGGTGGCGGGCTTCGGTACGGCGAGTCGCGACGCGCGATTGTCCTACTTGCAGAGCGCCTTCTTCTGGCTGTCGGCGTACGGCGTGAACTGCTGCAGCGCCTGCATCAGCTGGCCGGCCTGATCGGGGAAGGCACGTGCCCCCTGCGGGATGAGCATGTTCGCATTCGTCAGGGCGTCGGACGCCTTGTTGGCGATCTCGCAGCTCTTGGTTTGCGCGTTGCTCTGCAGCAGCGTTTGCCCGATGACCAGGTTGATGACCCCCGAGAGGAACTTGGCAGTCGGTGACGGATTGGTCTTGTCCGAGAACTCCAGGATGGCCAGGATCGGAGCCGCGGCATCCGGATTCTTCGGATTCTGCGCGTTCCATTCGCGGTACATCTTGTTGCCGGCGGTGAGGGCCATGCCGCCGATCGTCTCCTTCGAGTCACCCGCGGCCTCCGCGGCCTTGAGCGCGGCGACCATGCTGTCGGGCTGGTTCATGTCGCCGAAGGACTGGGCGATCATGAGGTTGGCCCCCGCGAGCTTGGGGTCGATCGCCAGCGCCTTGCGAATCGGCGTGAGCGACGCCGGTCCCTGCCCTGCCTGGCGCAACAGCTGCCCCTGCAGCATCCACAGCCCCGCGTTGTTGGCGAACTTTGCGGTGCCGCGCCCGGCCGCTTCGGCCGCCTTCGCGGTGTCACCCGAGAGGAGGTACGCCGATGCGAGACGCGTGAAGAACGTGGTGTCGGCGACGGCCGTGTCGGCCTTGGCCATCTCCTCACCGATCGCGGTCGCCTGCTTGTACTCCTTGAGCGCCAGGTAGATGCGCCACTGGAGGCGGATCAGCGACGGGTCGCCCGGGTTCTGCTTCACCGCCTCATCGATGATGGGGCGCGCGACTTCGGGCTTGCCGCTGGCGGCGATGATGTTGACGACCGTCTCGGTGAGGCGGGCGTTGGTCGGATCGAGCGCCAGGAGCGTGGTGAGCGTCTTGATCTGCTGCTCATCCATCTTCTTCTCGCCGTACGCATCAGAGACCAGCGCGAGGGCGCGCTTGTTCTGCGGGTGCAGGCGAATGACGTCCTCGGAGTACTTGATGATCGAGTCCGCGCCCCACTTCTGCGAGTTCGCGATCTCGAGGATGCAGACGCGCGACATCACCGAGTTGGGATAGTCCTTGAGTCCCTTCTGGGCGTCAGACATCGCCTCGCCCCACTTCGACTGGCGGGCGTTGAGCGTGCACTTCTTGATGTCGTCGAGCGGCTTGCGCGCGGCGTCGAGGGCGTTGGAGATCCCCTTGGCGATGTCGCCCAGCTTGGCACCGGCGACCTTCGGAAGCGGCTGCACCATGCCTTCGCCGCGCACGAGCAGCAGTTGCCCGTCAAACTCGAAGCCGGCGGCGGTCTTGTTGACCGTCCCCTCGACGTACTCCTCTGCGCGAATCAGGTTGGCGAGCTGCTTCGCGTCGTTGGCGTTGAGCGGCTCGGTCTTGGAGTAGCCCGACTGTTCGAGCGCGTTGTCGATGTCGGACTTGGGAATGATCCAGAGCGTCCGCATCATGAAATCGCCGCCCATGCGCTCGCGAAGCTGATCCGCGACCTGCGCGCCGAGGTTGCGCTCATTCGAGCGAAGCACGGGGACCATGAAGCGCGGACCAGGCGTCTGGCCGCGCTGCAACGTCTGCTGTTGGGCGCCGAGCTCCGAGGTGGAGCCCTGAATCGCCAACCCAACCAGAATAGCCGCAACGATGCGACCGTGGCGCTGCCGAGCCGTCACTCTCATGTCCTCCAAGGGGTTATTCATTGCCTACACCACCCCGAAATTCAGGGTCCGTGGATACCTGCAGAAATGGGCGAAGAGGGATTCGAACCCCCGACATCCTGCGTGTAAGGCAGGCGCTCTAACCAACTGAGCTATTCGCCCGCCGACGGTGTGCGCTACTTGAGGATCGCGATCGGCACCAGCACACAATAGCCGATCACGAGGAGGATCGGGGCGATCGTCTCGCCACCACGCCACAGATCGGCGAACCCGATCAGGATGGTGGCCAGCGCAATCCCCCAAAACAAAAGTGGCCGCGAACGCGGCGACGGGCTCGGTTGTGCCATAAGGACGGAAGGATACGGGCGCCCGACAGCTAGTGTCAAGCGCATAACTCTGCGGCGCTTACGCTTAATCCTCCGACAATGTTGGTCCCTCGGACGAGGTCGGCGTTACCTCGCGCAGCAGCTGCTCGAGCGCGCTCTCGCGCTCGCGACGCTCCGCCTCGGCGTCGGCCACCAGCATGGCCGCCAGCCGCGCCTTGTCGCGCCGTCGACGTATCACATAGAAGGGGCCGACCACGAAGACCATGATGAGTGCCGCAATCGTGGCATCGGTGGCGAGCGCCAGTCCGCCGTATCGCCGCCGTGTGCGGTCCCGGAATCGCTGCTCGAACTGCCCCTGGGTCAGCCCGTACGCACGACGAAGTGCCCGTTCGAAGTCCCCCTCCTCCTTCCAGTACTTCATCAGGAGCGAAAGCCCGCGCTGCGGATCGAGCGCCGACAGCTCGGCGACCGCCCGGTGCGCCAGCGCGTAGGACGCGTCGGCCTGGGACGAGCCGGCGTAGAAACCGGAATCCAGCGCCGCGAGCGAAGGGACGCCCCGCCAGGCGAGCGCGATGTTGGTGGCGATCACCTGCTCTCGGTCCCACTCGCCGGCCGCAAAGGAGGCGTATCCCTCGTCAAACCAGCGCGGGGTCCCCGGCCCCAGGTACTCATGCAATGCCAGGTGGGCGAGCTCATGCCGAAGGACGCGGATCGGGTCGCCGGCGCTGGAGGGGGCGGCGCTCCCCTGCATGACGATGCGACGCTCGGCGGGGACGGCGAAGGCGGCTCCCCACTCGGGGGCGCCGTCCCCGATCCACTGCCGGAAGGTCGTGCGGTCGGGGGCGACCTGAATCAGGAGGCGCGCCCCGGGGGTCGGGAGGCCGGGGAAGGAATCGCTCCCCGCGGCGTGCGCGAGCAGGGAGCGGGCGAGCGCCTCGTCCCGGGGAAAGGCGACGACCGTGAAGCGCCCACTCTGGTATCGCTGCGTCCCCTCCTGTGCGTCGCCCTCGAGGGGGAACGCGGCCAGCGCCGCCACCACCCAGACCAACAGCGCCGCGACTAGGAGGAGCGCGGTGGCGCCCCCCCTCCCTCGACGTGCTGCTGGAGTTCCGCGCAGCGCTTCCCCCATGGACTGAACTTGTTCGCGCGCGCGCCGTCGCGCCACGCGCCCAGGGCCCCGTCTCGGTCACCGGCGAAGAAGATCGCGCGTCCGAGTTCGTAGTACGCCTCGATGAGGTTGGGGCCGAGGGCGATGGCCTTGCGCAGGAAGTTCTGCGCATCCTCGTACATCTCGCGCTCGAGGTAGAGGAGCCCCAGGTAGTAGTGGGCGTACAGCGTGGCCTTGCGGTCGTTGTCGAGGCGAATGGCCTTCGACAGGTGCTCGATCGCCTCGCCGAAGATCTTCTTCTTGAGGCAGATGTAGCCGACGTTGATGCGCGCCAGCGAATTCTGCGGCTGGCGCATGAGCACCTTCTGGAAGTTCAGGAGCGCATCGTCGTACTTGTCCTGGAGCATCTGTGCCCACCCCAGCAGCGACTCGCCGTGCGGATCGTTGGGGGCGAGTTCGAGCGCACGCGTGAGCGCCGCTTCGGCGCCGGCATGATCGCCTAACGACATCAGGCTCCACCCCTTCTCGAGGTAGGTGGAGGCGTTGAGGTGGTCGGCGCGCGTGGGCCCCTCGCCCGCGGGGGGTTCGGGGGCGCTCGCGACGGCTGCCGCGGGGGTCGGGTCGGGGGCCGGCGCGACCGACGTGGTGGCCTCGGCGTGCGACTCCTCGAGCGTCTTCCAGTGCTGGACGAGCCCCTTCACCTCGTCCTTGAGCATGGCCAGGTCGCCCATCTCGCGCTCGATGGCCCGGTACAGCGCGATGATCTCGCCCTTCAGCGCGTCGCGACGCGCGGGGGCGTCGGGGGCGGTGAGGGCGGTGCGCAGTTCGTGGAACTGGTCGCGCAGCGTGGCGATCGTTGCGTCAGGCATCGTCGAGGGATCCGGCAGCGGCAACGACCGCGGCGGCGGGTGGAGGCACGCAGCCGTCGAGCGCCAGGTGCTCGTCGGGCGACAGCAGGCGAGGGATATCGAGGACGAGCACCATCACGTCGTCACGGCGCACCATCCCCTTGAGGAACTCGCCGGCCACACCGCGCACGAGGCGCGGCGGGGACGCGATCTCCCCCTCGGCGACGGCCCGCACATCCACCACCCGGTCCACCGCCGCCGCCACGACGTCGGCACCTAACGACAACAACAGCAGGCGTCCCCCCCCGCTCGTCGGCGCGCGCCCGTCGCCCTCGACGAGTCCGAACCGCCGGCGCAGGTCGATCACCGGGACGATGCGCCCCTGGTGCTCGAGCACACCTTCCATCCAGGGGGGCATGTTGGGAACGGGATGCACCCCCTCGTGTCGCAGCACGCGCTCGACATACGCGATCTCCGCCGCGTACCACGCATCGCCGATGCCGAACGTCACGAGCCGAATGGCGGGGGCGCGCGGGGTCATGCGCCCGTCTCCGGCGCGCGCTGCTGGCACAGCGTGATGAGGGCGCGCGCGTCGAGGATCGCGGTGAGATCGTCCGCCCCCCACGTCACGCCGAGCAGGAGGTCGTCACCCGCGTCGAACGGCGGCAGCTTGATGGCCCCAAGGTCGAGCGTGATCACGTCGTCGACCTCGTCGACGAGGAGGCCGATGCGGCGCGAGCCGCTGCGCATGACGAGCACGTGCGCCCCGGGCGCGCCGGGGACGCCGAGTACTCGCCCGGTATCGAAGACCGGGATCGAACGCTCGCCGTGGCGCAGGAGCCCCGCGAGGATCGACGCACCGCCCACTGGGACGGGGCCAACCGCGGGCGATTCGAGCGCCTCGTCGAGCGCACGCACATCGAACGCAAATCGTTCGCGCCCCAGGCGAAAGGCGAGCAACTCCGCCGTCCCGGTGCGGGCCCGGACGCGCTCGCGAAAGCGCAGCATCGCGCCGGAGCCGTTCGGCTCGGCCAGCGTCGGCAACTCGGCGTGCGGCGTGGTGGGCGCGGTGGACGGCATGTTACCCACAGGACCGTTGGTCATTGGTTGGCGTCACGCGCCGCCCTCCGCTCGCGTTCGCGCGTGGCGCCGGCGCCAACCGCAACACCCGTCGCGGCGCGCAAGACGTTCCGGGCCCCGGACGTCACAGCCGCGCGCGTGCAAGCCGGCGGCGATCGCGACGGCGATGTCGCCGAGTGGCGCCACGATGTCGGCCCCCGCGCTGACGAGGGCGGCCTGCGGCATGCCGAACACGATTGACGTTCGCTCATCCTGCACGACCACGAAGCCACCGGCCTCCCGCACGGCGCGCGCCCCGCGCGCCCCATCCTGCCCCATCCCGGTCAGGACCACCGCCACGACACGCGCCCCGAAGGCCTGCGCCGCGGTGAGGAAGAGCGGATCGGCGGCCGGGGCCACACCGTGGACCGGGCGTCCGGCCCGCACCGCCAGCCGCAAGGCGCCGGCCGATGCTTCGATCGTGGTGTGCAGCCCGCCAGGTGCCACGTAGACGCGCCCCGCCTCAAGCCCCTGCCCGTCGCTGGCCTCGCACACGGGGATGGCGGCGAGTGCGTCGAGTCGCCGCGCGAGGCTCTCCGTGAAACCGGGAGGCATGTGCTGCGCGATGACCACCGCTGCCGATGTGGTGGCGAGCGCGGGGACAATCTCGGCCAGGGCGCGTGGCCCCCCCGTCGATGCCGCCACGACCACCACGTGCGTCGGGGCGAGTCCTGGGAGCGCGGGTGTGGGGCGCGAGCGCGGACGCGTTCGCGCGAGCACGGGGACCGACTGATAGTGCGCCCCCGCGGCGGTTCGCAGCGCACCGAGCAATCGCTCCTGCAACGTGGCCAGGTCGAGCGTGTCGCCCAGGCCCGGCTTGCGCACGAAATCGACGGCGCCGAGTTCGAGCGCGCGCATGGTGGTATCGCCGCCGTCTGTCAGCGACGAGAGCATGACCACGGGGCGCGGCGCCTCGCTCATCAGGTAGCCTAACGTGGCGAGGCCGTCGAGCCCCGGCATCTGCACGTCGAGCGTGACGAGGTCGGGGGCCAGCGCATGCACCTGCTCGAGGGCGGCGTGCCCATCGCCGGCCTCGCCGACGACCTCGAAGTCGCCTGACGAGGACACGAGGTCGCGCACGACCTGCCGGATGAACGGCGAGTCGTCGACGACGAGGACGGTGCGCCGCCTAGAGGACACGCTCGCCATGTCGAATGGAGGTCACGCGCACCTCACCCGTGGCGACGTCGAAGTAGACGCTACGCCCGAAGTCACCGCCCACGTCTTCGGCGATGAGCGGAATCCCGGCGGCCACCAGCGCGCGGCGCGTGGCGACCACGTTCCGCTCTCCCATGTTGATGCCGCCGCCGTTGAGCAGGGTCGCGAACATGCTCGCCCCGCCCACGACGCGAGCCTCCGGCGCGTGCACGCGTTCGATCGCGCGCATCAATTCGAGCAGGTGCGCCACGGCGGTACTCGCGTACTTGGAGGGCTTCCCCGGCGTTCGCGAGAGTGCCTCGTGCGGCAGCAGGATGTGCGCGAGGGCGCCGATACGCGTGGCCCGATCGTACAACATGAGGGCAACGCACGAGCCGAGGCCCAGGCTCGCCAGCACGCCCTGCTCGCGCATCACGGCGGCGTCCCCCACGTTGACGTGGGCGTCGGGGGTGACGTGGGGAGTCGTGATGATGCCCATACGTCAGGCGAGCCGCTGCGCGGTGTCGAGGTTGTTGCGCGCCATCGGATTGTCGGGCGCCAGGGCGAGCGAACGCTCCCAGCACTTGATGGCCTCCTCGCGCTCCCGCCGACGGAAGCGGATGTTGCCGAGCTTGAGCCACACGTCGCCGCCGAGATCGGGCGCCACGCGCACGGCGCGCTGGTAGCACTCGAGCGCGTCGTCGTAGCGTCCGGCGCGATAGTGCAGGTCCCCCGCATTCTTGTGCAGCTGCGGCAGCGTCGGATCCTCGAGCTGGCCGCGCTCCGCCGCGCTCGCCGACTCGGCGTAGCGCCCGCGCCGCTCCAGCGTGGTCGCGAGGTTGTTGAGCAGGACTGCGGCGTGCGGATGCGTCGTGCTCCCCTCGGTGAGGATCGCGATCGCGCGATCGAGGTCGCCGAGGATGGCCGCGACGAGCCCCGCGTAGTGGAACCACGCGGCCGGCCGCGTGCGCGTCCCCCAGAGCACGGCCGCGTCGCGCAGCGCCTCGTCGGCGGCCGTGATGTCGTTGCGGCGCACGGCGAGGACCGCCGTCGCGAGGCGCACCGCCGGCTCGCTCGGGAGGAGCTGCTCGGCGCGCGCCAGCGTGAGGCGAGCCTCGTCGAGGCGTCCCGACCGTTCGAGCGCGTAGGCAAGATTGAGGTAGGTGGCCCCCCGTGCGCTCGGACGTGCCGACGCCGCGCGCAGCGTGCGCACGGCCTCGTCGAGCCGCCCCTGTCGGAGGGCCAGCAGACCGAGATAGAACTCCCCGTGCTCGTCCCCGGGCTGGAGCTCGGTCACGCGCCGGAATTCGCGCACCGCTTCATCGAGCATCCCGGTCTTGTAGAAGGCGACGCCGAGGTTGCGGTGCTCGGTGATGCGCGCTTCGTTGCTCGTGGGCTCGGGGGCCCGCGTGCGTCCCACCCGGTGCAGGAAGCCGGCGGTGATGAGTCCGTAGAGCGCCTTGCCGACTTCGAACTCCCCCAACCCCGACTCGTCGATGAGCGCCGCCACGTCGCGCTGCCCGTCGAGGAGCGGCACGAGCGATTCCTGTTCGGACGTGAGCGCAACCTTGCTCTCGGCGATGTGGTCGCGGTCGATCGCGAAGATCAGGTCGAAGCTGGCGATCTTCTTCTCGATCAGGCTCCACTCGTCGACGCGCCGCGCGCCCTCCAGGAGGAGCGACTCCGGATTGATCGAGACCAGGATGTCCTGGGCGTCCGGGCGAATGTCCGTCTCGAACGAGAAGGTCCCCTGCGTCCAGGTGAAGAGGTAGTAGACGGCCTCCTCGATCTGGTGCTTGATGTACTGGTGCAGTTCCTCGCGCGCGAGGACGCGCTGCGAGATGAGGATCTCGCCGATGCGCCGCTCCGGCGCCTGCGCCTGCACGGCGATGGCAGCGTCGAGTTCGCCCGGGGTGATGAGCCCGTTCTTGACCAGCAGGTCGCCGAGCCGGTCGCGCCGGTTGACGATGGAGGCAAACGAGATGCGCCCGCGGTCAAAATAGATGTTGCCGAACGCATGGCGGTGCGTGACGCTCAAACAGCCGCTCTTCTTCCCCATCGAGAGGAGCTGCAACACGTCGGGGAGCGACGCTTCGCGAAGGGAGCCACGGAAGGCCATCAGCGCCACTCCTCCACGACGCGCCCCTCGACGGTCGGCCACTCGGCCACGACCTTCTCGGCGTCGAAGAAGAACGAATCGAGCGACTGCGACGCGCGCGCGAGTGAATCGAAGTCGACGAGCGCGTCCTCCGGTGCGGGAGCGAGCGCCGCATCGACCACGGCATCGACCACGGCATCGATCGTCGGCGCCGCGGCCTCGTCGCCCACAGGCACGGGCGTGGTGCGTCCCCATCGATCCACGCCGTCGACGACCCCGACGTCCACGACCAGCCCCCCTTCGAAGCGCGAGCGCAGGCGCGGCTGCAATCCCGTGAGCTGGCTCGGCGGCCGGTCGGCCGTGAGGATGACCTGCCGCCCCGCCTGCTGCAACACGTTGAACAGGTGGAAGAACTCCTCCTGTGTCCGCTCCTTGCCCTCGAACGCCTCGATGTCCTCGACGATGAGGACGTCCGACGCGCGATAGCGCGCCCGCCAGCGCTCGACGGTCCCCTGCTGCAGGGCATCGATCAGCTCCTCGACGAAGGCACTCGCCTCGACGCAGGCGACCGACAGCCCGTCCTCCTCGCGCGCGCGCAACGCATTCCCGATGGCGTGGACCAGGTGCGTCTTCCCTGCCCCCGACGGTCCGTGGACCAGCAGCGGATTGTAGCGCGTGCCCGGCGACTCGATCACCGCAGCGGCCGCCTGGATGGCCGTCCGGTTGCGCGGCGTGCGCACGAGATCGTGCAACCGATACCCCGCGCGTGGCCCGGGGAGCGGCTCCCGAGACGCGATGGCGCGCGACACGAAGTCCTCGGCCTCGGCGATCCGGTCGGGATCGCGGAAGATGGCAAGCCCCGCCGATCGCGCGTCGAGACGGATCGCCTCGGTCTCGAGCGTACGCAGGCGATCGGCATCGGCGGCAAACGCCGCCTCGAGCGCGTCGAGGTCCGGTGGGTCGCGCCGCAGGAGCTCCTGCTCGAGGCGCTCGGTGCGGAACCCCTCCCCCGACCAACGCGCGATCCGCTCGCCGAGCGTGATGCGCCAGGACTCCACCGACTCGGCGACGGTGGCCGCCAAGTCGGTGAGGAAGTTCTCGAACTCGTCAGGCGGGGCGCTCTCGGTCGCGCGCACGTGGCCGAGCACGTGCCAGACATCGGTGACCCCCAGGGGTGCGTCGAGCAGCGCCTGGTGTGCGACGAGTCGGTTGAGCGATCCTTGCAGCTCGCGGACGTTGGGGGCCGGGCTCCTGGCCAGCTCCTCGAGGACGCCGACGGCGAAGCGCACGCCGCGTTCCTGCCCCTTGGCGCGCAGGATGGCAACGCGCGTCTCGTAGTCCGGCACGCCCACATCGACGATCAGGCCACCGGCCAACCGTGACACCAGCCGCTCATCGACGTCGGCGATCTCCGCGGGCGTGCGATCGCAGGTCATGACAATCTGGCGCCCACTCCCCTGCAACACGTTGAAGACCCGCAGCAGTTCGCTCTGCGTCTCCACGCGCCCGGTCAGGAACTGCACATCGTCGAGGAGGAGCAGCCCCACGCCGGCATACCGACGCTTGAACGACTCGGCCTGCCCCGTGGCGATGGCCTGGTGGAGTTGCGCGACGAAGTCATCGAGCGTGAGGTACTCGATGGCCAACGCGGGGTGCAGCTGGCGCGCCAGGTGTCCCACGGCGCCCAGCAGGTGTGTCTTCCCCAACCCCGAGGCGCTGTAGATGAAGAGCGGGTTGTACGCAGCGCCCGGCGCCTCGGCGACCGCGCGGGCCGCCGAGGCGGCGAGGCGATTGGCCGTGCCGATGACGAAGTTGTCGAAGCGATAGCGTCCGTCGAGCATCGGCTACCTCCCCGCCCCGACGCGCGCATCGTTGCCGGCACCCGTGCCGGCGCCGAGTCGGCGCAGCACCAGCTCCGACGTCTTGCGCAGCGTCTCGAAGACCCCGGTGCCCACGAGCGCATCGGCGGCGAAGCTCGGGACCGCACGGAAGTTGAGCGCGTCGTCGAGCTCCGTCGGCGTGAGGATCAACTCGCGCGGCAGGTCCTGCTTGTTGTATTGCAGGACGACGGGAAGCGCGCGGGCGTCCACGCCCTGCTCGGCCAGCACCTCGTGCATGTCACGCAGGCTCTCGAGGTTCTCGTCGAGCTGCCGGCGCTGCGAATCGGCCACGAACACCACGCCGTCGGCCCCCGTCAGCACCAACTTCCGCGTCGTGCGATAGTAGATCTGCCCGGGGACGGTGTAGAGCTGGAAGCGCGTCTTGAAGCCCGAAATCGTCCCGAGGTCGAGCGGGAGGAAGTCGAAGAAGAGGGTGCGTTCGTTCTGCGTCGCCAACGAGACCATCGCCCCGCGCCGTCCATCGGGGACGCGATCGTAGATGTAGTGCAGGTTCGTCGTCTTCCCCGAACGACCGGGACCGTAGTACACGATCTTGCAGGTGATCTCGCGGGAGGCGTAGTTGACGATTGGCATGGGCGCGATGCTGGCGAGGGGAGACCCCTCAGCCCAGCCCCTCCAGCGCGCGCTGCAACGAGACGCGCAGCAACCCCGGGTTTGCCTCACGCCCCGCGAGAACCACGATGAGGAGCTCGCCGCGCGCGGCCGCCATCAGGCGTCCCGCGGCCGCGTCGAGCGACAGCAGGCGCACCGCCCCCGCCTCCGAGCACTCGGCCGATTGGTGCGCGCGGCGATGCAGCGCGGTGGCGAACGCGGCCAGGGCATCGACATCGACGTCCACGTGCGCGCTCGATTCGATCGGCAGTGCGTCGCGCACCGACGTCACCACGACGCCCCGCACGCCACGCAAGCGGGCGAGTGCGGTGATCGACGGTGAGAGGGTGCGCGCGCTCACAGGGCGTCCATCCAGGCGTTGGCCCGTTGCCGGGCGCGATCGAGGAGCAGACGGGGCAAGCCGGCGGGCGTCCCCGCCGGCGTGGCGACGAGCGTCACCGTGTCGCCCTCGCCCGGGGCGAGGGCGAGCGTCAGGGCCTCACACTCCACGAGGAGGTGCTCCCAGGCCCCGATTTGCAGCTGTCGGAGCGCCCCGCGCGCCTCCCCGGAGAGCCCCGACAGCTCGGCGGCCAGCGCATCGGCCCGGTCGAGCCCGGACGCCACGCCGGCATGCCCAGCCAACACGAGCCCGTCGCCATCGACGAGCAGCGCGAACCGCGCCCCGCCCCGCGTCACCGCTCCGAAGGGGGGGCGATCGTCAACGGTGGCGCCCGCCGCGTCCTCGGCAGACAACACCGGCGTTGCCGGCTCTGCGTCCGTCGACGGTGGCGCGCCGAGCCCGAGGCGCGGCCCGTCGACGGCAGGCGCCACGTCGGCGGTGGCGTGCGTGTGGGCCGCGGCCAGCGGCGCGAGCTCCGCGCGCACGCCGGGCGCCGGGTCGACGGCGCCCGACGGCGTCGCCCCGCCCTGCGCAGGGGCATTCGGCGGCGCGGGACGCCCGGGCGACGTCGCGCCCGCCGCCGCGCCGTGCAGCTGTCGGCCCGCCGCCATCACGCGCGGATCGGTCGGGGCGATATCGTGGGCCCCCCGCCACCAACGCAGCGCGGCGTCGCGATCGCCGATGCGCAGTGCCAGCCATCCGAGCCCGAGTCGCGCGCCAACGTGCCGCGGATCGAGGCGCAGCGCCATCTCCCATTCGTCGCGGGCGCGGCCCGCGTCGCCGCCGTCAGCCGCAATCCTGGCGAGGATGTCGTGCCCATCGGCATGATAGGGGTGGCGCTCGAGTCCGCGCAACGCGGTCCGCTCGGCGGCGGGCAACCGGCGGGCGCGGCGCAAGGCGTCGGCCAGGGGGACCCACCCCATGCCCGCAGGGTCGCGCGCCAGCGCTTCGCTCAGGCGTGCAATCTCGTCAGGCATCGACCGCCTCCAGCACGGCGCTCAGGCGCGAGGCGTGCGCGATGGCGTCGCGCGCCTGGTCGGCCAACGGCGATCCCGGGCTCGCGACCACGACGCGCTGCCAGTGGGCGATGGCCTGTCCCAGCTCGCCACGCCGCGCCGCGAGACGCGCCGCCTCCATGAGCGCGTTGGCATTGCGCCCGTCGAGTTCCAGGGAATGCCGCAACTCCTCCTCCCCCTCCATGTCGCGCTCGAGCAGGAAGAGGGCGCGCGCCATCAGCAGACGCGCCTCGGGATCGCGCGGCGCGAGCGCGATGGCGGTCGCGCTGAACGAGAGCGCCTCCTCGGCCCGCTGGTCGCGCAGGGCTTCGCGCGCATCGTTGAGCAGCGTAGCGAGTTCGGCGGGCTCACTGCGAAGCGTGGCCAGCGGCGCGGGCTCACGCACGACGATCACCCCGGTGGCGACGAGACCGAAGGCGATCTTGGCCACGTCGAAGTCGCTGCGCCCCAGGCTCGCGGCCACGGCGCGCAGGTCGCGCTCGCCATCGATGGCGGCGAGCACCTCCCACTCGTGCGGGAGCAGGTCGAGCGACGAGGGATGTTCGGCGTCGGGCGGCGCAAGCGACGGCACCACGCCGACGTGGGCGATGCGCTGCTGGATGTGCGCCCACTCGTCGATACGGCGCGCCCCCTCCATCAGCAACGCCTCGGTCGTGACGGTGGTCGTGGCATCGACCGACATCCCGTCGAGGTCGACCTCGGCAAACGAGAAGAACCCCTCTTGCCACGACATCAGCTCGAAGACGACCGCCTCGACCTGGCGACGCACCTGGCGGTCCAGCTCGCGCTGCGAGAGGCCACCCTGTGCGACGAGGATCTCGCCCAGCCGCCGGGTCTCGCCCGGTTCCTGTTGCGTCGCGCGCGCCTTCTCCAGCGTCGCCTCGTCCACCTTGGCCGCGCGCACGAGGATGGCGCCTAACGGGTGCGGGTTCGAGCGTACGGTCGCCGAGACCACGCGTCCATCCTTGAAGTAGACCGTCCCTTCGTTGTCGCGCAGCGCCGAGGTCACGCGCAGCCGCCCGGTCTTCCGGCTCAAGTCGAGCAGCTGGAAGACATCGTGGATGCCCAACTCGCGGAGCGGTCCCTCAATGGCCATGAGGGCTCCCGGCGTCGTCGCGCTGCGGACGCCCGACGAAGATGCGGCGCAGGTCCTGCGCCGTCCGCGTGTCGCGCCGGGCGCGTCGCGCGAACGGGCTCGCCGGTTCGAGGTCGCCCACGCGCTCCCACTGCGCGATCGCCTCGTCATACCGATGCGCTTCGGCGAGGAGGACACCGCTGAAGTAGAGCGCCGCCACATGATCGGCGTCGAAGCGCAGCACGCGCGTGAAGGCGAACCGTGCATCATCGCGACGCCCGGCCAGGAAGAGCGACTCGCCCAACGACGCCAGGGCGTCGAGATGATACGGATCGCTCTCGAGGAAGGTGGCGAGCAGTTCGACGGTCTCGAGGGCACGCCCGGTCTCGCGACGCAACGCAGCGAGCGCGAGCGCCGCGTCAGCGTACGTCGGGACGCTCACGAGCGCCGCCTCGAGCTCGCGTTCGGCGTCGTCGAACAGGCCGGCCACGCGCAGCAGTTCCGCCAGCTGCACACGGCAGGCGGCAAAGTCCTCGTCGAGTGCGATCGCGTGGCGATACGATTCGATGGCCAGGAGGTCGTCGCCCATGGCGTGCGCCACGCGCCCGATGGCCTGCAGGACGTCCGGCCGCATCGGCGCGAGGCGTCGCGCGCGCGCCAGCACGTCCTGGGCCGCCGCACCGTCCGCCGTCTCGGCGTACACCTCGCCCACGCACAGCAACGCGTCGACGTCGTCGCCGCGCTCCGCCTCGACCCACCGTGCCACCTCGAGCGCCTCCTCGTAGCGACGCAGCATCACCAGGGCACGCAGCTCGCCGACCGCGGCGGGGGCCAGCGCGGGGGTCATGGCGCGCGCCTCGCGAAAACGCTCCAGCGCCTCACCGGCCACGCCGTGGGCCAGGAAGACGTCGCCTAACGCCACCAGCCCCAGGTCGCGTGGCGCCCCGTCGGCCATGGCCCGGCGCAGCTCGGTGCACGACCGCTCGAGATCCCCCTCGGCGGCCAGGGCGAGGCCCGCCGAGAACGGGGTGCTGCCACGCGGCCCCCCCAGTGAGGACGCCGACGGCGCGATCTCGTCGAAGAGCTGTTCCAGCGCCTGCGGTTCGAAGGCGAAGTCCTCCACCGCCCCATCGCGACGGTCACCCGCCATGTCGGGCGCCACCTCGAGCAGCGGATCCTCGAATTCGAGGTCGACGGCGAGCTCGAACTTCTGCGGCGTGTAGTACGGGTCGATCTCCAGGGCGCGCTTGGTCTCGCGCAGCGAGCCGGCGAAGTCGCCGAGGTTCGAGAGGGCGAAGCTGAGGTTGTAGTGGGCCTCGGCGTAACCGGCGCGCACCTCGACGGCCCGCGCGAACGCGTTGCGCGCATCCTCGAACTTGCGCAGGTGCGCCAGCACGAGCCCCACGCCGTTCCACGCGACGGGATGGTCGGGGACGAGGCGCAGCACCTGTCGGTACGCCTCGAGGCATCGCTGGTGCTCGTTCTGTCGGAACAGCAGCAACGCGAGGTTGAGGCGTCCCTTGATGAAGCCGGGCTCGTCCTGCAGGGCTCGACGGAAGGCGTCGAAGGCGCGGTCGGGGCGCCCGGCGTGGAAGTGCGCCACGCCGAGGTTGTTGAGCGCGAGTACGTAGTGCCCGTCGGCCGCAATGGCGCGCTCGTAGCTGGCCGCCGCGTCGGCGTGCCGTCCGTCCTGGTGCAGGGCGATGCCGCGCTCGTTCCACAGCTTGGGCGAGTGCGGATGCTCTTGCAACAGGCGATCGTAGAGCTGCACCGCGGCCGCCGACTCCTTGCGCAGCAGGTGCACCTCGGCCATCGCCTGCAGGACCAGGATGCGATCCTCGCCGCGGTCCATCGCCAGCCGGTACTCGCGCAGCGCTTCCGCCAGGTACCCCTTCTGCCGGAAGGCGAGGCCGAGGTTGAAGTGCGCGAGCTGCCCATCCTCGGCCACTCGCATCTGGTCGGGGAGCCCGCGTGCCTCGCGCGCCTCGCGCACGCGCTCGTACGAGCGGGCGTCGAAGCGTTCGAGCGAGAGGTTGGCGTGCGCCTTGCCCAGCGAGGGATTCAGCTGCAAGGCACGCTGGCTCGCCTCGCGCGCCTCCTGGTGCCGCCCCAGGTCGCCCAGCACGAAGGCCAGGAGATACAGCGCATCGGCATCGTCCGGTGCGAGCTCGACCGCACGTTGCAGGTGGCGGAGCGCCTCCTCGTTGAGCCCGCGATGATACGCCGTCTGCCCCAGGTGGAAGTGGAGCACCGCGCGCTCGGGTGCCAGCTCCACCGCGTGCTGCAGCCAGCGCTCGGCGTGCTCGGCGTCGCCACCGGCATTCTCGGCGAGCGCCAGGTGCAACATCGCATCCACGTCCTCGGGATCGTCGCGGAGCAGCGTGCCGAACGCGTCGGCGGCCTGGCGCGTATCGCCGAGCAGCGCGTAGGTGCGTCCGAGTTCCCATCGGGCCGCGCGATCGCGCGGGTGCGACCGCAGCCGCTCGCGCAGCTCCTGCACGCGGGCGTCGTAGTACCCCGAGTTGAAGTAGGCGATCTCCAGGTTGCGCTGCGCGATCGTCATGCGCGGGTCGAGTTCGAGCGCGCGCGTGAACTGGGCCACCGCCTCGGCGGTCATCCCCTTGTTGAAGTACAACACGCCGAGGTTGTTGTGCGCGCCCGCGTCACCGGCATCAATCCGGTGCGCGAACGACCGCAGGACCTCGCGATCGCGATCCGAGGAGAGCACCACCGTCATCCGGTCAGCCCAGGCGCACCGCTCGCAGGATGGCGCGCAGCGACGGCATGTCGGGGAGCAGGAGGAAATAGCCGCGCAGGTGCTCGTTGGCCTCCTGCATGAAGAACTCGGTCTCCACGCAGAAGACGAGGTCACGATCGGACCCGAACTGCAGGTAGGCCGTCGTCAGCACGGCCCGCGACATGTCGATGGCCAGCGACGGCGGCGAGGGAAGGAGAAGGAGTCCCATGAACTCGCTCAGCGCGTTCATGTACGCCCCGCTCAGGATGTTGCCCGCCTCCTTGATCGCCGACTGCTCCAGCTCCGTGAGCTCCCCCGCGCCCGCGTGCGGACGGCGCAGCAGCAGTTCCCCGAGGCGGATGGCCGTCGGCTTCGGGAAGACCAGGAGCGTCCGCCCGGTCAGGTCGCCCAGCATGTTCATCAGCACCGCGGCCACCGGCTCGTCAGGCGCGGCGATGGACGGGGGGACTTCCTCCAGCGGCGTGATGTTGATCGTCGGGACCGCGATCATGATCGTCTGCCCTGTCATCTGCGACAGCGCGGTGGCCGCGTGCCCGGCGCCGATGTTGGCGACTTCGCGCAGGGCATCCAGCTGCATTGGCTTGAGACTCAGCAGATCAACCATGACTCGCTCCCGTCCGACGTTATCCTGCGTTAGAGCAGGCTACTCACTTCGAGAATGAGCGCCGCCGACCCGTCGCCCATGATCGTGGCGCCGTTGAAGCACGATGCCGCGCCGCGCACGGCGTCGAACGGCTTCACGACGATTTCTTCCTGCCCCAGCAGCTGGTCCACCACCAACCCCGCCCGGCGCTCGGCCAGCTCGAGCAGCACCACGTGCGACGCCGACGCGTCGCGCCCCGTGGCCTGACCGGGGAGCCCGACGACGTCGCGCAGGTGGAGCAGCGGGAGAACCTCCTCACGTATGACGATCACCTCGCGCCCGCGTACCGATCGCACCACCCCGCGGGAGAGCTGGAGCGTCTCGGTGACGTGGGTCAACGGAAGGGCGTATGATTCGTCCCCAACCCGGGCCAGGAGGGCCGGGATCACCGCCAGGGTGACCGGGAGGCGCAGGGAGAAGGCGGTCCCCGCCCCTTCGAACGACTTGAGGTCGACCATCCCTCCAAGCGCGCGGACACGCGACAGGACGGCGTCGATCCCCACGCCACGTCCCGACAGCTCGGTCACCCGGTCGGCGGTCGAGAAGCCGGCGCGCGAGATGACGCGCAGGATCTCCTCGTCTTCCAGCGCGTCGCGCTCCTCGTCCACCAGCCCCATCGCCTTCGCCTTCGCCAGCACCTTGGCCCGGTTGACGCCGCGGCCATCGTCGCGCACGCGGATCACCACGGCGCTGCGTTCGCGCGTGGCGCTGAGCGTCAGGCGGCCCGCGGCGGGCTTGCCGGCGGCCAGGCGCGCGTCGGGGGCCTCGATGCCGTGATCGATCGCGTTGCGCAGCAGGTGCACCAGCGGGTCGGCGACCTGCTCGAGCAGCGAGCGATCGAGCTCGATCTCGCGCCCCTCGATCACGAACTCGACGTCCTTGCCCAACGCGCGGGCCGCATCGCGCACCACGCGCGGAAAGCGGTCGAAGACCTGCCAGACCGGGACCATGCGCCCTCCCAGCACCCCATCCTGCAGCTCGCCGATGAGGCGTGAGGCCTCGGCGACCGCCTCATCGAGCACGGGGTCGTCGTGCGTGGCGGCGCGCTGCGCCAGGCGCCCGCGCACGATCATCAGCTCGCCGACCAGCGTCATCAGGTGGTCCAGGCGACGCAGGTCGATGCGCACGTAGCGCTGGAGCGGAGCCTTGAGCACCTCGCTCCCCCAGGTCGCCGCGAACTGTGCCTCTGCTTCCGAGCGCGGAACAGCGGCACGCTCGGCGGGGGCACCCGCCGACGAGGACCGCTCGCGCAGGGGCGCGTCGCGCACCACCCGCGCCTCGTGCACGAAGCCCGCGGCACGCAGCGCCGCCACCACCGACGCGTCGTCGGCGTCGCACACCAGGCGCATGGCGAAGCACCCGTCGAAGTCGTCGCCGAGCATCGAGGCCTCGTCAGGCACCACGGTGGTCACCGCGCCTAACGCCCGGGCGCGCGCCACCACGAGCTGCGCGCGTGCCCCGGGGAGGATCGTCCCCGGCTCGAGGGTGACGTGCACCGCGATGCCGTCGCCCGGCGGGACCGTCCGGCTGGCGTCCGCGGCGCGAGCCAGAGGCCCCGCGGCGCGATCGCGCCCTTGCAGCCGCTCCACCAGCGAGGTGACGTCGAGCGCCGACTCCTGCGCCGTGGCCGAGGCCTCGATGGCGTGTTCCAGCGCGTCGGCCGCATCGAACAGGAGCGTCACATGCTCCCCTTCCAGCGCCTGATCTCCCGCGCGCACGCGCGACAACAGGGTCTCCATCGCGTGGGAGAGCGAGCCAACGGCGGCGTAGCCCATCACGCCGCTCATCCCCTTCACCGTGTGCACGGCGCGGAAGATCGCGTCCACCGAGTCGCGCCCCGCCCCCGTCGCGGCCTCCGCGGGGGCGTGCTCCAGCGCAATCAGCGCCTGATTGATGACGACGAGATGGTCGCGCGCCTCGGTGAGGAAGAGCTCGCGATACCGGGCGGAGTCCATGCGCGCGCTCCCGAGGTGCTGACGCGCGACGTCAGCCGAGGACGCGCTGCACCGCCTCCAGCACGCGCGACGGCTGGAAGGGCTTCACCACGAAGTCCTTCGCCCCAGCCTGAATGGCCTCGACGACCAGCGCCTGCTGCCCCATCGCGCTGCACATCAGGACCTTGGCCCCCGGATCGTTGCGGGTGATCTCACGCACCGCGTCGATCCCGCCCATGTCGGGCATCACGATGTCCATCGTGACCAGGTCGGGGCGCAACTCGCGGTAGCGATCGACCGCCTGAGCCCCCGTTTCCGCCTCGCCCACCACGTCGAATCCCGCCTGCTGCAGGATGTCGCTCAGCATGGTGCGCATGAAGATCGCGTCGTCGCAGATCAGTACCGTGTGGCTCACGCTCGTGTCTCCCCGGAGAGGCGTTCGCAGCCGCCTGCGCGGCACGCGCCACCCCTAGGCGAGCGTCTGCCGCGCGAGCTCCTGCAGGTCCACGGCAAGGACGATTCGGTCGCCAAAATGTCCCATTCCCACGAGCGACTTGTCAGCGGGCTCCACGGTGGCCGCCACGAAGTCCGCGGCCGAGTACGCCTGCACGTCCAGCACGTCGTCGACGAGCAGCCCAAGAGTGCGTGATTCGGTGACGGCGATCACCACCGACGGATCGTCGCCCACCGATTTGCCACGCCCGAATCGTGTCGCCAGGTCGACCACCGTCACCAGCGTGCCGCGCACGTTGAGCAGCCCTCGTACCGACGCCGGGGCCCCGGGAAGCCGAGTGATCTGGCGCGCCGGGACGATCTCGCGCACCTGCGCCTGCGGCACGGCGAAGAGCGCGCCCGCCCCTTCGACGATCACGTACGACTGGCTCACGCCCCGACCTCCGGCGGCTCGACGTAGAAGTCGTAGCGCTCCAGCGGATCGCGCTCGTCGCGCAGCGTCGGGTCGTCGGCCACGGTCGCCAGCGATCCTCGCAGGTCGGCGGGGAGCGGCGCCCGCAGGTCCATCGCCTTGCGAGTCATCGGGTGCACGAAGCGCAGCCACGCGGCATGCAGGAAGTGGCGCTTGGGCGCGAGCCCGATGAGCGCTCGCCCGCCGCCGCCACCGTACGTGTCGTCGCCCATGACGGGGTGGCCGATCGAGGCGAGGTGCACGCGAATCTGGTGCGTGCGCCCCGTGTGCAGGTGGGCGCGCAAGAGGTCCCCCGCGTCGAAGCGCGCCAGCCGGCGAAAGGTCGTGCGCGCCGCCTTCCCTCCCTCGACGACCGCCATGCGCTGGCGATCGCGCGGATCGCGCGCGAGTGGCTTGTCGACCGTGCGCTCGTCGGCGTCGAGGTGTCCCCAGATCAGCGCGGCGTAGCGGCGCACCACCCGTCGCTCGGCGATCGCCGACGAGAGCAGGCGATGCACGCGATCGTGCTTGGCGACGAGCAGCAGGCCGGAGGTGTCCTTGTCCAGACGATGCACGAGCCCGGGGCGCTCGTCGCCCCCCGCCTCCGACAGCTCGCCGCCGCGCCCCACGAGGGCGTTCACCAGCGTTCCCGTCCAGTTGCCCGGGGCCGGATGGACCACCATCCCGGCCGGCTTGTCGATCACCACGAGGTCGTCGTCCTCGTACACGACCACGAGCGGAATGGCCTCGCCAAGGATCTCGCGCGGGGCCGGCGGCGGGACGAACACCTCGACCGATTCGCCGGCAACCGGCTTGTAGGACGCCTTCTCGCGACGCCCGCCCAGCGTGACGTGCCCGTTGGCGATGAGCGTCGCCGCCTGCGTGCGCGACAGTCCGCCGTGCGTGGCTACCAACGAATCGAGGCGAACATCGCTGTTCGCCTCGCAAACAAAGGAAAACCGGGTCCCCTGGGCGAGCGCGCTCACGTGCGCACGCGGGAACTGCCCGACACCGTACGCGCGGCCGTCTCCCGCTCGTCGGTCACGCGTGCCGTCTGCTCGTCCTCCCGCCACAACACGGTCGCCAGCAGGATCGCCCCCACAGAGACCGCCATGTCGGCGACGTTGAACGTGGGCCAGCGCATGTCGCCCACGCCCACGTCGATGAAGTCCACCACCCCGTTCGGCGAGATGATGCGGTCGATCAGGTTGCCGATTGCCCCGGCCGTCACCAGCCCCACCGCCATCACGCGCCACCGGTTGCCATCCTCGGTGGTGCGATACAGGTGATAGAGGATTCCCAGCGCGCCGACGGTGAGCGCGAGGAAGATCCAGCGCGAGTACGGCCCCAGGTGCAACCCGAAGGCGGCCCCCGGGTTGTAGACCAGCGTCCAGCGGAACCACTCGGCGTCGCCGAAGACGGCGCGCGGGACGCCGCGCGGCCACAGCACCGCCTCGGCGACCGACTTGGTGATGCGGTCGGCGACGACCAGCACCACCACGATCGGCCAGTACGTCAGCGCGTTCCTAAGACTTCTTGGCATCTTCTTCCCGCTGCTTGCACTTGATGCAGTAGCGAGCGTGCGGAAGGGCGTCGAGTCGCTCGAAAGCAATCTCGTCGCCGCACTGGTGGCACTTGCCGAAGGTCTCGGGCGACTTGTACAGGCGACGCAGCGCCTGGTCGATGTGCCAGAGGAACCGCCCTTCCTGGCTCGCGAAGAGGAACGCCTTCTCGCGCTCCATGGCATCGGTCCCCTGATCGGCCATGTGGAACGAGTAGGACGAGAGGTCGCCGTCGGACGACTGGTCCGTGGCGTTGAACACCTCGTCGTACTTCCCCAGCTCCTTGAGGACACGCTTGCGCTCGTCGAGCAGGCGCTTCTCGAAGTGCTGCAGGTGCTTCTTGCTCATCGGCTTCGGCTTCTTGGGAGCCGCCGCACCACTCGCGCCACTGGTCGATGCCATCGTTATTCGTCCCTGGTCAGGGCGACGTGCACGGAGAGTCCGTCGATCTCCACGGCGTGCGTCGCTTGTTCGGCCACCACCTCGTCACGTCCGACCGTGACGTCCCGGGCAAGCACCTCGCCCGCGATCCAGTCCTTGTACTCCGCAACCGCCTCCTCGATCTCGCCGGCCCCCCAGATCCAGAGCCGGATGCGATCGGAGACGGCCAGGCCGGTCTCCTTGCGTAGCCGCTGGACGCGACTCACCACCTCGCGCGACAGCCCCTCCCGCTTCAGGGCCGGGGTCAGCGCGGGATCGATCGCCGCGAAGCGTCCCAGGGCCTCCTTTACCACCAGCGCCCCCGACGCCCGCCGCAGGATCGTGAGATCCTCGCCATCGAGCGTATGGGTCTCGCCTTCCACGGTGAGCGCCAGCGGCTCGCCATGTTCGAACGCCCGCAGGTGCTCGCTGGCCAACGACTGCACCGCCTTGGCCGCCAGTGGCGTCGCCTTGCCGAACTTCTTGCCTAACGACCTGAAGTTCGGCTTGGCCTCCAGCGTCACCAGGTCGTCGGCCGAGGTGGCGAGGGCCACCGCCTTCACGTTCAACTCCGACTGCAGGAGCGCCAGGAGCGGTTCCACGTCGCCCACCGCCTCGCGCGGCACCACGCACACGACCCGCGACAGCGGCTTGCGGACGTTGACCCCCGCCTCTTCGCGCGCCGCACGCCCCAGCGTCGCCAGCTCCCGCACCTCGACCATCCCGCGCTCGAGCCCCAGGTCGCGACGCGTCGCCGCTCCCGACTCCCGCACGTAACGGGCGAGGTGCACGGAAGTTCCCGTGAGCTCGCGATGCATCCAATCCGTGACGAACGGCGCGATCGGCGCCAGCAAGCGCGTCGTGACCACGAGGCACTCATGCAGCGTCGCAAAGGCGGCCCGGTTGTCGGCGCCGTCGACGTCGTAGAAGCGGCTCCGCGACTGGCGCACGTACCAGTTGGAGAGATCGTCAACGACAAAGGTCATCAGGGCGCGGGCCGCGGTCGTGGAATCGAAGCCCTGCATCGCCCCCTGCACCGCCTCCTCCACCGCCGCCAGGCGGGAGAGGATCCAGCGATCGAGCACCGGACGATCGGCCACCGCCGGGTCCTGCGCGGACGGCGCCCAACCGAAGTTGGCATACAGCGCGAAGATCCCGCTGTACACGTTCTTGAGCGTGACCAGGAAGCGCGCAGCCGTGTCGCGGACGGCGTCGACATCGAACTGCTTCGGCGTGCCGAGCTGGCTCGACGCGATGAGGAAGAGGCGCACCGCATCGGCACCATGCGAGGCGATCACCTCCCACGGATTGACCACGTTGCCGCGCGTCTTGGACATCTTGACGCCGTTCTTGTCGAGCACGAGGTCGTTGACGACCACCGCGCGATACGGCGCGGCCAGCGCCGCGCTTCCTGCGCCTGCGGCCTCCGGTCGCCCAGTGCGCGCGTTGTTAGGCAGCGCGTCGCCCAACCCCGTGGCGATCGCCAGCAGCGAGTAGAACCACCCGCGCGTCTGGTCGAGTCCCTCGGCGATGAAGTCGGCCGGATACTGCTGCGCCGTGCGCTCCTGATTCTCGAACGGGTAGTGCCACTGCGCGAACGGCATCGATCCCGAATCGAACCAGGCGTCGATCACCGCCGGCACGCGACGCATCGTCCCCGTCCCCGACTTGGCGGGCCACGTGTACGCGTCGATGAACGGCTTGTGCGGATCGAAGTCGGTGCCGAGCGTCGTCCCGCTCTTCTCGGCGAGCTCGGCGTACGACCCCACCACCTCGATCTCGTCGGGATCCTCGTCGTTCACCCAGACGGGGAGCGGCGTCCCCCAATAGCGATCACGCGAGACGGCCCAGTCGATGTTGTTCTTGAGCCACTCGCCAAATCGCCCTTCGCCCACCTCGCGCGGATGCCAGTCCATCGCTGCGTTGCGGGCCAGCATGTCGTCCTTGAACGCCGTCGTGCGGATGAACCACGACTCGCGGGCGTAGTACAGCAACGGCGTCTTGCAGCGCCAGCAATGCGGATACGCGTGGAGCAGCTTCCCCACCTTCCACAGCGTGTCCTGTTCCTTGAGCACCTCGACGATGCGGGCGTCGGCGTCCTTGACCCACATCCCCCCAACGACGGGAAGCTCATCGCCAAAGCGGCCGCGCGCATTCACCGGCTGCAGCATCACGAGGCCGTGCTTCTGCCCCATGGCGTAGTCGTCGGCGCCGAAGGCCGGCGCCATGTGCACGATCCCGCTGCCGTCCTCGGCCGAGACGAAGTCGGCGGTCACGATCACCTCGTGACGCCCAGTCCCCTCGCCGTACGGGACCCAATCGAGCGGACGCCGGTAGCGCTTCCCCTCGAGGTCGCGTCCCGTGAGGCGCTGTACGACGTCCCAGCGATCGGTGTAGTCGTCGCCGAGCACCGCCATCGCCCGCGCCGCCGCCAGGATGATCGTCCAGTCGGCGCCGGTCTTCTTGCGCAGCTCGACGTACTCGAGATCGGGATGTACCGCCAACGCCACGTTGGACACCAGCGTCCACGGCGTCGTCGTCCAGACGATGAGCCGGCGGCGCCCCTCGTCTTCCCGTCTTCCCGTCTTCCCATCGTCCACGAGATCGAGCGCGATGAACAGCGACGGGTCCTCGACATCCTCGTATCCCTGCGCCACCTCATGCGACGAGAGCGCCGTCCCGCACCGCGAGCAATACGGCAGGATCTTGTGTCCGCGATAGAGCAGCCCCTTCTCGTACATCGTCTTGAGCGCCCACCACTCGCTCTCGATGTAGTTGTTCGTGTACGTGACGTATGGATCGTCGTAATCCATCCAGTTCGCCACGCGCTCGACGAGCCGCTCCCAATCCTTGCGGTAGGTCCAGACGCTCTCGCGGCACTTGGCGTTGAAGGCCTCGACGCCGTACGCCTCGATGTCCGGCTTCCCCGTCAGCCCCAACGCCTTCTCCACCTCGATCTCGACCGGGAGGCCGTGCGTGTCCCACCCGGCCTTGCGGTCCACGAGGTGCCCGGTCATCGTGCGATGGCGGCAAAAGAGGTCCTTCACCGTGCGCGCGAAGACGTGATGGATCCCCGGACGACCGTTCGCCGTCGGGGGGCCATCGTAGAAGACAAACGCCGGACTGCCGGCCCGCTCGAGAAGCGTTCGCTCGAACAGCCGTTCGTGGCGCCACGTCGCCAGGAGTTCCTGCTCCAGCTCGTCCGCCGGGCGGTCGGCCGGCAACAGTTGGTAACGGCCGTCGCTCACATCCGCTCCAGCACGCCGGTGATGAGCGACGTCAGGTGCGGCTCGGCTCGCGCCGCCACGCCGATGATCGTGTCCAGTGATGCAGGCTCCAACGCGTCCGGCAGGCACAAGTCGGTGATGATGGAGACGCCGAGCACGCGCATCCCGCCGTGCACGGCGACGATCACCTCGGGTACCGTCGACATCCCCACCACGTCTGCCCCCATCGCCCGCAGCATCCGGTACTCGGCGCGCGTCTCGAGGTTGGGACCAGTCACGGCGACGTACACCCCCTCCCGCAGGGTGATGCCCTGGCGCCGTGCCTCGGCGCGCGCCAACTCCCGCAGCGCCGGATCGTACGGCTGCGACATGTCGGGGAAGCGCGGCCCCAGGCGATCGTCGTTGCGCCCGAGCAGCGGGTTGTCACCGAGCAGGTTGATGTGGTCGGCGATGAGCATCAGGTCGCCCGCCTCCCACAGGGGGTGCATCCCGCCACACGCGTTGGACACGACGAGCGTGCGCGCGCCTAACGCCCGCAGGACGCGCACCGGGAACGTCACCTGCTGGAGCGAATAGCCCTCATACCGGTGAAAGCGACCCTGCATCGCGATGACCGACTGGCCGGCCAGCGTCCCGCACAGCAACCGTCCGGCGTGCGACTCGACCGTCGACAGCGGAAAGCCGGGGATGTCACCGTACTCGATGGACTGCTCCACCTCGATGGCCTTGGCCAGCCCCCCCAACCCCGTGCCTAACACGATCGCCACGTCCGGCGTGCGGGTGAACCGCGCGCGCACTGCGGCCGCCGCCGCTTCAATCGCGTCCCAGGAATGCCCGATATCTGTCGTCACTCGTGTGCTCGTCTGCTCGTCGGTTACTCTTTCACCACGGAGTCGAGCCACTCGGGCTGCTCCATCGCCGCTGCCGGTGCCGCTGGCGCCGCCTCGCGGCGCACCGGGGTCATCGACGCCGCACTCGCCTCGGCCGCTTCGATGTCCGACAGCTGCCGCTCCACCATCGTGCGAAGCTGCGAGAGGTAACTGCGACGCTGGCGCACCAGCGCCTCGAGTTCCCCCTGCACCTGCCGCGCATCGTTGGCCGCCCCCGCCACGATCCGTTCGGCCTCGGCGCGTGCCTCGCGCAGGATGAGCTGCGCTTCGCGCTCGGCCTGTTCGCGCACTTCGGCTCGCAGCTGCTGGGCCGAGATCAGCGCCTCGTTGATCGCCTTGTCACGCTCGCGAAAGGCCCGCAGCTGCTCGTGAAAGCCCTGCGCCTTCCCTTCCAGGGCCTGGCACTGCTTCACCAGCCGCTCGACTTCGTTGGCCGCCTGCTCGCGAAACTGGTCGACACGCGCGCGATCGTAGCCGCGCAGCGCGCTGCCGAAGTCGTAGCGCCGGATATCGAGCGGAGTCAGGTGGAATGATTCGTCGGCCATGGCGTGCGCTCTCCAAACAGGATCGTGCCGAGGCGGACCATCGTCGCGCCTTCTTCGACCGCAACCTCAAAGTCGTTCGACATCCCCATCGACAGCTCATGCGCAGGGTGACCGGCGTCGCGCAGGACATCACGCGCGGCTCGCGCTCCTGCGAACGTGGCGCGCAATACGGCCTCGTCCGCATCGAACGGGGCCATCGTCATCACCCCCGCGACCTCCAATCCGTCCAGCGCGCGCAGCCGCACCGCCTCCGACGCCAGCTCGGAGAATGCGAAGCCACCCTTGCTCTCCTCGCCCGACACGTTCATCTGCACCAGCACCCGGAGGTGCGCGCCGGCCCTGACCGCCACGTCGTGCAGCGCGTCGGCGAGACGCGCACTGTCCATCGAGTGCACGAGCGCGAAGCGCGTGGTGTGCTTCGCCTTGTTGCGCTGCAAGTGCCCGATGAGATGCCAATCCACCGGGACCGAGACCTGATCCATCTTGCCGAGCGCTTCCTGCACCTTGTTCTCACCAACCGACCGAAGCCCGCACGCCCACGCCGCCACCACCGCGTCGGCACCGTGCGTCTTGGTCACGGCGATGATTTCCACCCGCTGACCGTGTCCACCACGTGCCGCCGCGGCCGCGATGCGCCCCTGAACCTCACGGAGTCGATCCGCCAGCCCTTGAAAAGGCATAACACGATAAACTATCGGAAGTTACAGGCCGATTCAAGTAAACGCCGCGCCCCCGAATCCCCTGCGCGAACGTACCGCAGCGCCACCGCAGGGCACTGCAACAGCCGCTGAACGTAGCGCCCCGCAGGGTCGCGCGCGGAGGGGAGATGACCATCGCCGGCGAGCGCGCCGGCGCGCGACGACGCCGCTCGAGCAACCGACACCGAATCCACGAGAGGCCCCGCACTCGCCGCGCCTCCGCCGAGCCGGGAGTACGCCATTCCCTCGAGTCGCCACCCCTCTCCGGGCGCCACGGCGCCCCGGTCGTCTGGTTCGACGGACACCGCGACCATGAGCGGACGCCCGTCACGCCGGGCCGCAGCCCCGATCGCCGCCAAGGTCGCCGAGAGCCCTTGCCATGGTTCCACCACGTCGGCCGGGAGGAGCGCGTGCCGGCGCGCGAGTTCGGCGCGGTACCAGCCAGCCCCAAGCAACGGAATCGTCACCACCGTCACGTCGGTTCGCAGCGCCTCCACCTCCTGCGCGTACCACAGCGGGAACGAGTCGTTGTCACCCGCCACGACCAGCACCGCCCTGGCGGGGAGTGGCCGGAGCAGCGCGTGCGCGAAGTCGCCCGCCAGCGTGGCATCCGGTGCGCGCCGTCGGTCGACCCCCCTCCAGTTGAGCGCGATCGGGGCGACCGCCAGCAGCATCGCGAGCTCGCGCATCCCCCGAGGAAGGCGATCCCGGAGCGCCACGACTCCGCAGCCGCACCAGAGCCCAGCCACGAGAAAGGCCAACGCGAAGAAGTAGTCGCGCTCGCGCGCCTCGCGAAGCGCATCCACCGGGAGCACCCCCCATCCGAACGACGGCCCGGCCCGCAGGTTCAGCACGGTCACGACCCCCAGGGTCGCGCAGAGCAACAGCAGCCCCATCGCCTTCCAGCTCCGCCGATCGACACGGGAGTGCCAGACGCTGCCCGCGATGCCCAACGCTGCGAACACGAGGGTGATCGGGGTGCGCCATGGTGAGGGCCCCGGCGCGTCGCTCAGCCCGAGCGCCACCTGCCAGTCGGCGTACTGCACGACGTTCCCCAGCTGCAACCAGAGCGGAGCGCGACGAGGCCAGAGCGGCGGGACGTCGTACTGACGCCGGGCCACGATGTCCACGAGCGACGTCCAGGTCGTGGGAAAGCCGGCGTTCACGGCCGGGTCATGGCGCGCCCGCACGAGCATCACCAGCACGAAGCTGGCGCCCAGCATCGTGACTAGGAGCGACAGCCAAGCGGCGCGCCGCGAGCGCGTCCCGTCCTGTCCGTCAGGCGCAACGCTGGCGACCAGGGCCAACATGCCGCCCGCCAGCAGCGGGAGCGCCGATACGGTCCCCATCCCGACGGCGACGCACCAGGCCGCCGCGGGGGCCAGGGCGGCGCGGACAGACATGGCGCCGCTGCGATCGCTCGACGCCAGCAAGATCACGGCGGGGCCGGCGACGAGGACGCTGATGTGCAACGGCACCGCGAGGCCGAAGAGGAAGGCGATGAGGACACGATGTCGCACGCTCCATCGGGTCCCGGCGACGTCGGCCGCCACGAGGGCGAGCGCCACCGCGAGCGTGGCCAAGGCGTAGACCTCGGTCTCCGTCGCGCTCTGCCACACGGCCGCCATGCCACCGCCCACGAGCGCCCCGGCCACGCCCACGAGGGCGCGCCCCGTCCAGCGCGTGAACAACCAGGCGAAACAGCCTGCCGACGTGGCGGTGGCGACGGCCGACGCCAGGTTGACGGCGACGGCGAACGGAAGCCACCCGAAGGCCTGCGCCCACGCGTTGGACGCGTAGACAAACAGTGGAGTGCCGGGTGGGTGCGGGACCCCGAGGGCGTGGATGGCGGCGAGGAATTCGCCGCTGTCCCACAGCGTGACCGACGGGGCGAGCGTGACGACGTAGACAACGAGAAGGGCGCCCCCGCTGATCGCGGCGGCGCCCAGGGCCGGCATCGGAACGCGCGGGCGCGTCGTTATGCCGGGCTGACCTCAGGTCCGCCCAGCAGCGGCGGAGCGGACGGCTTGGGCTGCGCCATAGGAATCGGCGCGACCTGGACCGGCGGCAACGACGACGGCGGCAGCGGCGCACGCGGCGGGAGCTTCTCGCCACGCACAAGGAACTCGAAGTCCTCGCGCGTGAGCGTCTCGCGCTCGAGCAGCATGGCGGCGACGGCGTCGAGCAGCGCGCGGTGCTCCGTGAGCGTCTGCGTGGCGCGGCTGAACGCGTCGTCGATGACCTTCTTCACCTCGGAATCGACGAGCTGCGCGGTCTTCTCGGAGACCTCGCGGCGGCTCATGAGCTGCTGCCCGAGGAAGACTTCCTGCTCGTTATCGCCCACGAGAATGGGGCCGATGGCGTCGGAGAGTCCCCACTGGGTGACGTAGCGCCGAGCGATCGCCGTCGCCTGCTGAATGTCGCTCGCTGCCCCCGTCGTGACGCGGTCACGCCCGAAGACGATCTCCTCGGCCGCACGACCGCCGTACGCCATCACCAGGCGCGCCTCGAGCTGCTCGCGCGTCACCGACACGCGGTCATCCTCGGGGAGCGTGAAGGCCACGCCCAACGCACGCCCACGCGGAACGATCGTCACCTTGTGCAACGGATCGTTCCCCTTGACCATCACGGCGCAGACGGCGTGTCCTGCCTCGTGATACGCCGTCAGGCGCCGCTCCTCTTCCTTCATGACGAGCGACTTGCGCTCGGCACCGAGCATGACCTTGTCCTTCGCCTCTTCGAGGTCGGTCATGTAGATCTTGTCGTGCCCGCGACGTGCCGCGAGCAGTGCGCCTTCGTTCACGAGGTTGGCGAGATCGGCCCCCGCCATTCCCGGCGTGCCGCGCGCCAGCTTGTTGACGTCGACGTCGTCGGCAATCGGCTTGTTGCGCAGGTGCACGCGCAGGATCCCCTCGCGCCCGCGCAGGTCCGGGGCGTCGACCACGATCTGGCGGTCGAAGCGGCCGGGACGCAGCAGCGCCGGGTCGAGGACGTCGGGGCGGTTGGTCGCCGCGATGAGGATCACGCCGTCGTTGGACTCGAAACCATCCATCTCGACGAGGAGCTGGTTGAGCGTCTGCTCGCGCTCGTCGTGCCCGCCACCGAGCCCGGCGCCGCGATGGCGACCCACGGCGTCGATTTCGTCGATGAAGATGATGCACGGAGCGTGCGCCTTGCCCTGCTCGAACAGGTCACGCACGCGCGAGGCGCCAACGCCGACGAACATCTCGACGAAGTCAGAGCCCGACATGGAGAAGAACGGACGCCCGGCCTCGCCAGCGACCGCCTTGGCGAGCAGCGTCTTGCCGGTTCCCGGCGGCCCGATGAGGAGCGCACCCTTCGGGAGACGTCCCCCGAGCTTGGTGAACTTCTGCGGATCCTTCAGGAACTCGATGATTTCTTGCAGCTCGACCTTGGCTTCGTCGCACCCCGACACGTCGGCGAAGGTCACCTTCGGCGTGTCGCCGGTGAGGAGCTTCGCCTTCGACTTGCCGAACGAGAAGGCCTTCGCGCCGCCGGCCTGAATCTGCCGGAAGAGGAAGATCCAGATCCCGATGAGCACGAAGTACGGAAGGAAATTCAGCAGGAAGGTCCCCACCGACGGCCGCGCTTCCTGCGCATCGATGACCACCTTCTTTTCGCGCAGCGCCGAGACTTCCTCGGGGTTGTCGGTCATCGGGAGCTTGACGGTGAACTTCTTCACCTCGCGCCCCTGGACCATGATGCGCTGCGTGAACTCGCCCGTGACCGTCTGGCCCGCGCGAATCGTGGCCTTGGCGATGTTTCCGCGATCCAACTCGGAGCGATAGTCCGAGTAGTTGATCTGCGTCGCGGGCTCACCCTTCTGGCCTGAGAACTGGATCACCGCGACGGGGATCAGGATCACGAGGATCCAGAACGAGAGCCCCTTCGAAAAGCGGCCCCAATTGAACTGCTTCTTGGGAGGAATCGGCGGCATGTCAGCGGTCCCGGGTTACTGCAAACTCGCAATGTACGGCAAATGCCGGAAGCTCTCGGCGTGATCGAGGCCATATCCCACGAGGAACTCGTGGGGGGCATCGAAGCCCGAGAACTTCGGCGGATACGTCAGGTGCGTGGCAATGTGCTTGTCGAGCAAGGCGCAGACTTCCAGCGAGCGCGGGTGCCGCTCCTGCAGGAGAGCCATCACCCGACTCAGGGTTCGTCCGGAATCAACGATGTCTTCTACTAACAGAATGTGCTTGCCCTCGAGCTCTGTTTCCGGATCATACACCAAACGAACGAATCCGCTCGAAACGGTCTCGTTCCCGTACGACGAGGCGACGAGGAAATCGACCTTGAGCGGGCGGTGAATACAGCGCACCAGGTCGCTCAGGAAGATGAAGCTCCCTTTCAATAACCCAAGGACGAGAAGGTCGCCATCGGGATACGCCGCTGTGATGTCGCGTCCGAGCTCCGCCACACGCGCGGCGATGAGGTCGGCGGGAAAGGCAATGCGCTTGACGGAGCGCCCTTCGAGTCGCGGATCAACTACGGAGGCGTTCACAGATGATGCAGACTCTCGGTCGACCGGACCGAACGGTTGCCGCGAGGCCGCGGCGCACTCCGGGAATCCAGACAATCTCGCCATCTGCTACGATAACAGGCCACCCCTCGCGATCGGCGGCGGCCACCCGCCGGTCGGCGAAGAATCGCTTCACCCGCCTCGGCTGGCTGCCTGACGAGGTCATGCGATCCCCCGCTCTCCACGCGCGCACTTCCAATGAGCCGTCGGCGGGGAGCCACGCGCTCCACGCATCGTGCCGATCGGGCACTCCGCGCTCGTCGCGCTCCTGCAAGCTAGTCATGGCGAGCGGCCGAAAGCGCCAGTCGCCAAAGACGGTTTCCGCGGCGACATCGAGCGCGGCGCTCGCCCCCGCGCGAACCGGGCGACGTCGCAACTCGATGACGTCGTGACGATGCACCGCTTCATACCCGCCGGACAACGGAATTCGCGTTCCCGTGCGCCCGTCGGCGCTGAAGCGCGCGAGGCGCGTCGTTCCGCGCCAATCGAGGACGATCCCCCCCATCTCGGCGAGCGACTGCCAGAGGAGCGCGCGCGCGCCGGGCTCCCACGAGGCGTCGGTGATGCCGCGGGCCACCACGCGTCCCGGCCCCACCTCCTCGACGAGCGGGGCGACGGCGGCAGCGCAGGCGGTGCGCAGGGCGGCCGCCCGCCGAGCCAGTGCGAGCATCGCCTCATCGAAGCCGGGGTTCGCCTCCCGCATCGCGGGGAGGAGATCGAGCCGCACGCGATTGCGGAGGTAGGCGCGCTCGCCGTTGCTGGGATCGTCGACCCACGTGAGCCCCACTTCCTGAGCAAAGCCCAGCACGTCGCTTCGCGAGCACTCGAGCAGCGGACGCCGCACCGGTGAGGGGGCGAGGAGGGCGCTGAGGCCGCGGGCCCCACTCCCCCTGAGGGTACGCATCACGATCGTCTCGAGGTGGTCGTCTCGTGTATGGGCCGTCACGACGGTTGCCCCACGCTCGCGCGCCAGGCGGCGCAGAAAGCGCCAGCGGGCGTCGCGCCACGCCGCTTCTCCTTGCAGCGGCGCGTCGGCACGTCCAGCCACGACGGCCAGCCCGTGCGCCTCGGCCGATCGCCTAACGTGCGCCACGGCCGAGGTGGCATGCGCTCCGGTCCCGTGGTCGAAGGTCGCCACCGTCACGCGCTCGCGCAGCGACGCCGCGGGCACCGAGCCCGCGAGCCACTCCCCCACGGCGTGCAACAGCACCATGGAATCGACGCCGCCCGAAACGGCGAGGACCAGCCGGTCGTCGCCCGACAGGAGGGAACCGACCGACGAGCGAATGCGCTCAGTGGCGGACAGCGTGTGGCCTCGGGGGAGACGGGGAGACACGGGCGAGCGACACGTCCGGTGAACGGTGGTCAATGTATCGCCGGCGCGGCGCGCTGTCCGTCGCCCGTCCGGGGGAGCGATGCGTGAAGTCGCCCCCCGAAAGCCGGCACAGGTGGACTGGTGCGCTCCGACACGCCCGACTACTTTTTTCGTCGACTTCGACCTTACAGACCGAGGACGTACCGTGGAGCACTCATCACCGTTTGGCACGCTGTGGGCTGGCCTCGGGCTTGGCGCCTTCTACCTCGCGCTTACCTGGGTCAACATCCTCCTCGGGCATTTCCTGACCCCGCTCTTCCTGATTCCGTTGACCTGGATCCAGGACGCCGCGAAGGGCAAGCAGGGGTAAGGACCAGTTCGACGGGCGCCCGGCGTCCGTGACAAGTCGAGTGTGGGACGAGAGCGCGCCGCTTTCGTCCCATCTTTCGTTTCCAGGGGGCGATTTCGCCGCGCCCCGGCGCAGGACGAGGCGCAGCTGACGGCGACGCCACGGCGTTTCGTGGCCGTGACACCGCCACGCCGTACGACCTCCGGCAGCGGCAGGTGACGGCCGACTGCGTCACCGGCGTCGCCGGTGCGTCGCCGGCGAAGCCGTGGGAGATCGCGGACGGCGCCGAGCGCTTAGCGCTGGCCCTCGGCGCCAGCCGCCGTCCGCCGCATCCCTGCACACCGGAAGGGGCAACGCTCACACTTCCGGTGTGTGCCATGCCGAGCCGAGGTCGGTAGCGAGGGATGTATGTTCGGGGGTCGCGGTCCCGCCCTTTGCCTCACTGCACGCCACTCGACCGATGCACCCACGATCGATGCGCACCGCCGTCGCGGTGCTCGCTTCCCTGCTCGTCCTCGCGCCGGCGACGCCGGCTGCCGCCCAGTACCTCACGCGTCCGGCGCTCAAGTGGGAGACGATCGAGACGGCGCACTTCCGGTTCCACTTTCCCGCCGAGATGCGGACGTGGGTGGTCCCCGTCGCCGAGCGCATGGAGTCGGTGTCGTCGTCGGTGAACACGATGGTGGGCAACGCCCCCACGGCGCGGGTCACGGTGATGGTCGAGGATCCGTCCAACGTCTCGAACGGCTTCGCGGTCCCGCTGCTCGAGGGGCCGGTGATCTTCCTCTGGCCGACGCCGCCAACGCCCGGGCCATCGTTCGGACAGCATCGCGGGTGGGGCGAGATCCTCGCGGTGCACGAGTACGGCCACATCGCGCACCTCACCTTTCCACCGCGCAACCCTAACGAGCGCTTCGTCTGGCGGTTGCTCCCGACGCGCATCGGCCCGGTCGCGCGCAAGTCACCGGCGTGGGTCATCGAGGGCTACGCGACGTACATCGAAGGCAAGCTCACCGCCAACGGTCGCCCCAACTCAGCGGGGCGCGCCGCGGTGTTGCGCGCGTGGGCGCTGGAGGGGCGGCTCCCGACGTACGGGCAGCTGAACAACGCCGCGCCATACCTGGGGGGATCGATGCGCTACCTCGTGGGGAGCGCCTTCCTGGAATGGCTCGTGGCGCGCAAGGGCGAGGAGAGCCTCAACCACCTGTGGCGCCGGATGAGCGCGCGGCAGCGCCGGAGCTTTGCCGAGGCATTCCGCGGCGTGTATGGTGCGGGGCCGGACGACCTGTACGGCGCGTTCTACACGGAGGTGATGGAAAAATCACTCGACGCTCGCCGGCAGCTGCAATCTCCGGGCGTGGTCGAGGGAGACCTCGTGCAGAAGCTGGCGTGGGCCACCGGTGAACCGGCGGTGTCGCGCGACGGCGCGCAGGTGGCGGTCGTGCTACGCAGCCCGAACACGCCCTCGCGCGTGGTGGTGTGGGGGGCGAAGGACGAGCCGCTCGACTCCGCGGTGGTGCGGGCGCGACAGCGCATGCTCCAGCGCGACCCGCAGGACGTGGCACCCTTCGACTCCTTCCCCGCACCGAGGCGCGCGCGCAAGACACTGTTCGCCGTGGCCGGGCGCGGCCACGACCAGCCGCGTTGGTTCTCCGATGGCGAGCGCCTCCTGGTGAGCCGCGACGAACCGTTAGGCGACGGCGCCTTCCGCCCGGACCTCTTCATCTGGAACACGCGCCGCGGCGGGGTGCGTCGCGTCACGCGGGGCGCGGGGATCCGCAGCGCCGATCCCGCCCCCGACGGCAAGAGCGCGGCAGCGGTCCGCTGCCGCGGCGGCGTCTGTGACCTGGTGCGCGTCGACCTCGCGAGCGGACGACTGACCACCATCACCGCGGGGTCGCCGTTCGTCGTCTGGCACCGTCCGCGCTGGTCGCCCGACGGCTCGCGCATCGCCGCCAGCGTCCAGCGCGATGGCCGATGGTGGACCTTCGTCGTGAACCCGGCGACGGGGGCCGCATCGCCGGTCGATCCCGGCGACGGTGCCAGTCGGTACGCCCCGGCGTGGACGCGAGACGGCAAGCTCGTCGTGGTGAGCGAGCGCGGTGGGGTCCCGAACCTCGAACTGCTCGATCCGGAAACGGCGGCGCCCCGCCCCCTCACCCGAGTGACCGGCGCGGTGGCGGCGCCCGATGTGGGGCCCGACGGACAGGTCTGGTACCTGGCGCTGCACGCAAAGGGATACGACGTGCGGCGGCTGTCGATCGCCCGGGCGGTGTCGTCGTTAGGCGACCGGATGGTCGCGCTCGAGCCACGCCTCGCGCCGGCCGCTCCCCCAACGCCACCGGGACGTGGCGCGACCTTCGCCCCGCAGCCCGTTCGCGGCCCCAGCGACTACGGCACCGGGCCACGCGCCTGGCGCATCCTCCCCGGGATAAGCCTCGGCCCCGATGGCGACATGGCCTCGCTGATGCTCGCCAACATGGACCCGGTCGGGCGCCTGAGCGTCGTCGCGCAGGGAGGCTACGGCCAGCGCGGCGCATGGCGCGGCGGCTCGCTGGCCACCACCCTGCGCCTGTCACCCATCGAAGTGGAAACGAGCGCGTGGTACACGGAACACGCCCCGTCGGAGCAGGCGGCGGGGAGCTTCGCCTCGCTCGACATCGACTCCCGCTTCACCGGGTTAGGGCTCGCCGCGCGGGTCAACCGCAATGGCGGCGCCTGGGGCTACGCGCTGCGTGCCGGCGGAAGTGTCGGGCAGGTGAACGGGAACCAGCTCGATGGCGCCGGGCGCGTCATGGGATTCGCCGACCTGCGCGGAAGACTCACGTGGACCTGGCATGGCCTGACCGTCTCGCCGCAGGTGTACGCGCAGCTCGCGCAGGGGGGAACGGGGGGCGACAGTTGGTCGCGTGGCTTCACGACGGGGGCACTCACGCTCGGCGGACCCAATCGTTCGTTGCGCGCCGAGGCCAGTGTCGGCACCACCACCACCGCCGGGCCGGGTGAGTTCGGGCGCGCCTTCGAGCAGTTTGCCGTCGGCGGCGGCGTGCTCCCCTTCTTTGACCGCGCGTACCTCACGCAGCGCGTGTCGATTCCATCCGTCCCGGTGGGCTACGCCTCCGGGCGCAAGCTCGGCATCGGGCGCCTCTCGACGCGACTCTATTCCGTGGAGCCGTACGCGATCTGGGTTGCGGCTGGCGACAAGCTGACGCGCTATCAGCGGATTCTGGGGGCGGAACGCGAGTTCGACGTCCCGGGGATCGGCTTCGCGCGTCTCCCGGGGACACACATCCGCGCCGGGATCGGCTACTCGATGGACGAACCCTACAAGGAGAAGATCCGTCCGTACCTGAGCGTCACGTATCGCCCCTGAGGCGTGCCGACGGTGCCGGAACGCGCGGCGGTCCCGATGGATGGCCCCCCGGTGCGGGCCCGCGGTGAGTGCTGAATGCTGGGGCTACGACTCCTTCGTCGCCCACACCACGTTGCACGCCCCCTCGCCGAAGACGGCGACGGGATGATCACCGGTGCCAAGCACGTCGTGCAGCATCTCGTGCTTCACGAGCGAGGCGTTGTAGATCCACGTCTCGGCGATGTACACGTCGTGCGGGGAGCGCCAGTGACCGGCGCAGGGACCGTTGGGACAGGGGAACTTCTCGCCCTTGATGACCCAGAAGCGCACGCGGTCGATGCTGGCCTTCTTCTGCGCGCACTTCTCGATCTCCGCCCACCATTGGCGGTAGACCGACGGGATCTCGAGTGGCGCCGCCCCTTCGGGCTCGAAGCGGCAGGCACCGCTACTGAAGGCGACGACGACGAGCGCGGCGAGACGGCGGAGGTGGCGACCCTGCATGGCAGTACGGCAAGAAGAAGTGTGACCTGGCTCACACTTGCGAGCCTCTTGCCGGGGCTGGTTCGCGGGATTGGTGCCGACACATCCAGTGTGATGCGCGAAGGACCCGGCGAACGACTTGCGAGAGGCATACCGATGTAACTCGTTATCCTAGCTTCGCTTACGCGGACGACTTTCGCGTCGTTCTCTCAGCGAAAATCGGTCAGAATGACCGCACGCCCGCTGGTGTGCGCGTGGTGTGCACGGGCTTGCCGAGCGCGCGCAACAGGAGGCGCGCCGGTGCATCGAGGGAGTGGGCGCGTCGTCGACGATGCGAGGGAGAGGTCCGATTGCGGAACGGTGCACCTGTCTGCAGATCATGGACGCAGCTCATTGGGCGTCACCCGCATTCCGGAGGCGAACATGCGACCCCGAACCGTCCTGATGCTGGTGGGGCCGGAGTACGAGGATCTCGAGGTGTGGTATCCCAAGCTGCGGCTCGAGGAGGCGGGCTTCACCGTCCCGCTGGTGGGGATGGGTGAGCCGTCGTACCGAGGGAAGCACGGCTACCCGTGTTCGGTCGACGGTTCGGCCCGCGAGTGGCGCGCCCAGGAGGTGGCGGGGATCATCGCCCCGGGGGGATGGGCCCCGGACAAGCTGCGGCGTGACCCGGCGGTGTTGCAGCTGGTGCGCGACGTCGATGCCGCCGGCGGAATGGTGGCGACGATCTGCCACGGTCCGTGGATCCTCATCTCGGCGGGGATCGTGCGCGGTCGTCGCCTGACGAGCACCGTCGGGATTCGCGACGACGTCGTGAACGCGGGGGCCACCTGGGTCGACGAGCCCGTGGTGATCGACGGCCACCTCATCAGCAGCCGGGTACCGCGAGACCTCCCTGCCTTCGGGCGCGCGATGGTGCAGTGGCTGGAGCAGGCCTAGCTTTTCGGCGCACGCGGGGGCCACGCGCCCCCGCGGCGTGCCGGTACCTCCCGCGCGCGCGACACGCCTTCCACCCCTGGTCCCACTGCGATGACGTCTTCCCGCCTCCTGGTCGCTGGCGCCGTGTTGCTCGCGACAACGCTCACGTCGCCCTGCGAAGGCCGAGCGCAGGTCGCCGCGCCGCGCCGCCCGTCGATCGACACCATCCCGCGCCCCGCGGCCAACCCGGCCGATGTGGCGACGCCCGATGCAATCCTCAAGGCGCTGTACGACGTGATCTCGGGGCCGGCGGGGGCCAAGCGGGACTGGAACCGCTTCCGCTCGATCATGCTCCCCAACGCGCGGCTCATCCCGACGCGCCCCATGCCTAACGGCGGCGCGTCGGCGGCGGTCTGGAGCGCCGACGACTACAGCAGCGCCGCTGGCGCGTCGCTCGAGGCCTCAGGGTTCTTCGAGCGCGAGATCAGCCGCAAGACGGAGGCGTACGGCAACATCATGCACGTCTTCTCGACGTACGAATCGCGCCGCACCGCCGACCTGTCCGAGAAGCCGTTTGCCCGCGGGATCAACTCGATCCAGCTGCTCAAGGACGGCAACCGCTGGTGGGTGGTGTCGATCTTCTGGGACGCCGAGCGCCCCGGGAACGAGATTCCTGCGCAGTACCTTCCCCGCTAGTCCGCGCGACGTCGCGCCTCCCCGCGCCCTTCGCGTGCCCGTCCCGTCCACGTGCGCAGGGGAGTCGCCCTGACTACCGCTGGAGAGCGTTGCCTCGCGTTGGCTCCCATGCGCGTGTGCGACGCTCGAGGCGCGGCATCGGCAGTAGCGTCGCGTGCGGCGCCGGCACCAGCGCCTACATCACCGGTATCTCCCGCGCCGCGTTCACGAGCGCCGGTTCGAGAGGCGCACGCCCGTCAGGCGCCGACCGGTCGCGGCTGGGAGGTACCGCAGACGAGGCAGGCGGCCATGTCCTTGCCGTACAGTGCAAGGTCGTTGTCCAGGCCACACGCGTCGCAGTGGCCGCGCACCGTGCGCAGGTTCTCGAGCGGCAGGCCAGAGTGAATCAGCCGCGTGACCATGGCGCTTGGCGCCGCAGCGCCCAACGGGCACATGCTGCCCGTGCACCAATCGCCGATCTCGAGGCAGACGACCTCGGGATCGGGCACGTTGGCCTGCGCGTCATCCTCGACGATGTCGGTGACCAACACATGCACGTGCCGGTCGCACCCCTGACAGAACATCTGCTGCTGCTTCATAGCGTCCTCCGCGACTATCTCGCCGGGGATCCCGCCCTGCCCTCCGATGTGGGGCTGGCGGTACCTATCGACCGTCTACGCCCACCGCACGACGCGCGCGTCGCGGGCGCGTGCCTGCAGCACGCTCCTCGCCTGCGCGTCGCTCATGCCGAACACCGCCGTGGCCGCTGCATCCGCGTCCATGCAGGAGGCCGCCTCGATGGTGACGCTGTGCGCCGGGGACTGCCGCGGGGCGGCGGTCGCCGGATCCATCAGGTGGTGGTACCGCACGCCGCGGTACCGAAAGAACTGCTCGTAGTCGCCTGACGTGGCGACCGCGCGATCGCGCACGTCGAGCATCCCGATGATCGCGCTGGCATCGGCCGGGTCCTGGATCCCGACGCGCCATGGATCACCGCCCGGGGCCGAGCCTAACGCGTACAGGTCGCCGCCCACGTTGACCATCGCATCGGTGATCCCCCAGGCGCGCAAGGCATCGACCGCGCGATCGACCGCATAGCCCTTGGCGATGCCGCCGAGGTCGAGGTGAATGTCCGGGTCGGCCAGATAGACAGCCGGCGCCCCCTTCTCCGTCGCCAGCTGCACATGTCGATGGAGCTGCCGCCCTGCAAACCGCGTCACGCGTCCGCCTTCTGGGGGGCTCTGACGATGCGTCACGTCCCACAGCTCGACCACGCGGCCGATGGCCGGGTCGAAGGCGCCGTGGCTGGCATGCGCCCACGCCAGCGCGGCCGCGATGACGTCTCGCGTGGGGGCGCTGACGGTCACGGGAACGCCAGCGGCGAGCCGGTTGACCGTCCCCACCTCCGACACCGGGAGGAAGCGCGACATGGTCGCCTCCACGTGCCGCAGCTCGGCGAAGGCGGCGTCGATGGCCCCTTCGGCATGCCGCACGTCGCGATGCACCACCGCCAGGTCGGCGATGGTCCCCATCACCGGGAGCGTACGCCGCGTGACCGCCGGGCCACGCCGCCGCGCGAAGGGGACGCTGGCGACGACGAAGGCACCAACGCCGAGAGCGAGGAACTCGCGTCGCCCGGTGGCGCGGGATGGTCCGTGTGCGCTCATACGATCTCCTCCCGCGACGCGGGACGACGATGGCAGGCGGCGCCACATCCGGCGCAGCCGCCGCCGTGGTCGCATTCCCGCTTGGCGACAAACAGTCCGAAGATGATGAAGAGCACCGCGACGGCGCCCATGCTCACGAACACGCTCATGAGGAACTCCCCAGTCCCGCGAAGCCCATGAAGGCGAGCGAGAGGCTGCTGGCGATGATGAGGACGATGCCCAACCCGCGGGCCACCGATGGAACGCTGGAGCGATCGACGCGCACCCGGATGGAGGCCATGAGCGTCAGCGCGAGCGTGAGTCCCAGCCCGGCGCCGACCGCGAAGGCGAGTCCTTGCCAGAAGCCGTACCCCCGGTTGGTCTGGAAGATGGCCAGCGCCAGGATGGCGCAGTTCGTCGTGATCAGCGGGAGGTAGATCCCCAGCGCGCGGAACAGCACGGGGCTCGCCTTCTTGATCGCCATCTCCACCACCTGCACCGTCGAGGCTATGACGATGATGAAGGAGATGATGCGCAGGAACGGCGCCGCGTCGAGGATGAAGCGGTTGAGGAACCACGCCGAGATCGCCGTGAGCACGAGGACGAAGAGATTGGCCAGCCCCAGCCGCAACGCCGTCCCGATCTGGCTGGTGACGCCGAAGAACGAGCACAGCCCGAGGAAGAGCGTGAGGGTGAAGTTGTTCACCAACATCGCCGAGATGAGGATCCACGCCAGATCGCCAGCCATCAGGCCCTCCCCGCGACCGCGCGGCGCTCACGACGCTCCTTCTGCCAGGCAATCGCCAGCATGAAGATCCCGAGCGTGAGGAACCCGCCGGGTGGAAGGACCATGATGACCCACGGCTCGAAGCCGGCGCCCAGCACGCGAAAGCCGAGGAGGGTCCCGCTCCCGAGCAACTCACGGACGGATCCCATCGCGAGGAGGACGATCGCGAACCCGATCCCCATCCCGATGGCGTCCAGCACCGCACGCAGCGGTCCGGTCTTCGCCGCAAACGCCTCGGCACGCCCGAGGATGATGCAGTTGACCACGATCAGTGCAATGAACGCCCCCAGCGCCTTGTGCACGTTAGGCACCGTCGCCTCGAGCGTCATGTCGGCCAGCGTCACGAACGTGGCGATGATGAGGACGTATGACGCGATGCGCACCTCGTTCGGGATGAACCGCTTGAGCGACGCCACCAGGAACGACGACGCCACCAGCACGGCCAGTGTCGCCACGCCCATCGCCAGCGAGTTGGCCACCGAGTTGGTCACTGCCAGCGTGGGACAGAGCCCCAGCATCTGCACCAGGACCGGATTCTCCTCCCAGATGCCGCGCACGAGGTCTTCCATGGGCGGCGGCTCGGCCGGCGCTGCGGGCGCCGGTGGCGCCTGCTCGTCCCGAACGTCCACGCTGACGGCGCTCACGGTTTGGCCTCCCGGTCGTACGCGGCAAGCATCGGCTGCCAGCGCGCGACGGCGTTGTTGATGATGCGGATCACCGTGCGCGACGAGATCGTCGCCCCGGTAATGGTCACGACCTGCGACTTGTTGTCGCCGCTCCGTGCCTTGACCCCGGTGAGCGGGGCCTTGGCGCCGGTGAACTGCCCAACGAAGGCCGAGTCCTTCTCGATCTTGTCGCCAAGCCCCGGCGTCTCCTTCTGCCCGAGGATCTTCATGCCCAACAGCGAGCCGTCGGCCGGATCGAAGCCGATCATCACGGAGACCACATCGGCAAAGCCGGGCTCCCCGGCGCGGCCCGCGACGCCCGAGCGCTTCCCCTGTGCATCGAATCCTTCCACCAGGCGCTCAAGCTTGGCCGGGTCCCCCACCGGCGTTCGCGTGAGCTTGCCATCGACGACGTAGAGCGTGTCCATGCGCGCGGGCACCTTGAGCACCTCGGCGACGGCGGCCTGCTCCACCTGCGCCCGGTGGGCGGTGATGGAGGGAGTCGTCCACTGCCACGCCAGCACGAGCAGCAGCCCCGCGAGCGCTCCCGAACCGCCTAACGTTGCCAGGAGTCGCCACGAAGGCGTCCCGGCATCGGCAGCTCGGTCGTGGGCGCGGCACCATGCGAGTGCGTCATGTGGCGCCTCCCGCGAGTCGCGGCTTGGTTCCAAAGACCCGTGGCTGCGTCGCCTTGTTGATGAAGGGGACGAACGCGTTCATCAGGAGGATCGCGTACATCACGCCCTCAGGCAGTCCGCCCCACACGCGAATGACGACAACGAGGACCCCGATGCCGGCCCCGAAGATCCAGCGCCCCTGGTTGGTCACGGGCGACGTCACCATGTCGGTCGCCATGTACACGGCACCGAGCATGAGCCCACCGCTGAACAGCATGAAGATCGCGGTCGGATAGCGCGGGTTCACGCCGTGCAGGACGGTCGCGAAGAGCGCGACGCTCACCAGGATCGCCGCCGGCACGCGCCAGTTGAGGTAGCCGCGCCAGGCGAGATAGGCGCCCCCGAGGGCGATGACGATCGCCGCCGTCTCCCCTAACGAGCCCCCGGTGTTGCCGATGAGCAAGTCGATGAAGGCGGTCCCCTTCCCCTCGAACTTCCAGAGGCCCAGCGGGGTCGCCGCGGTCAGCGCGTCGGGCGCATTGGCCCGCATGAACGGGAGGGCGAAGGTATCGCCGCGCAGCGTCCAGAAGCTGCCACCCACCGCCGGCCACGTGGTGATGGGGACCGGGAACGCCGCCTGCAGGAAGGCGCGACCGATGAGCGCCGGGTTGAAGACATTCTGCCCCAACCCGCCAAAGATGCTCTTCCCCAGGGCGATCCCGACAAACCCTCCAAGGGCCGCCATCCACATCGGCATGCCGGCGGGAAGGCAGAGGCCGAGCAGGAGTCCGGTGATGGCCGCCGATCCATCACGCAGGGTCGAGGCCTTGCCGAAGGCGCGCTCTGCCGCCACACAGCCGGCGACAGCGGCCGCGATCACGAGGAGCGCGCTGACGCCGAAGTACCAGGCGGCGGCGAGGACGACCGGGACCAGGCTCCCCACCACGTTCCACATGATGCGGGGGGTGCTGTCCTTCCCTTGAGGTGCGGTGACGCGGTGATAACCAGGCGATCGCGCGTCATGAGGCCGCCGCCTTGCGCCGCCGCAGCGCCAGCTTGCTGAACGAGAAGAGCTGCGCGAGCGGGATGTTGGAGGGGCACACGTACGAACAGGAGCCGCAGATCATGCAATCCGCCAGGTGCATCGGTTCCATCTCATCGTAGCGCTGGAGCTGGGCGAGTTGCCCAAGTTCCGACGGGTTGAGGAAGACCGGGCACGCCTCGAGGCAGCGCCCGCAGCCGATGCAGGGATACACCTCGGGCTGCCGCGTCTGCTCGCGGGTGAGCACCACCACGCCGGTCGTCCCCTTGGTGACCGGCGCCTCGAGGTTGCCCTGCGCGAGTCCCATCATCGGCCCGCCGACGATCACCTCGGCGGCATCGTCGGTGAGCCCGCCGCAATAGTCCAGCAGGTCGATGAGGCGCGTTCCCACGGGTACGATGAGGTTGGCCGGCTTCCGGATCCCTTCCCCGCTCACCGTCACGATGCGCTCGATGAGCGGCAGCCCCGTCTCGAACACTTCGGCGATGGCCGCGGCCGAGCCGACGTTCTGCACCACCACGCCTACCGAGGCCGGCAGCTTGCCCGACGGGACCTCCTGCCCGGTCACGGCGTGGATCAGCATCTTCTCGGCGCCCTGCGGATACTTCACCGTCAGGGGCAATACCGTGAGGTCGAGGTCCTTGGGGAGGGCCGCGGTGAGGGCGGCGATGGCGTCGGGCTTGTTGCGCTCCACCCCGATCACCGCCTTCTGCACGCCTAACGTGTGCATGATTACCCGCACGCCAAAGAGGACGCGGGCCGGATACTCGACCATCGTGCGGTGATCAGACGTGAGGTACGGCTCGCACTCCGCGCCGTTGATGATCAGCGTGTGGATCGTCACGTCCTTGGGCGGGGCGAGCTTCACGTGCGTGGGGAAGGCAGCCCCCCCCATCCCCACGACCCCGGCATCCTGCACCGCCTGGATCACTTGCTCCGGCGTCAGCCCTTCCCAGCGCGGGACCAGCCGGGGCCGCGGTACGTGCATCGCATGCGGATCGAGCTTGATGCGCACCGCCATCGCCATCGTGCCATCGATGTGCGGCGCCCAGTCGATGTCGACCACGCGTCCCGCCGCGGACGCGTGGATGGGAACGGAGACGAAGCCATCGGCATCGGCCACCTTGTCGCCGCGCTCGACGTGATCGCCCACCTTGACGCGCACTTTCGCCGGCTTGCCGGCGTGCTGTCGCAACGGGAGTACCACTTCGTCCGGAAAGGGCATGCGCCGGATGGGGAGCGCATGGGTCAGTTCCTTGCGCTCCTCCGGGTGCACCCCGTGCCGAAACCCACCTCGCGTGAGCATGCCGCGCCTCAGTTGAACGGCTTGGCGCGCTCGATCCACTTCGGGAGATCCTTCTCCTTCGGATTGAGCGGAGTGCCCGGATGAATGGCGCCGACGGGGCACTTTTCCGCCGCCTGCACGAGCTGGGCGTACGTCCCGCCCTTGGGGTCCTTGATGAACGCCTGCTTGTCGGCGTTGTAGGCGAAGAGCTTCTTGTTGAGGTTCGTGCACTCGTTGCACGACGTGCAGCGCGCCGATTCCACGTAGGGCTCGATGGCCATGTCGTCATCGGCCGGGGCGGCACTTGCGGGAGCCGGTGTGGCGGGCGCCGCGGCAACAGCCGGTGCCGCGGCAACGGCAGGTGCTGAGGTTGCGGCTGGCGGTGCGGCCGGCGCCGGCACGCTGGCCGCCGCGGCCGGGGAGGCTGTCGCGCCATTCCCCGCGCTCGCCGGGAGCACCAGCGGCGGCAACGCAAGCGTCGACATGCTGGCCATCAACTCCTGCGCCAGGTGCTGTCCGCCAGCGCTGCGCAGCAACCCCTCGGCCAGCTTGCGCGCCACCAGGGCGGGATAGGTCGCCTTGAGGTCGGTGATGCGCTGTTCGTACTCGCGCGTCAACATCGCCGCCTTGGCGGTGAACTCCTCCTCAAGCGAGGCCGCCAGCGCTTCGCGCACCGATGCCGGCTGCTCGATCCCCGCCATCTCCTTGAGCTCGGCCCAGAACTGCAACCGCTCCTCGGCCAGTTGCACCATCTCCGAGGAGACCTTGAGACGATGCAGCTTGTGGTCGCCGCCGCCAGTATAGATGTATGGCACCTTGCCCTCGCGCCCGTCGGCGTCGAGCGCCAGGTACTCATGGAATAGGACCAGGTCGTCGGTGACCTGCTTGATCTCCTTGAAGTGCTTCTTGAAGCGCCCCTCGGTCGCGGCCCAGTCGGCGATCGTCAGGGGGAGCGTCATCTCCTGCTCCTTCCCCGCTTCATCGGTGTAGCGCAGCTCGTACTCGGGCCACGCCGTCTCTACCGACGGGTTGCCGTCGAGGCTCAGGCAATCCGCCACCGACGATCCGGCATCGGGATCGAAGGTGAGGAACGGGAAGGCACGTGCCTCGAGCGCGAGCCGCGCGGAATGCTGCGACCAGTCGTCGGCCAGCCCGTGCTCCACCGGGCACGGCGTATAGATGTTGAAGACGGCTGGACGCCGCTTCTGCAGCCCCTTGATCACCCCGGCGATGAGGTGCGACGCCGAGGCGGGTGAGGACTGGTGGACGAAGGTGCCGCGATGCGCGATGGCGATGAGCGCGAGTTCCTTGCGCATCTCCGTCTTGCCGTGCTGCGCGGGACCAAACGCCGCCATGTCGGCCACCTGGCCGGTGAACCCGCTCGTGCACGACTGCCCGCCGGTGTTGGAGTACACCTGCGTATCGAGCACCACCACGCGAATCGGCTTCCCCGACGCCATGAGGCGCGAGAGGTTCTGGAAGCCGATGTCGAGCATGGCCCCGTCACCGCCCATGGCGATGATCGGCGGGCACATGGCGAACTCCTCGTCGTCGAAGAGCTTCCAGTCGAAGATCGCGAGTTCGGGCTCGAGCGTCGCCGCATCGTACGAGTCGTCGAGCAGCCGCTCGGCGCGTCGCACGTGGACGAAGCCGTCGGCCATCTTGCGCATGTGCCCTTCGAACACGCCGATGGCGATGGACGGGGCGTCCTGGAAGAGGTGGTTGACCCAGGGGAACGGATACGGATTGTACGGATAGGTGCTGGCCCACACCGACGAGCAGCCGGTGGAGTTGGCCATGCCGAGGCGCGCGCGTCCCTTGCCCGCGGGTCCCTCGGTGTAGCGCCAGCTCAGGTCCTTCAGGGCGTGGATCTCGCGGGCCAGGAGCGCGAGGCGCTCCTTCTTGGACGGATCGACGGGGACGGCGACGTTGTTGCCGCTGACGGCAGCGGTCATCGCTTCCATGTCGGCCCCCTCGAGCAGCAGGGCGCGCGACTTCTCCTCCAGGCCGGCGACCAGCGTGTTGAGCCGAGCGACGTACTTGTCCACACGCGGCCCCATCAGCGCCTGGATCGTCGAGACGATCAGGTGCACGGCGGTCTTCTCGCCGCATCCCATGCATGCGCCGTCGCCCCCGACCATCGAGCGATAGGTCTCCTTCTTGAGCAGGAGCGACGAGAGGACGCCGATCCCTTCGTTGATGTTGGAGACGTTGATGAAGTGGTCGTCGGTATCCGGCAGGTGCTTCCAGAAGTGCCAGTTCTTGCGCAGACGCGAGAGCGTCGGCGCATCCTGCTTGACCGTGACGAGGGCGTGGTCGGGGCAGACCTCGACGCACAGGTTGCACCCCTTGCACGCCTCGGGATTGATCGTGATCGAGAGGAGCCCTCCCGTCCCCTTGGCCTTCCCTTCCAATACGTCGTAGAACGGCTTGGTCCGCGTGAACGGGAACTCGGCGATCGCCGCGTGGACCTTCTTGAACTCGGCGTCGAGCGCCGCGCGCTTCTCGCCCTCGAAGCCCATCTTGCCGGCAACGATCGGGAGGGCGGCAGCCAGCGCATCGGAGAAGGCGAGCGTCGGCAGGGCGTCCATTTGGCGCCGCGCCTCCTTGGCCAGCGGCTTGGCGATCTGGCGCACGCGATCCAGCGGCACCCCGTTCGTCGCCGTGTCGATCCCTGCGCCGATGATCTCCTCGACGCTGTTCACCAAACCGGGAATTGCCGAATCGGGGCACTGCGTCCAGCACTGCCCGCAGCCGGTGCACTTGCTGGCGATGAAGTCCGGGACCTCGAGTCGCACCCCCGACATGTCGCGCACGGCGCCAGTGGCGGCCGGGATGGCACTGATGGCGGCGAACGGATCGGCAATGCCGTCCTGCGACAGCTTGCAGAGCCCGCACACCTGTTCCCAGAAGCGCCCGGGGTTCCCCACCCCCTGCTCGGCGTTCGGCGTGTTCATCACGTCGGGGATCTCGGGCACTTCGCCCACGAAGGCCTCGTCCATCGCCACCGCGAACGGCGTGACTTCCCTGACCTCGTCGAAGCCGCGTCGGATGACCCGAACGTTGTCCTCCACGACACGTTCGCCCTTCTTCCCGAACTTCTTGGTCAGCTGGTCGCGCAGCCCCTTGAACAGCGCGGCTTCGTCGATCCCCTCGGACTTGGCCAGCGGCGACACGTTGAAGAAGGCCCCCATGAAGGCGGTCCCCTGCATGCGATAGCGCAGCTCGGCGTCTGACGCCTCGCTCGCCGCGATCTTGAACGCGTCGAGGACGTAGAACTTGATGTGCTTCTCGACGATGGCCGTGCGCGCCCACACGGGGAGCGCCGTCCACTGCGCCTCGGGCGTCAGTTCGCTCTGCAGCACGAACACCCCGCCTTCGGCCAGCCCGGCGAACGGGTTGGAGTGGCGGAAGACGTTGGGGTCGGGCGACAGCACGACGTCCACGTGCCGCAACTCGCAGTTGAGCCGGATGGGGTCGTGCGCGAGCGTGGCGTAGAACGTCGTCGGTTGCCCCTTCTTCTCGGAGCCGTACTTGGGGTTCGCCTTGATGAACACCCCAAACAGCTCGAAGGCGGTCATCGACAGGTTCTTCCCCATCGTGATGGCCCCCCACCCGCCCACCGAGTGGATGCGGATCGAGAGCGCCCCCTTGGGCATCAGGTTCACGTCACCCGCCGACGGAAGGGCAAGCGTGGCCAACTGCGGATAGCTGTCCGCCAGCTGCTCCTGCCAGATCTGGAGCTTGGGGAGGTTGGTCCCCTTGCGGATGAAGTCGACTCCCAGGTAGAACTGGCGCCGATGGCCGCCACGCGGGAGCATGTTCTCCACGGCGGCGATGAGGTCGCCGGGCTGCAGGTCGCGGCTCCCCAGTCCGTAGCAACCCGAATAGAACGACGGCATGTCGTCAGGCGACACCGCGGCCAGCCTGGGATACGGCAGCGCCTCCCCGCGCCCGGCGCGCGAGTTCTCGACCCCCTGCCCCATCGCCGCGCGAATCTCGCGCAGCAGCGGCAGGTCGACCGCGAGCGGCTGGTCCGTGCGCTCCAGTACCACCACCCCCTTCTTTCCCTTGAGCAGGCGGGTGATGTAGTCGGCCGGGAACGGGCGGAACATCGTCACGTTCACCACCCCGAGCTTCACGTTCCGTTCTGTCCGCATGTAGTCGGCGACGGCCTCGGCGTTCGAGACCACCGACCCCTGCCCCACGATCACGTACTCCGCATCGTCGGTGCGGTAGCCGCTGGCCCGCGCGTACCGACGGCCCGTGAGCGCCGCATACTCGTCGAGCGCCCGATCGGTGAGCTCGACGATGTGGTCGAAGTAGAACGGCCGCTGCGCCGCCACGCCCTGCGCGTAGCTGTCCTGGTTCTGCACGACTCCCAGCATCGCCGGGTAGTCGAGGTCGAACATCTCGGGGATGCGGCGGCGCGTCTCGCCGAAGACGAGGCGCTGCGCCGGTGTTGGTGAGTCGATGACGTCGGACGGATCGCCCAGGTACTGCTTGACGAGCTCGCGCTCCGGCAGGCGGATCGATTCGATCACGTGGCTGGTGAGGAAGCCGTCCTGCGCGCAGACGCCGGGGTTGAGCGAGAGCTCGGCGATGCGATGCGCGATGAGGTTGAGGTCCGCCGACTCCTGCACGTCCTTGGCGAACACCTGGAAGAACCCGGTGTCGTCGATGGCGTGGTAGTCATCGTGCCCCGCATGCACGTTCAGGCCCTGCTTCGTGATCGCGCGCGCCGCGACGTTCAGCACGTACGTGAGCCGCTTGCCCACCGCCGCGTACAGCGACTCGTGCATGTACACGATCCCCTGTCCGCTGGAGAAGTTCGTCGCGCGCAGCCCCATCATGCTCATCCCCGCGGTGACGGCGGCGGCGGCATGTTCTCCCTCGGGTTCGAAGAAGAGCAGGCGGCGTCCGTTCACGTTAGGCCGGCCGTCGGCGACCGCCGCGGCCCACCCCTCTCCCATTTGCGTGGACGGGGTGATGGGATACGCGCCCGCGGCCTCGCTGGCCGCAGTCTCCATCTCCACCACTGCGGCGCTGCCATCCATTGCCTCGACCACCCCCGGGAACGGGGGGGGAGATGCAGGGGCGGACGCACTCTGCGCGACACTCTTGCCAGGCCAGATGTTCATGCGACGGCACTCCGAGCCGAAGTACGACGAATCGGGGCGCACTGCGCCCCCTCGAGCCACACGATCGCGTCCGTGGGGCAACGCTCCGTTGCCCGCGCGGTCTCCTGCGCGATCATGTCATGGTTGATCACGGCGACGCCCGAGGCCACACTGATGAGCCCCGGCGCCGAGTCCTGCACACATCGCCCGCACGCCGTGCAGGCCACCTTGCACTGCTCCAGCACCTCATCGCCCGACAGCAGGTTTCGGCACTGCACCAGCAGGTGTTGCGAGACGGGCATGAGCACGAAGAGGTCCTTCGGGCACGCCTCCACACAGTCGCCACACGCCGTGCACTTGCCGGGATCCACCACCGGAATGCCGGTCGCACTCATGCGAATGGCATCGAAGTCGCACGAGACCTCGCAATCGGCGAGGCCCAGGCATCCCCACGTGCACCCCTTGCCGCCACCGGCGACCGCGGCCGCGGCCGCGCACGATTGCAGCCCGCGATAATCGGCGCGCTGGACCGCGACGTCGGTGCCGCCAGCACAGCGCAGGCGCGCAACGCGCTTGATGGCCTCCCCCTTGTCCACCCCCAGGTAGTTGGCGATGGCGACGACTCCCGCTTCGTTCGACACCGTGCACTTGGCCGGGGCAATGACCCCCGCCACCGCCTGCTCGGCAAACGCCCGGCAGCCGGGGAGGCCGCAGGCACCGCAGTTGGCATTGGGAAGCATCGACGCCACGACGTCGATGCGCGGGTCCTCCCAGACCTTCAGCCGCTTGTTGGCCAGCGCGATGAGGATGGCGAACGCCAGCCCCACGCCGCCCAGGATCAGTATCGAAGTGACGATCATCGCATCGCTCCGACGACGTCTCAGGCGGCGCCCGTGAGGTCCGCCTGGCTCAACAGCCACCGGGCAAGGACATCCACCGCTTCGGGGCCGGGCGCGCTTCCCGATGTCGTCCCGCCGAGCGGCGCCGTCGTCGTGGGCCCGGCGGCCAGCGCCTCCAGCTGCCGCAGGTCTTCCTGCATCTGCCACGCGCTCAACCCGCCTAACGCGTGCTTGGGCGCCGGTGGCATGTGCCAGACCGTCAGCCGCTGCCACGGCTCCCGTCCCTGGGCCGGGTCGTGAAGGAAGCGCGCCGCATCGGCAGGCACGAGGGCGGCGATCGCCGTCCCGCTCGTCGTCGCCACGAGGTCGAGCCCCGAGTCGTCGCTCGTCTGCAGCACCATCGTCCCCGGCGTGATGAGCCGGACCAGTGGCGCCGGAGGAGACGCCCCGCGCACGACGAGCACGAGCTTCTCGCGCCCGTCGAGGAAGTCGGCGAGCCCGCCGATGTGCAGGTCGGCGCCGTCCACCGTGACCACGAGCGGCGGGGCGAAGCGTCGCTCCGCCTTGGTCCACGTGCGGAACGCCAGCTGGTCGAGCAGGGTGTCGTGCTGCGCCGGGACGTACCGCCCACCGCTCAGCAACTCGATCGCCAGCACCGCCCCGAATGCGCGCCCGGCGCGCGACAGCGCGCCTTCCACCGCCTGCGTCACCGACGCCCCGGACGGAACGTCGACCACGTGCAAGGTGCCCCCTCGCTCGAGGACGTCCCGGAGGACGTCGACCGCCCGTTGCAGCCGGTCACGGTGCGCCATCGACAGCGCGGGGCGCTGCACCGCCACGGCGTTGAACCGCCCCACGTCGATGCGTCCCTCGGCGAAGAGCCCCAACTCCTGCCGCAGGCGCTCCACCTGCTTCGCGGCGTCGGGCTCCTGGTCGGCGAGATACGCCTCGGCCTGCGACAGCGCCCCTGCCACCGTGGAGCGAAACTCGCCGATCGGGCGGGCCAGGCGCTCCAGCGCCATCTGGACACGCGCATCAGACGGCATATCGATCGAACTCCGCATTGAGAAGGTCGTTGCGTTCCTGCGGCGTGCGGGGTGTCACTCGGCGCACCTCCTCGTAGCGGGGGCGCGAAGGATCCTTGAAGTACACGCCCAGCTTGATCGTCTCGGTCGCATCGGCCAGGTGGCGCGCCCGGTCGATGTCGCGCGGGTCGTGCGCGATTCGCGACTTGTAGATCGCCTCGATCTCGGGAACCACGACGCCATCGTCGTGCACCAACAGCTCCACCAACGCCGGCTTCTTGACCGCCTCCGCGAAGATCCCCGGCGTGAAGACCGGGCAGCGCTGCAGAATGCGCACGAACGAGAGGCCGCGATGATGGAAGGCCGCCTTGAGCGTCGCGTAGAGATGCGCCGGGACGAACTCCGCCGTCTGCGCCACAAACGACGCGTTGCTGATCCCGAGCGCCACCGATAGGGGGTTGAGTGGCATCAGGATCGACCCCCCGGGCTGCGTGTTGCTCGGCAGCCCCTGCGGTGTCGTCGGCGAGGTCTGGTTCTTGGTGAGGCCATAGATGCCGTTGTCGAGCATCATGACCACCATGTCGGGATTGTAGCGCAGCGTGTGCACCCAGTGCCCGGCCCCGATCGACGTACAGTCGCCATCGCCCATCACCACGAACACCGACAGTTCCGGACGGTGCAGCTTGATCCCCGTCGCGACCGGGAGGGCGCGCCCGTGGATCCCGTGGAAGCCATAGGTACTCAGGTAGTGCGGAAAGCGCGACGAGCAGCCGATCCCCGAGACGAAGACCGTCTCCTCCGGCTTGAGCTGCTCACTCGCCAGCAGCTTCTCGACCGACGCCAGCACGGAGTGATCGCCGCATCCAGGGCACCAGCGCGCGCGCGCGCCCTCGTAGTCACTGACTCCGAACGTGCGACTGTCGTCCGTCGCCAGGACGTGCAGGGAACAGGCACTCATGCGTCACCTCGCGCCGGCATCAGGTCGTGAATGGCCTCGACGATCGCCGCAGGGCGAAGCGGCTCGCCGGGGGTACGCGTCCAGCAGTCGACGTCGACGAGCGTCTGCGCGCGCAGCAGCCAGGAGAGCTGTCCGCGGCGCCGGTTCTCCTCGGTGATGTACGGGTCGCCCACCGTGTCGCTGTAGTTGATCTCCACCGTCGCCACCTTGCGGAAGCGCCGGAAGATCTCTGCGAGCCCCGGTTCCATGGGCGAGAGGAAGCGCAGGTGCAACGAGGCCACCGACCCCCCCGCAGCGCGGGCCCGGTCCACCGCTTCCTCGATCGCCCCCTTCGTGCTCCCCCACCCGATGATGAGCAGGTCGCCTGCATCGGCCCCGTAGGGTGTCGGCGGCGCGAGGAGCGAGCCGAGCACGGCGAGCTTGCGCGAGCGCATCGCCATCCCCTTGGCGTGCACGCCGGCGCTGTACGCCACCTTGCTCCCCTCGTCGTGCGAGAGCCCGGTGACCGTGTGCATGCCGCCTCCCTGCCCCGGGATCACCCGGCGCGACAGCCCCGTGTCCGCATTCCACGCGTAGGCCTTCGTTCCCTCAGGGACGGCGCCGAGATCCAGCGCGTCAGCCTGCCAGCGCACATCGAGCGACGGGCGCGGGAAGGGCTGCACCCCGGTCGCGAGGTTCGCGTCCGAGAGTACCATCACCACGCAGCGGAACGCCTCGGCGATCCGGCGCGCCGTGACCATGATATGGAAGCACTCCTCGATGGTCGCCGGCGCCAGCACGACACGCGGGGCGTCGCCAGGCTGCGCATACAGCGCCGCGAGGAGGTCCGACTGCTCGACCTTCGTGGGAAGCCCGGTGCTCGGCCCCCCACGCTGCACGTCCACCACCACGAGCGGGATCTCGGTCATGATCGCCAGCCCGAGAAACTCGGTCTTGAGCGCGAGCCCGGGGCCGGAGGTGATGGTGAAGGCGACCTTGCCGGCATACGAGGCGCCAATGGCGACCCCGGCGGCGGCGATCTCGTCCTCGGCCTGGTGCACCACGCCGCCGAACTTCTCGAAGACCTCGGACAGGTAGTGCGACACCGACGTAGCCGGGGTGATCGGGTACATCGCGCAGAGCTCCATCCCCGACGCGATGGCCCCCATCCCCAGCGCCTCGTTGCCGTTCATCACCACCATCGCCTGCTCGTTAGGCTCCGGCGGGATCGCGATGCGGAAGTCCAGGTGCTCGGCGGCCCAGGCGTACCCGAGGTTCACCAGCTCGACGTTGCGTTGGTACACCGCCTCCGACTTCTTGCGGAAGGTGTGCGCGATCTGCTCGTACACGCGCTCAAGGTCACGGTCGTAGATCCACGAGAGCATCCCGAGGGCGAACATGTTCTTGCCCTTGCGCGGGTCGTCCACGAGCGTGAGGCACTGCTCCTCCATCGGGACCATCACCAGGCGATAGCCGGTCGACGACAGCTCCGCCATCGCGCGCGTCCACTGCTCGCGAATCTCCGGGTCGTCGTGGGTCGCCCACTTGTCTTCAATGAGGACGGTCGCGTCGGGGGCCAGTGCCTTCAGCCGATGCCGTGCCAGCAGCACCTGCTCGTTGAAGGCCACGACGAGGTTGGTTTCATCGCCCCAATTGGTCACCTGCCCCGCGCCGATGCGGATTCGATTGCCGCTCGCTCCCTCGGGCACGCGTGCGGGGGGCTGGATCTCGGCCGGGATGATCTCCACCGTCCAGACGCCGTTCCCCATCTTTGCCGTCACCGCGCCGAAGATCTGCGAGCACTTTTGGGCCCCTTCACCGGAGTCGGAGACGACTTCGACGGTGTGCTCGCGCAGCCGGCGGATGGTGGGTGCCGCGCGTGTGGCCAGGGTACTGCCGTTCACCACGACCTCGTTGCTCACGGACACGACAGACTCCTCCGGGGCGGCGCATCCGACCGTCGGCCGGTCGCACGTGCCGTGATGCGCCCTCAATGTTGGCCAGTCCGGAGTTCACTGCCCGCCGAGTCGAGCGCTGCAGGGAACAGCGCCTCCGGTCGTTGCGTGCCGACAGAGGAAAGCATCGTACCGGGGGCAGGAATCGTCTGTAGGGAATCCCGCTGACAGAATCCGGGGAAAAAGCGGGAAAACGCTGACGACCGCATGAGCGATTCGCGCGCGTTCCGTGCCGTGCACGTCCGCCGGACCTCCCGTGCGTGAAATCCCCGGCGTCATCGTCCGCCGAACGACGACACGCGCGTCGTCGGACGTCCGCCCAGGCGCGACGCGCGGGACCGCGCCGACCGCCTAACGGCGATCGCCCTCCCCTACCATAGAATCCCCCGCGCGCCCGGGACGGCTGGGATCACCTCGTCGTCTCACGTGGTGCCACGGAGTCGACGGGATCCGGACGTGCGGAACGCCGGTCGAACGGCGTGCTAACGCGACGGGTCGGGGGCGCTCCCTAACGTGAAGGTGCGCCCGCGCCATCCTGTTGGGCGACGCACGGTCGAGAGAATCAGGCGCCAGGCCGCGACGGGATCGGCGAACGGCGACAGCCAGAACCCCATGGATCGACGCTCGTAGCTCCCCCACAGCGCGAGGAGCATCAGCACGCGTATGGCCACGAGGGTCTGGTTGAGGCGCAGGAGTACGAGCCCCGCCGGTGTCTGTGCCGAAAGCGCGCCGAGCGCGAAGGCCAGCAGCACCAGCCACGGCATCCCCTGGGCCAGGGCGATGTAAAGCACATCGAACCACTGGCGCACGCGCGTGGTCGCATCGCTCAGGTCGAACGAGCGCCCCCACTCGCGCCACATGTGCCCCAGGCTGTCGTAGGCCCGCACCTTGTACAGGCGCGAGCCATCGAGGAAGCCGACGCGCACCCCACGCGACGCGAGCGAGCGCGCGAGCGTGACGTCGTCGGCCCACGACTGCCGCGACACCTCATAGCCGCCGTTCGCCAACAGGACCTCGCGCCGCGCCAGGAAACACTGTCCGTTCGCCATCACGCGATCGGGGGGTGGGTCGGCCATCCCCGCCGCCCCGAAGCGATACACCAGCGTGAGCAGCATCGACGGCTGCAACCACTGCTCGGCGCTCGTCATGTCGGCAAACTGCGGTGCAAACGACACGACGTCGTAGCGCATCGCCTGTGCTGCCTGCACCACGGCGGCCACCATCCCTGGCTGTGGCTCGGTATCGGCGTCGATCCCCAGGACCCACTCGCTCGTCGCCTCGCCCAGCCCATGCTGCAGCGCCCACACCTTCCCCACCCAGCCGGCCGGGAGGGGCGGATCGTTCACGAGGCGGAAGCGCGGGTCGCGAGCTGCAACTTCCTCAACCATCGCCGGCGTCGCGTCCTTCGAGTGCGAGTCGACGACGATCACCTCACGGAGTGGCGCCCCTTGCTTCGCCAGCCCCGCCAGGCACGGGCCGATGCGCCTGGCCTCATTGAGCGTGGCGACGACCACCGAGACCGACGTCCCCTCCACCCCCTCGGGGATCGGGGCGACGGGAGGACGACGGCGACGCCCGGGGAGGAGCCGGACGATGACGAGGAGGAGGGCGAGCCCCTGCAGGGCAGCGAGGACGACGATCACGTGGGGCAAACGAAGCGCGCGGTGCGGAGGGTTCCGCACCGCGCGAAAGATGCACCAGGCGAACGCCGTTTGCAGCGCCGCCCGTCGGTCAGTTGCGACTACGAGCCACCCATCGCCGCCTTGGGTGCCGTCTGGTCGAGGAGCCAGTAGCCGAACCACTGCCGCAACCGCCCCAGCCGGTCGACCAGGAGCCAGGGCTCGCCGGTGCGCGACAGGTCGTGCGTGGAGCGCGGATACCTAACGAGCTCCACCGGCGTCCCCTGCTTCTTGAGGCCGACGTACCACTGCTCGGCGTCCGTCATCGGCGTGCGATGATCCTCCTCGGACTGCACGATCAACGTCGGCGTCTTGACCTTTCGGATGTGCCGGATGGGCGAGAGTGAGTCGTACATCGCCGGGTTGTCCCACGGCTTGCCGAAGAACTCGAACTCGGTGAGCCCCTGGGCGTCGCTCGTCCCATACCAGGACCACCAGTTGCTGATCATGCGATCGGCCTGCGCCGCCTTGAAGCGCGTCGTCTTGGCCGTCACCCACGCCGTCATCACGCCGCCATACGAACCACCGGTGACGCCCATGCGCGTGGAATCGACGTCCGGGCGCAGGGCCACGATGTCAACGGCCTTCATGAGGTCCTGGTAGTCCTCGGCAAACCAGCGCCCGCGGGTGGCAAAGGTGAACTTCGCACCATAGCCCGACGAGCCGCGCGGATTGGTGAAGAGCACGAACATCCCCGCCCCGGCCAGGTTCTGGAACTCGTCGAACCACCCTTCGCCGTACGCCGAGTGCGGCCCGCCATGGATGTACAGCGCCACCGGGTACTTCTTCCCCGGCTGGTAGCCGTACGGCTTCATCAGCCACCCCTCGATCTCCAGGTTGCCGACGCTCTTGTACGTGAAGCGCTCGGCATCGCTGAAGGCGACGTCCTTGACGATCGCGTCGTTGAAGCTCGTCAGGCGACGCTCCCCGCTGCCGTCGGCATTGGCGATGTAGAGTTCCGTCGGCTTGTCCATGCTCGTGGCGACGTATGCCACGACCTTCCCCGCGTCATCCATGCTGAAGCCGCGCATCTGGCGGCGCCCGCCCAGCACTTCCTTCATCGCCTTGGTCTGCGGATCGATGTGGAAGAGTGCACTGCGCCCCCCCACCTCGGCGCTCATCGCGATGCGTCCGTCGGGGAGCCAGGCATGCGACCCGGGCTCGTACTGCCAATCCCCCAGCAGGTTGACCGGCGTCCCCCCGTTGGCATCGACGACGTACAGCCGTTCGCTGTTCACCCGCGTCGGCGCACTGGAAAACGAGATCCACTTCCCGTCGGGCGACCACTGCACGTCACCTTCGCTCCCCATCGCACTCGTCAGGCGGCGCGGCGTGCCGCCCGTGACGGCGACCACGAAGATGTCGGCGTCGTTGCGCGGCGCCTCGTCACGCTTGGCGTTGTAGGGCAGGCGCGCCAGCGAGTCACGCTCGGCCTCCACCACCGAGTCGGGACGGAGCCCCGCGTCGGCAATGAAGGCGACCCACTTGCCGTCAGGCGACACCGCAGCGCCGCGGCGCGAGTAGGCGGTGCTGTCGATCATCTGCTTCTTGGCGGCGCCGTCCAGCAGCTGCATCCAGAGCTGCGCGGGACGATAGATGCGCTTCTCGCGTGGCCCGGGGAGGAAGCCAGGCCCGTTGGACTTGTAGCGCATCTCGGTGATGTGCCGCCCGTCGAAGCGCGCCGGCTCGAGGGGGCGCGTGATCGCGCCGTACGGCGGGCGGGCCATGGGCTGCATGCGCCCGAACGGATCGCGACGCGTGGTGTCGACACCAGCAGAGTCCGGGGCCCCCCCCTCGCTCCAGACCACGAAACGCTTGTCGTTAGGTACCGAGCCGGCCGGGTATCGATCGGTCGCGACGGCTTCGCCCCCCGGCTCGTCCATGCGCAGCCCCCACGAGCGTCCGCGTCCGCCGCCGGGACGCTGCGAGGCGAAGAGCAGCCACGACCCGTCGGGCGACCAGCGCGGGTTGGACGATTCGTACCCCGGCGCGGTGAAGCGCTGGGCCTCGCCACCCGCCGTCGACACGACCCACACTTCGCTGTGTCGACGATTCTCGCTTTCGCGCACCGTCGTCACCGTGAAGGCGACGCGCTTGCCATCGGGCGAGACCGCCGGTGAGGACAAGGTCGTGACCTTGTACCAGTCGGCGGGAGTGAAGGCGCGCGGGCTCCCTTGGGCCCAGGCCGCCGGGACGGCGACTCCCACGGCACCCAGGGCGAGGACTACGCGGACAGACGTTCGCATGGTGAGGACTCCGGACGTGATGATTCAGGCGCTAAACTCCGGCCGGGCGCCGAGTGGCGCCAGTACCGTCCGCCCCTATACGACGCGAGCGCTCACAATGCTGCCACTGCGATCGCTCCGACTTCGCCCGCCGTCCGAGCTCCAATCGGAGGTCTTTCCCTACTCGGTCCCCACCATCCGGTCGCTCGGCGAGCTCGCCTTCCCGTCGGCGGTCACCTTTTTCGTCGGTGAGAACGGCTCGGGGAAGTCGACGTTGCTCGAGGCGATCGCCGCGGCGTCGGGGCTCCCCTCGGTGGGGAGCGAACTGCGCGTTGATGCCGACGAGACGCTGGCTGCGCAGCGCACGCTGGCCACGGCGATCACCCTCATCTGGCGCGCCGCGCGCGCGCGGCGCGGGTTCTTCCTCCGGGCGGAGGACTTCTTCGGCTTCACCAGGACCATCGCGCGCATGCGCGCCGCCTTCCTGGTGGAGCAGGCCGCCATCGACGAGGAATATCGCGACCGCTCCGACCACGCCCGCGCCCTTCGCCTCGGCCCGATTGCCGCCTCGTTGCGCGACATGGAAGCGCGCTACGGCGTGGATCTCGACGCCAATTCGCACGGGCAGAGCTTTCTCAAGCTGTTCCAGTCGCGCTTCGCTCCCAACGGCCTGTACCTGCTCGACGAGCCCGAGGCCCCGCTCTCGCCCCAGAGCCAGTTGGCCTTCATGGCCATGCTCACGGACATGGTCGCGCAGTCGTCGCAGTTCATCATTGCCACGCACTCGCCGATCCTGCTCGCCTTCCCCGGTGCGACGATCTACTCGTTCGATGCCACGCCCGTGCAGCCGGTACCCTACGAGGAGCTGGAGCATGTGTCGCTGACCCGCGATTTCCTGGCGAACCCCGAGCGCTTCCTGCGCCACCTGTGACCCGGCCACGTCTCGTCACCGGGCACTCGCGGCGATACGTTGTGCAGCACTTCGTTCCGGGCACGCCGCTTGGCGCGCCCCACCCACCCGTTAGGCATCCGACCCGCCACTTGATGGAGACCGCCCTCACCCGGCACGCCGGCATCGCGCTCCCGATCCTGTGCGGAGCCATGTACCCCTGCTCCAATCCCGAGCTGGTCGCGGCCGTCTCCGCGGGGGGAGCGTTAGGCATCTACCAACCCATCTCGCTCACCTACGTGCACGGGCACGAGTACCGCGAGGGGGTGCGCCTCATGCACCGACTGGCCGGCGGACGCCCCATCGGGATGAACGCCCTCATCGAGTCCAGCGCCCGCACCTACCACGAACGCATGGTGCGCTGGGTCGAGATCGCCCTCGAGGAAGGCGTGCGCTTCTTCGTGACGTCGCTGGGGAACCCCCGATGGGTGTGCGACCGCGTGCACGCCGCCGGCGGCATCGTGTACCACGATGTGACCGAGGCCAAGTGGGCGCAGAAGGGCGCCGATGCCGGGTGTGATGGCCTCATCGGCGTGAACGCGCGCGCGGGCGGGCATGCCGGGTCGCGCACGATGGAAGCGCTGTACGACGAGCTTGCCCCCTTTGGCCTCCCGCTCGTCTGTGCCGGTGGCGTGGGCGACGTCGACGACTACGTACGCGCCCTCGCCGCGGGCTACGTCGGCGTGCAGATGGGGACGCGCTTCATCGCCACCACCGAGTGTACCGCGCACGCGCGCTACAAGCAGGCCATCGTCGAGGCCGAGGAGCGGGACATCGTCCTCACCGAGCGGCTGACCGGCGTGCCGGTCGCGGTGATCAACACCCCCTACATCCAGCGCATCGGCCTGCGCGCCGGTCCGCTCGCGCGCTTCATGCTGCGCGGGCGACGGACCAAGAAGTGGATGCGCACACTCTACGCCGCGCGGAGCATCCTGTCGCTCAAGCAGTCCAACGCGCGCGGCGATGCGTCCCGTGACTACTGGCAGGCCGGTCGTAGCGTCGCCGGAGTCGAAGCCATCGAATCCGTCGCCACCATCCTCGAACGCTTTCGTCAGGCGCGCATTCCGGGCGCCGTCGCTTCCCACCTCTCCTGATCCGATGCCGCTCTCGCGCCCCCACGTCGCCCCTCCCCTCGTGCGCGCGACGCGTGTCGCGCGCGACCTGCTGTGCCGCGCGATTCTCGCGTGCACACTCGTCGCCCTCCTCCCGGTGGCCGCGGCGCAGGCGCAGGCTCGCGTCGCAACGGGCGCTCGTCCCACGCTCGCCGTCGTCGGTGGGCGCATCATCGACGGATACGGCGGGCCCGTGCTCGAGAACGGCGTCATTCTCGTCGCCGGCGAGCGCATCCTCGCCGTCGGACGCGAAGGCGAGGTGACGATCCCGCCGGGGACGCCGGTGATCGACGCCAACGGGCACACCGTGATGCCTGGGCTCATCGACATGCACGTGCACCTGCACATCGTGGGGCACGGCGACTACAAGCGATGGGATGACCTGTACGGCACGAAGGACGCCTCGGTCGTCATGCCGATCGCCGCCCGCCAGCTGCTCTCGGCCGGTGTGACGTCGGCCCGCGACCTCGGGGCCCGGCTCGACGACATTCTCACGGTGAAGCGCCGGATTGCAGCTGGTGAGATTCCCGGCCCGCGCCTCTTCGTCTCGGGCCCGTTCATCCAGCACGCGGCGTACGAGCCGTACGAGGAGGCGTTCCGCTGGGGGTGACGGGCGCAGACGACGCGCGCCAGAAGGTGCAGCGCATCATCGACGCCGGCGTGGACGTGGTGAAGCTGATCGACCAGGACCAGATGACCGACGCCGAGGTCGCCGCCGTGGTCGCGACGGCGCACAAGAACGGCAAGCCGGTGGTGGCACACGCGCACCGCATGGCCGAGATCCGCGTCGGCCTCAAGCACGGCGTCGACAACTTCGAGCACACCGGGCTCGGCACCGCGCCGGGGTACCCCGACGACGTGCTGCAGCAGATGCGGGAGCGCAACTCCTCGCTGTACTGGACCCCGACCGTCTCGCCGCTCTTCACGCTGTACGAGGCCGGGACCGTCTTCCCGGAACGCCTCGACGATCCGTCGTGGCGGGCCTTCATGCCTAACGACATGGGCGCCGAGATCCGCCGGTCGCTGTCGCAGATCCCGCAGCTGCCGTACTACGCGCTCTTCCCGTCGCGCCTCCCGATCCTCCCCACCAAGTTCCGCCAGTTGCGGGAGACGGGGGTGCGCCTCATGATCGGGACCGATGCCGGCATCCCGGCGATGTTCCACAACGACGCCACCTGGCGCGAGATGGTGAAGTTCGTGGAGTTCGGCGTCTCGCCCATGGAGACGATCCAGTCGGCCACGCTCTGGCCGGCGCGCTTCCTCAAGCGCGAGCAGGACATCGGGGTCCTCGCCCCCGGGCGCTTCGCCGACATCATCCTCGTGCGCGGCAACCCCCTCACCGACATGACCGTGATGCGCGACGTGCGCGTCGTCATCCAGGGCGGCAAGCGCGTGCCATGACGCGCGCGGACGTGCCACCCGTCACGTGCCTGCACGGGTCTCCCCCAAACTCTTTGCAGCGCGCATCCCGGCGGCGTCCACGCCGCCTCGCGCGCGCCCGAGGTCACGATGCTGCTCGAGGTTCGTGAGGTCTCGCGGAAGACGCCGCGAGATGGTCGGCTCGAAATCACCGGCGACACCGCGCGTCGGCTTGCCGTCTTTGGCGCCACCCTGCCGGTCGAGGTCGACGTGCAGCGTGGCGAGGTGACGCTGGAGGTCATGGCCTGCCAGTGCGAGAAAGGCGGGGGCGCAGCCGGGCACACCCATCATTTCGTCTCGTCGGCGCTCTTCACCTCGCTCCTCGCGGGGGAGACCGTCGTGCTCGAGTTGCTGGACGGCCCGCTCCTCGCCGTCGCTCGCCCGCACCCGCTTCGCCCCGAGCCCTGACGTCGCCGTTGAGCCGCGTTCCCCCCCCCGACGGCTCGGCGTCTCGCCTCAGCTCGCAGCCCGGTTGCCCCCGCCTGGGCCCCCAGAGACCACCGTCAGTTCGCGCTTGAGCGCGTGCATCACACAGCGCACTCCGCCGTTCTCCCGGATCTCACCGGGACGCAACCCCGTGTAACGCTTCATCATGTTCCGCATCGACGTCCCCGACGGGAAATCGAGGAGGAGCGCCACCTGCTCCACCGAGCGCCCCGGGTCCTCCAACAGTCGCGCCGAGATGATCAACCGGCACCAAGCGATCAACGCGCTCGGCGTGGGAAGGTGAGAGGCGCTTAATCGATCAACCAACGTCTTGCGGTGCACGTTAAGCGCATCGGCGACCTGCTCCACGGTCATGGATCGTCGACCGTTCTCGAGGCAGTACCGCACCATGGGCAGGACGCTCGCGGGGAGCAGCGGCTCCAGCTCCGCGAGGATCGCGCGTGCCGAGCAGTGATCGGCTGCCGTCGAGAGCGCGGTGCGCAGCGAGTAACGCAGGTCATCGACGTCCCGCAGCACCAGGTCATTCACCCCGGCCCGCGCGAAGGCCAGCACGTCGCGTGAGGTATCGGGCGAGATCGCGAAGTACAGCAGCACCGGCACGCTGGGATACGACTCGCGGACGTAACGCACCATCGGAAGCGTCGACTGGCCATCGCGGTCGCGCATGTCGACGACCGCCACCCCGGCGAGGTTGTTCTCGACGAGGGCGATGACCTCGGACTGCCGCTCGCAGAATCGGACGGTCGCCTGTCCGCGTAGCGCGTCCCGCAGTCGAGCCTGGGACGCAGGATCCCAGACGAGCGCCGCAACGATCATGCGGTGATTCTGACCTGGAGGTTACACCGTGTATGGGGACTCCCCATACGATGTCGGTGTCGAACGAGAAGACGTGACAGACTTCCCCCACCCACCACTTCGCCCAGAGGCCATCGTATGAACCGCGCAACCCGTTTCGCCGCCTACCTCGTCGTCGCCGCCAGCCTGGCCGCCTGCTCCTCCTCGCCGATGGGCCCCGAGGGTGCGGCTCGTTGCGACGCGAAGTCAGCTCAGTGCGTGAACCCCGACTTCGTGAACCCGCACGTTGACTTCGTGAATCCGCACGTCGACTTCGTCAATCCGCACGTGTAGTCGCGAAGGCGAGTGCCTCGGCTTCAGGTTCGAAGGCCTCCAACGTAGTCACAACTCCTCGCGAAGTGTGTCCAAGCTCGCGCTGGGCCGCCACTCGGGCGGCCCGGGCGAGTTCGGCACGCTCAACCTGATGCTGCAGCTCGTGATAGCCACGGGCCGTCGCGATTTTCTGCACGTCCTGCCGGTAACGCTCAGCCGTCACGTCATCACCCAGGGCGAGATACGCGGCCGACAGGTGGTACAGCGACTGCGCGTTCTCGTACGGAAGCGCCGACCCCTCGAGGGTCTGCTCGAGATCGCTCCGAACTCGAGCGAGCAGTGCGCGCTCCTCGAGTCGTCCGGCCGCCAGGGCGGCTCCACCCAGCGCCGAGAGGCGGATGCGGAGGAGGTCCGTGCGCGTCAGCGCGGCCACGAAGCCGCGTAGCGCCGCGCGCGGATAGCCGTACTCGAGGCACAGCTGGGCGAGGTTCGTCAGCGTTTCGGCCTCGCGCGTCCGGTCGCCCATTGCGAGACGGAACGCTTCCCACCCGTGCGTGATCGACGCGTCGGAGTCACCGGTCACGCAGGTGACAATCGTCAGACCCTGATGCGCGAAGAACTCCAGCTCGGTCGCGTGAGCGCTCGATGCCAGGTTGAGGCCGTGCTGGAAGAACGCGCGTGCACGCGGGTAATTGCCGCGCACGCGGGCGATGACCCCACGTCCAAGCGAGGCGCGAGAAAGCAGCTCGGCGTCGGTCGACCGCTCGCCAATGGCGCTCGCGGTACGGTACAGCTCGTCGGCACTGTCCAACTCACCCAGCTGACGCGCGATGCGCGCCTGATCGGCCACCAGCAGCCCGCGCTCGCGGTCCGAGGCATCCGCCGCGACCGTTCGCGCAAAGCCGATGACCGAGTAGGCCACCGAGAGCGCCCCGGACTCAGCCATGCGCGCCGCGAATCCGCGGCAGGCGCGAGAGACCGCATCGGCGCCGGCGCGCGTTTCGATCGCCGACAGTCCGGCGATCATCATCCGCAGGTCGTTGATGTGCGCCCCTTCGTGAGCGTCGCCGTCCGGCGCCGACTCGGCCAGATCGCGAAGCGCGTTGGCCGACTGAAGCGCCAACTGGTCTCGCACGGCATCACCGACCTTGCTGATGCGACCGAGACAGTGCGCCAGGAGAAGCCACACGGTATCGGCATTCCCGAACTCGGACCGGCGGTGTTGCCGGTCGAGGTCGAAGCGATAGGCGTCGAGCGGGCTGAGCGGAGCGAGCATAGGCTCCAACCACCGGGATGAGTTGGGAGGCAATAATTCGCCTCCTCGGGTGATAGCACAAGGCTTCGTAACAGAAACTGAGCAGACGTCGTGCCGGTCACCAACATACAGGTAACAACGGAAGCGAGGCACTGCATCACAAGACATTCACTATCAACGCTTTACGAGGTGCGCCTCTCGCGCGGCGCCAACCGCGCTTCGTCGCGGCCGCACGGCATCCCGCAATGTGTCGTGCATCACGCAATACCGGCCGGACGGAACGCCAGGGGGAATCGATGCACCGGCGCCTCAGTTTCGTTCGCGACGGAAGCGATTTCGCGTGGATTTGGCGGTCGTTGTAGCGCCGGTGCCTCGCCACCGCGCCGCACCTTTCAGCCGTTGTAGATGGGGCCGCCTGCCGAGTGATAGTGGGCCATCACGTCGCGCGCCTCAGATCGAAGCGGCCCCTGCTCCACGACGACGCCGCGTCGGCGCAGGTACGCGAAGGTCTCCGGGAAGACCGGCCCCTCGTCGAAGCCGAGTCGTTCGGCGTCGTCACGACGCGCGGCAAAGACGACGCGACGCACACCGCTCCAGAGCAACGCCCCCAGACACATCGCACACGGTTCACACGACGAGTAGAGGTCGACCGGCTCGTCCGTTCCGCTGCCGTGCGCCAGCGTGAAGGTCTCGTATCGCGCGCAGGCGCGCATGACCGCCATCGTCTCGGCGTGCAGAACCGGGTTGCGGAGCCGGACCACGGCGTTGACGCCGAGCGCCAGGAGGCGTCCCGTGGCGGCGCCGAACAGGACGGCCCCGAACGGACCGCCAGTCCCCATCTCGACGTTACGACGCGACGCTTCCACCGCGAGCGCCATGCGTGAGGTGGGGTCGGCATGGACCTCACCGACCCGCTCCAGCTCGTCCGCCCAACCGGGGAGCGTGATCGACAGCTGGAGCGGTGTCATCGTGGCCTCGTTCAGTGATCGGGTGACGCGCTTGGCGCGGCGATTCCGAAGGTGCGGCGAATTCGAACGGTTCGTTCGAGCTCGTCGACCGACTGCAGGACTTTGAGGCGAAGGTCGAGCGGGAGTTCCTGGCGCTTCTCCAAAAAGGCGCGCACCGTCGCGAGCGCCGTGTCGCTCGACTGGCCCTCGACAAACGAGCCAATCCAGGCGCCCACGTAGAAGATGCGGCGGTTTCGCTGAATCCACGGGAGCGAGTCGAGCGCCGGAGTGAGGTACGGCAGGGAGAGCGACTGCGACTCCAGCGCGTTGAACCCCTCGAGCGACGCGGTCGCCCAATCCTCGTTGAGCGTCGAGTCAGCGAAGTAGCGCTCGAAGTAGTCGCGTTTGGTCGCTGCGTTCGGGCGCGCGGCGCCGGCCACGAAGGCGCGACGCACCCCCTCGGCCGATCGGTCGCGCGCGCGCTCCAGGGCGAGCAACGAGTCGGAGGCGGGATGCCCTACCGCCATCAGGCGGGTGATCATCGCCCAGCGGGTCGGCGGGCGAAGCGGTTCGCCGGCCACGCTCGCGCTGTCGAGCATCGTGACCATCTGGTCCATCGTGGAACCGGTCGACGCCACCCGCACCCATGCATCGAAGTGCGCCTTGCGAATGCCATACGGCGACTCCGCACGGTTGGCCCCGGCCAGCAAGGTGCGCTCTACATCGGGGAGGAAGGCGTCGCGCGAGACCGGGGAGAGGTAGGCACTGGTCGCGCGCGAGAGGCGCCCGACGATCCCGCTCACGATCTGCTCGTCGCGCTCGCGCGGGAGTTCGCGCAGCGCCATGCGCATGAAGCGCTCCGGCGCCACCAACGCCTCGCGCACCAGGTCCCACATGGCCCCCCAGAGCATCGCGCGCAGGAACGGATCGCGCACGCTTCCGATGTCCCGCTCGAGGGCACTGGCACTGCGTGGGTCGAGGAGGGTGAGGGCGTACGCGTAGTCGCGCGAGTTGGCGAAGACGAGCTCGGGGGCCGGACGCCCGGTCAGCTCCTCCACCACGGTCGTATCGCGCGTGAGGGTCAGCGGGATCCGTTGCGGTTCCCCGCGCTCTGCGAGCACGAGCAGTTCGAGGCGCATGGGCCACGGCCGCGCGCCGGAGAGCGCACGTGCCGGTCGCTGCACGATCGCGAAGCGGGCGATCTTGCCGTCACGGACCTCGAGCTTCTGCTCGAGCACGGGGAGCCCCGGGCGCAGGATGAAATCGTCCCCCCAAGTCCTCAGCGGTCGCTTGGCGGGGACGCTGATGGCGTCCAGAAGATCGCGCCACGTGGCGTTGGCGTACGAATGCCGCCGGATGAACAGCTGCAATCCGTCGCGGAATGCCTCGTCGCCGACGAGGAAGTTGAGCTGCTTGAGGATCCCGGGCGCCTTGTTGTAGACGATCGGTCCGTAGTTGCTCTTGGCCTGATCGAGGTTGGAGAGGCGCTGCCAGACGGGGGTAGTCCCGTCGGTGGCGTCGACGGCGTACGCCGCGGGCTTGTTGCGCAGGTAGAACGTCTTCCACGCCTCCGACGACGGGTCGATCGCGTCCTGCATCTTGGCCGCCATGTACGTCGCGAAGCCCTCCTTGAGCCAGAGGTCGTCGAACCACTGCATCGTCACGAGATCGCCGAACCACTGGTGTGCGATTTCGTGGTAGATGGTGGCGGTGCGCCCCAGCCGCTGCGGGAGCGTGGGGCGTTCGCGGAAGACGAAGCGCTCCTCACTGTAGAAGACGGCCCCCGGGTGTTCCATCCCGCCGAACGGGAAGGCCGGGGCGAGCACGAGGTCGAGCTTCTGGAAGGGAAAGCGGGTCCCGAAGTAGTCCTCGAGCCAGCTCGCCGCGCGATCGTTCGCGAGGATGATCGAATCGGCGTCGACGTCGGCCAAGCGCGACTTCCGGACGAAGAGCGAGATCGGCTTGCGGCTCCCCTTGGCCTGCAGCTCCTCCCACGGGCCAGCGGCGAAGGCGATGAGGTAGGTGCTGATCGGTTCGGTCTCGCGGAACGTCGTCACCACGCCGCGCGAGGTCGAGGCGCTGCGGAGCCGCGTCCCGTTCGCGACGGCCTTCCAGCCGAACGGGGTGGTGAGCGTGAGGGTGACCCGGGCCTTGAGATCGGGCTGGTCGAAGCAGGGAAAGAGGAGGCTCGCATCGGAGGGGACGAGGAGCGTGTAGAGATACGTGGCCGAGTCCGCCGGGTCCTTGACGCGGATGATGCTGGCGCCGGCAGCCGCAATTGGGGTAGCGAAGTCGAAATCGAGGCGATTGTTCCCCGCGTGCAGGGCGCTGGCCGGAACCCGGATGTGGGCGCCGGTGTGCGTCACGGCGGGGAGGGCCCGTCCGTTGGCGCGCACGCGCCCGTGCAACGTGCCGCGGAAGTCGAGGATGACCTCGGCAGGGCGACGCAGGTGAAAACGCACCGCCACGCGCCCAGTCGCCGAATCGGCGGCGGTGACGTCCATGACGAGGTCGTAACGGACGTCGCGCACACGGGCAGCGCGCTGGGTCGCCAGCGCCAGCGAAACGCCGGGGCCCGCGAGGGAATCGCGGGAGGGCTGCGCACCGGCGACGGACGCGGCCATGAGTGACGCGGCGAGGACGATCGGGCGCAGCGAGCGAGGCATGCGAGGAGCGTAGTCGAACACGGCATTGCACGGAAGAGGCCGTGCACGCTGCCACCGCGCGTTCACGGCGCCGGTGCAGGTGGCGGTCCTGATGCAGGTGCAGGTGCAGGTGCAGGTGCCGCGGAGCTGGAGGTGCGGGGGGGGACGACGATGCGCAGGCGGCGCTTTGCCACTACCGCGGATACAGTCGAGGTGGAATCTTCCGCCTGCCATTCGGCCATCGCCGAAGTTGGTGGCGACCGCGACAGGGCGACGCGACGCGCGGGCAGCGATCTGGCAGCGATCTGGCAGCGCGTCCGCGGTGCTTAGGTGGTGCTCTGGCCAGACCGCGCGCGCCCGGACGGCGTCCGGGCGATGCCGAGCCGGAGTGGTGTTGCCGTCGCGTCGTGTCGTGGCTTTTCCTACATCTCGAGTGAAACGGACATGCGCATCGCGAAGGTCGGTGTGATCGGGGCCGGCGCCATGGGGAGTGGGATCGCGGCGCTCGCCGCGTCGGCGGGGCTCCCCGTCGTGCTCCTCGACATCCCGGGAGATCCGGACAGGAATGGCGTGGCGCGCGGCGCGTTGCAGCGCGCGCTCAAGGCGAGGCCGGCGCCGTTCATGGAGGCGTCGCGCGCGGCGCTTGTGCAGACCGGGAACACGGAGGATCACCTGCACCTCCTGGCCGATTGCGACTGGATCGTCGAGGCCATCATCGAGCAGGTCGAGCCCAAGCGCGTGCTGTTCGAGCGCCTCGAGGCGGTGCGCAAGCCGACGGCGATCATCGCATCGAACACGTCGGGGATCCCGATGCAGCTGCTGCTCGAAGGGCGCAGCGAGGGGTTCCGCCGACATTTCCTCGGGACGCACTTCTTCAATCCGCCGCGCTACTTGCACCTGCTGGAGCTCATCCCCACGCCCGACACCTCGAGCGACGTGCTGACGGCCACGCGCGACTTCGCCGAGCGCGTGCTGGGCAAGGGAGTGGTGCTGGCGAAGGACGTCCCGGGCTTCATCGCCAACCGGCTCGGCATCTATGGGATGACGCGCACGTTGCGGCTGATGGAGGAGTTCGACCTCACGATCGACGAGGTGGACGCGCTCACCGGTCCGCTCATCGGGCGGGCCAAGTCGGCGACGTTCCGCACCGGCGACATCTCGGGGATCGACGTCCTGTCGCACGTGGCGACGGGGACGGGGGCGACGACGGGTGAGGACTTCGCCCTCCCCGCCTGGGTCGCAGCGCTGGTGGCGTCGGGGCGGCTGGGGGAAAAGACGGGGGCCGGCTTCTACAAGAAGGAGAAGAAGGCGATCCTCACGCTCGACTGGAAGACGCTCGACTACCGCCCGCAGCAGCAGGCCAGCTTTCCCGAGTTGGCCTTCGTGGAGAAGGCCCCGCTACCGCAGCGCCTCAAGGCGCTGACGACGGCTGGTGGCAAGCACGCGGAGTTCCTGCGCGCATTGCTCCTGACGGTGGGGCACTACACGATCGAGAAGACCCCCGAGCTGGCGCACGACATCGTCTCGGTCGACCGGGCGATGGAGTGGGGCTACGCCTGGGAGATGGGTCCGTTCCGCCAGCTCGATGCGATGGGGCTCGACTTCGTGCGCGCAGGGCTGGCGCAGCGCGGACTCGCCGAGCCGGTGCTGCTGCGCAAGGCGCAGGAGTCCTTCTATCGTGACCTGAGCAGCGGGCCGCGCGCCCTCACCTTTGCCGGCGACTATGCGCCGATCGAGCCGATCCCGGCGCAGATCGATCTCCCGCTCGTCCACCTGCGCAACGGCGCCGTCGACAAGAACGAGTCGGCGGCGATCCTCGACCTGGGGGATGGTGTCCTCCTGCTCGAGTTCCGCGGGAAGATGAACACGCTGGGGGCGCCGGTGCTCGCCCTGCTCGAGAAGGCGCAGCACAAGATTGCGGCTGGCGGCTACGCCGGCCTGGTGATCGGCAACTGCGACCCCCGCACCTTCTCGGCCGGCGCCGACCTGGGCGCCGTCGTGCAGGGGGTGCAGGACGGGGACTGGACACGGCTCGAGCAGGCCGTCCACACGTTCCAGCAGGGGGTGATGTCGGTGCGGCGGGCCCCCTTCCCCATCGTCGCGGCGCCGTTCGGGTTGGCCCTCGGCGGCGGGTGCGAGTTCTCGCTGCACGCGGCCCGCGTGCAGGCACACGCCGAGCTGTACATGGGGCTCGTCGAGGTCGGCGTCGGCCTGCTGCCGGGCGGCGGCGGGACCAAGGAGCTCCTCTTCCGGTTCACCAAGGAGCTGGCCGCGTACGAGGAGGCCGATCCGTTCGAGGCGGTGAAGCGCGCCTTCAAGACGATCACGATGGCGACCACCAGCACCAGCGCCCTCGAGGCGCGTACGCTGGGCTTCCTGCGCGAGTCCGATCGCATCTCGATGAACCGGGACCGGCTCCTCGCCGACGCCAAGGCGCGGGTGCTCGACCTCGCCCCCGACTACGTGGCGCCCCCGCCGATGACCATCCGTGCGTTAGGCAAGGAGGCGATGGGGAACCTGCAGTACGGCGTGTGGGCCATGCGCGAGGCCGGCTACATCACGGCGCACGAGGTGACGATCGCCACGCACGTCGCCTACGTGCTGTCGGGGGGTGACGGCCCGCCGCGCGACGTCACCGAACAGGACGTGCTCGACCTCGAGCGCGAGGCCTTCCTCACTCTCCTCGGCACCAAGGAGACGCAGGAGCGCATCGTGCACACGCTCAAGACCGGCAAGCCGCTTCGCAACTAGCCCCGACGGAGACGAGAGACATGCAAGACGCAGTGATCGTGAGCGCGGTGCGGACCGCGGTGGGGCGCGGCAAGAAGGACGGCTCGCTCGCCGGCGTGCACCCGATCGACCTGTCGGCCATCGTCCTGCAGGAGGCGATCAAGCGCGCCGACTTGGATCCGCGCACCATCGACGACGTGATCTGGGGATGTGCGATGCCCGAGGGGGCGCAGGGACTCAACGTCGCGCGCCTCGCCGTCCTGCGCGCACGCCTCCCGGTCGATGTGCCGGCCGTGACCGTCAACCGCTTCTGTTCCTCCGGGCTGCAGACGATCGCGATGGGCGCGCAGGCCATCATGAGCGGGATGGCCGACGTCATCGTCGCCGGCGGCGTCGAGATGATGAGCCAGGTCCCGATGTCGGGCTACCACGCGCGACTCCACCACGGAATGACGGAGGAGATGATCGCGATGGGGCTCACCGCCGAGCGCGTGGCCAAGCGCTGGAGCGTGAGTCGCGTGGATCAGGATCAGTATGCCTATGAGAGCCACGCCAAGGCCGCGCGGGCGCTCGAGCGAGGGGCGTTCACCGACCAGATCGTCCCGGTCCCCGTGGAGCGCGTCACCTGGCGGGGGACCAAGAAGGAGGTCGAGGAGGGGTACTTCGCCGTCGATGAGCTGGTGCGCACCGACACGAGTGCCGAGCGCCTGGCCAAGCTCCCCGCCGCCTTCATGATGGGGGGGAGCGTCACCGCCGGCAACGCCTCGCCCTACAGCGATGGAGCAGCGGCGGTGGCGCTGATGAGCGAGTCACGCGCCAGGACCCTGGGGCTGCGTCCCCTGGCCCGGCTGGCCGGCTACGCCGTGGCGGGGGTCGATCCCGACATCATGGGCGTGGGTCCGATCAAGGCGGTCCCCAAGGCGCTGGCCAAGGCGGGGATCGGGGTCGAGCAGCTCGCCCTCATCGAGTTCAACGAGGCCTTCGCCTCACAGGCGCTGGCGGTCGCGCGCGACCTGCAGTTCCCCATGGACCGGGTGAACGTGAACGGCGGTGCCATCGCGCTGGGGCACCCGTTAGGCGCGACCGGGGCCAAGCTCACCACGCAGCTCGTGCACGAACTCGGGACCCGTGGCGGTGGCTACGGGCTGGTGACGATGTGCATCGGCGGCGGGATGGGGGCGGCGGGGGTGTTCGAGGTCTTCCCCGCCTGACGGCGGCGCCACCACCACCTTCCCCGCCCCGTACGGCCCCGGCGCAGCTCGTGCCGGGGCCGTCACGATTCGGCATGGTCGTCAGGGGCAATCCGGCGCGAGGCGGCCGAGCGTACCGACGACGTCCCGGTCCCCGCGTCCCTCCCGCGCCCTCACGGCGCCGCGACGCTCCCGGCGTCGACGGCGCGCACCGCCACCTCACCGAGCGCCGCGACCGCCCGATCGAGCTGCGCGAACCGCGCATCCTTCGTGAACCCCTTCACGTAGCGCGCGAAGATCTGCTGGGCGATGACGGCGACCTTGAACAACCCGAAGGCGTAGTAGAAGACGGGCTGCGACACGTCGCGCCCGGTCATCGCCGCATAACGAGCCACGACCTCCGTCCGCGTGAGGTTGCCGGGGAGCGCCGTGACACCGAGTCCCAGCGCCCGGAGGAGCGGCGGGTCCCCCGCCTCCACCCAGTAGGCGAGCGTCGTCCCGAGGTCCATCAGGGGGTCGCCGATGGTCGCCATCTCCCAGTCGAGCACGGCCACCACCCGTGCGGGGTCGTCGACGTCGAGGACGAGGTTGTCGTACTTGAAGTCGTTATGCACGAGCGTGGCCGCACTCTCGCCGGGGCGCGAGCTGTCGAGCCACCTGGCGATGCGCTCCACCGCGGGCTGGTCGCCCGTGCGTGCCGCCTCGTAGCGACGGATCCACCCCGAGACCTGCCGCTCGACATATCCGTTGGGATTGCCGAGCCCGTCGAGCCCCGCGCCGCGGTAGTCGATCGAGTGGATCTCCGCCAGCGTGTCGATCGCCCCCTCGGAGATGCGGCGCATGGTGGCGGCATCGAGGTCGCGCCCCTCCGGAAGGCGGTCGCGCAGGATGATCCCGGTGGCGCGCTCCATCAGGTAGAAAGGCGCGCCGAGGACCGACGGGTCGTCGCAGATGGCGCAGATGCGCGGGACGCGCGCGTACACCGGGCCTAACGCGGCCAGCAGGCGCGCCTCGCGCACCACGTCATGGGCGACCCCCTTCCCCACGCCGAACGGCGGCCGCCGCAGCACGAACGTGCGGTCGCGACACTCCACGAGGTAGGTGAGGTTGGAGAAGCCGCGCGGGAACTGCGAGACGCGGACGTCCCCGGCGCTGGCCAGCCCGTGGGCCTGCAAGAAGGCGCCTAACGCCCCGGCGTCGAGCGCTTCCCCCTCACGCACGGGAACCGGGCGGTCGATCGCCCCCTCGTTCATTCGCGCACGGTGACGCCATACCCCTTGAGGATCCGGCGCGCCACCACGCTCTTGTGCACCTCGTCGGCGCCGTCGTAGATGCGCGCGGCGCGCTCGTGGCGGAACCAGTAGGCGAGCGGCGTGTCGTCGGTCATGCCGAGCGCACCGTGCACCTGGATGGCCCGGTCGAGCACGCGTTGCAGGACGCCGGCGGCGAAGAACTTGATCGCCGATACCGCTTCGCGCGCCGCCTTGGCCCCGTGCGCGTCGATCTGTCGGGCCGTGTCGAGGATGAGCAGCCGCGCCGCGTCGATCTCGGCGCGCGAATCGGCGATCATGTGCTGCACGCTCTGCTTTGTGCCGAGCACGACCCCGGGTGACAGTTCGCGGGTCGCGGCGTGGCGGCACGTGAGGTCGAGCGCGCGCTCGCAGATCCCCATCCAGCGCATGCAGTGGTGAATGCGTCCCGGGCCCAGGCGTTCCTGCGCAAGCGCAAAGCCCGCCCCCTCGTCCCCGATGCGGTTGGTGACGGGGACGCGGCAGCGTTCGAAGCGCACCTCGCCGTGCGTCGCGTATCCCTCGCCTTCGTCGCCCATGACCTTGATGTTGCGCACCAGGGAATATCCCGGCGTGTCGGTCGGGACGATGATCTGCGAGGCACGCTGGTGCGGCGGGGCGCCTGGATCGGTCACCGCCATGACGATCGCGAAGGCCGAACCATCGGCCGCCGACGTGAACCACTTGTGCCCGGTGATCACGTACTCGTCGCCCACGCGCTCGGCGCGCGCTTCCATCCAGACCGGGTTGGATCCGGCGCGCTCGGGCTCGGTCATCGCGAAGCACGAGCGGATCTCGCCGCGCGCCAGCGGCGCGAGCCACTGCCGCTGCTGCTCGGCGCTGCCATGCCGATGCAACAACTCCATGTTCCCGATGTCGGGGGCCTGGCAGTTGAGCGCGTAGTGCCCGATGGGGGTGCGCCCGAGTTCCTCGCTGATGGCGGCGAAGTCGAGGAACGGAAGGTCGCGCCCGCCGAGGTCGTGCGGGAGATGGGGAGCCCAGATGCCGCGCGCGCGCGCCTCGGCGCGGGCGGCATCGAGCGCGGGGAGCACCGCCGACCACGGCTCGTTGAGGTAGCGATGCTCGAGCGGCAGGAGGACCGTGTCGACGAAGTGGCGGACCTGGGCCCGCAGCGTCGGTTCGTTAGGCATGCAGGGCCCGCCCGTGGCGGGCGATGGTCAGTGGAAGGCTCGCGCGTGGCGGGCCGTGGTCGGGCGGTGCAGCGCGGCTCGCGCCCGCCCGTCTAGATCGTGACGCCGCCATCGACCATGTAGGTCCCGCCGGTGCAGAACGACGACGCAGGCGAGGCCAGGAAGAGGGCGAGTCCGGCGACATCCTCGGGTTCTCCCATGCGAGCGATGGGCTGTGTCGCCATCACATGCTGCAAGACCTTCTCGTTCCCCCACAGGGCCTGACTGAAGTCGGTCTTGATCAGCCCCGGGCAGATGGCGTTGACCCGCACGCCGCGCGCGCCCCACTCCTTGGCCATGACCTGCGTTAGGCTGAGCAGCGCCGCCTTGCTCACGCTGTAGATGCCGAGGTTGGGCTCCGGCGAGACGCCACCAATCGAGGAAATGTTGATGATCGATCCGCCACCGCGCGCCACCATCGCCGGGAGCATGCGCTTCGCCAGTTCGAACGGCGCGCGCAGGTTGACGTCCATGATCTTGGCGAACGCCTCCGGCGACGTCTGTTCGACGGGACCGTAGACGGGGTTGGTCGCGGCGTTGTTCACGAGGATGTCGATGCCAGCATGCGCGGCGAGGACTCGGTCGGCGAGGGCGTGCAACTCGTCGAGCCGCCCGACATTCGAGGGCATCCCCTCCGCCGAGTGGCCGGCGGCGCGCAGCGCGTCGACCGTCTGCTGCACCGCCGGCTCCTTGCGCGAGCTCACAATGACGTGGGCGCCTGCCGCCGCGAGGGCGGCGGCGATGGCGCGCCCGATGCCGCGGGTGCCACCAGTGACGAGGGCGATCTTGCCGGAGAGGTCGTGCGTCATGAGGAGGCGTGTTGGAAAGGTGTCCGCGCGGAATCTGGCGGCCCCCCGCCAAGCGCGCGAGGTGGAAGCACCGCTACTGCGCCACGCGATTCACCACCGGGAGGACGATCTTCGACGGCTTGCTTGCCGACCGGTAGATGCGCTGCGTCGCGACGGTGAAGTCGCCCTCCTTCGCCTCGAAGATGTTCGGGATGAACTTCTGCGGATTGCGGTCGATGAGGGGGAACCAGGTGCTCTGCACCTGCACCATCACCCGGTGCCCCTTCTTGAAGGTGTACGCCTGCGTGTGGAGGTCGATCGTGAAGTCGGTGGGCGTGTTGGGGGTGATCGGCGCGGGCTTCTCGTTGCTCTTGCGATAGCGTCCGCGGAAGACCTCGTTGGCGACCATGAACTGGTAGCCGTTCATGAAGAGCGGCGTCATCCCGGTATCCGGATAGACGTCGATGAGTTTCACGATCCAGTCGGCATCGCTCCCGGTGGTGGCGGCGTGCAAGGTGACGCTGATGTCGCCAGCGATCGTCAGGTCCTCGGTGAGCGTGGCGAGCTCCCACGAGGCCACGTCAGGGCGGTTGTGGGCAAAGCGCTGGTCGTCGGTGAGCCAGCGACTCCAGGTGGAGCCTGCCCCGTAGGTCGCCGCGATGGGACGCGGGCGATATGGGACCGGCTTGGAGGGATCGGACACGTACGCGTCGTACGCGTTGGGCCCCGTCGACTTCGGCGGTTCCCAGCCTAACGCTCCCCCTTCGCGCATGTACAGCGCGCGCGACGACACCGCCTCCTTGGGGGGCCACGCGCCATAGCGGCGCCACTCGTTGGCGCCGGCCTCGAAGACCAGCGCCTCGGGGAGCGACAGCGAGCCCTTGTCGTGCAGGTACTTCGCGAAGAACGGTGCCATGATCGAGTCGCGGAAGAAGCGCCCCGTGGGCTGGCCGAACTGGATGTTCCCTAACGAGGCGCCATCGCCGCCCATCCACCCGCCATGGTTCCACGGGCCGACGACGAGGAAGTTCTGGTTGCCGCGATCGTGCTTCTCCAACTCGCGATAGATGGTGATGGGGCCGTAGAAGTCCTCCTGGTCCCACCAGCCGGCGACGTTGAGCGTGGGGATGCTGACGCGCGTGAGGTAGCCCTTCATGGCCTGGCGCTGCCAGAAGGCGTCGTAGTCAGGCCGGCGCGAGAAGTCGTTCCAGGTGGGGATCTTCCCCTTCAGCAACTTGTCGTTGACGTTCTTGAGCGACCCGAGCTTGAGGTACCAGTCGTACGTGTCGTACTCATCGAAGGAGAACTGCGTCACGTCCTTCCCCGACTCCATCATCGTCGCGTACTCGAAGCCGTAGCTCAGCCGGAACGCGCCGTTGTGGTGGAAGTCATCGCCGAGCCACATGTCCGATGGCGACGCCTGCGGCGACACGGCCTTGAGCGCGGGGTGCGGATCGAGCATCGCCATGGCGGTGAGCCACCCGGGGTACGACACCCCGGTCATCCCGACGCGTCCGTTGTTGCCGGGGACGTTTTTCAGGAGCCACTCGATGCTGTCGTAGGCATCGGTGCTCTCGTCGATCGCCTTGGGATCGTTGCGATCCTGCCGCGGCGCGCGCTGCATGACGAACTCCCCCTCGGACTTGAACTTCCCGCGCGCATCCTGCGACACGAAGATGTAGCCGTCCTTGGCCAGGAAGCCGTAGCCGCGCGCGATGCCCGCGGCCTCGAACCCGTCGATGCCGTACGGCGTGCGGATGAACATGAACGGGAGCGGCTGCGTCGTCCCCTTCGGGACGAAGATCTTGGTGTACAGCTTCACGCCGTCGCGCATCGGAATCATGACCTCCGTGCGCGTGAAGGTCGTGTCCTGTGCCGGCAGTGCAGCTGTGGCGAGTTGGAGTACAACCGCCGCGACTATCCCAGCGAAACCCGTGCGCATACCGCCCTCCGATAAAGGCCGTCGATCTCGTCTTCCCGTGGTCCGTGCATCCTGCGTCTCGACCTAGAGCGCCGCGATCGCCTGGATCTCGATCTGGTACCCGTAGTGCAGCTCCTTCACCGGCACCACCGCGCGCGCGGGCTTGTGGTCACCCATCACGCGCGCGTAGGCCACGTTCACCTCGCCCCACAGCGAGATATCGCTCACGTAGATCGTCATCTGCAGCACCTTGTCGAGCCCACTGCCGGCCGCCTGCAGCACCGCTTCGACGTTCCGCAGCGTCTGCTCGGCCTGTTGCGCCATCGACCCCACCGTGCGATCGCTGCTCCCGGGGACGATGGGGAGTTGGCCGGCGACGTAGACGACGCCGTTGTGCACGATCCCTTGCGAGTAGTGACCGGCAGGCAGCGGGGCCGCCTCGGTGGTTACGATCTGCATGGTGGACTCCGTGGATCAGAAGGTGAGGGGGATGGCCGGGCGCACGATCCCGGAGCACTCGCCGAGCCCGATCGAGACGTGCCCCGCGCGCACGCCGTGCGCGCGCAGGATCACCTCGTCACCGTCCTCGAGGAAGCGACGCACCTCACCATTGGGGAGGGTGATCGGCTCGGTGCCCCGCCAGGTGAGTTCGAGCAGGCAGCCGCGGCTCGTCTTGTCGGCCCCCGAAATGGTCCCGCTCCCCAGCAGGTCGCCGGGCTGCAGGTTGCACCCGTTGCTCGCGTGATGCGTGAGGAGCTGCGCCATGGTCCAGTACAGGTCGCGCGACGTGCCGTGCGAGAGTTGGACCGCGTCGAGCCCCTCGTTGCGCATGCGTTCGGTGCGCAGCCAAACTTCAATCTGCAGGTCGATCCCGCCGTGCGCCTGGTCGGCCGCATCGGCGAGGTAGGGGAGCGGGACCGGATCGCCGATGGCCCGCGCGAACGCCGGCACGCGAAAGGGGGCCAACGCCTCGAACGTCACCACCCAGGGCGACAGCGTCGTGGCGAAGTTCTTGGCGAGGAAGGGCCCCAGCGGCTGGTACTCCCACGCCTGGATGTCGCGCGCCGACCAGTCGTTGAGGAGGGCCACGCCGAACAAGTGGTCCGCGGCCTCCTCGATGGGGATCACGTCGCCTAACGCGTTGCCACGCCCCACGAAGATCCCGAGTTCGGCCTCGTAGTCCATCCGGCGGCTCGGCGCCCGGCTGGGTGGTGCCCCCTCGTCGCCGGCCAGCTGTCCGTGGGGGCGGACGACCGGCGTTCCGCTCACCACGAGCGACGACGCGCGGCCGTGATAGCCGATCGGGACCCACTTGTAGTTGGGAAGGAGCGGGTGGTCGGGACGGAACATCGAACCGACGTTGGTCGCGTGGTAGACCGACGCATAGAAGTCGGTGTAGTCGCTCACGTCGGCCGGCAGCCGCATCTCGGCCGCCTCCTGCGCCAGGAGGAGCGACCCGGCCCGCCCGCGCGCCGCGCGCCCGGCGTCGGTGTCGTCGCGCAGGACTTCGCTCACGGCACGACGGAGTGCCGACCACGACGTCGGACCTAACGACATGAGCCCGTTCAGCGACGGCGAGGCGCAGGTCCGTGCGGCGCGCCCGGCCTCGCCGTCCAGAAAGCCGGCCTGGTGGGCCGCGGCCACGTCGAGGATCATCGCCCCGATCGCCACCCCCACTCGCCACGGTTCGTCGCTCCGCCGGCGCCGATACACCCCATACGGAAGGTTCTGGATTGGGAAATCGGTGGCGCCATCGTTGGCGCTGGCGACCCACGATCGCAGGTCGGGACGATGCGTCTCGTTCAGCATGGCGTCAGGTGGCGTACAGGGTACCGAGGTCGTCCAGCGGCTCGCGGAACGAACAGGAGCCGAATGCGAGGGCAAAATCGTGGCGCATGGTGGCGATCGCGGCCTGCGACGCGCGCCCTCCCTCCCAGCGAATCTCGTCGTCGTGAATGCCGAGCATCGCTCGCTCGCGCCCCTCGAGCGTTCGCAGGATCGCGTCGAGCGGGGCGCCGTCACGCGCCTGCGCCGCCGCGAGGAAGACGTTGAGGTAGCCGAACATCGTCCCGTGCGGCGCATCCGGCGCGTAGGTGAGCCGGTACTCGCCACGCATCGGGTGGTGCAGCCCCGCGGTCGCCTTGAACGCGAGACCTAACACGGAGCACCCGTGGAGGAAGCGCGCCACGTCGCGAGCGGCCGGGAATGCGTCGGGCGACACGCCGCCCGTGCGCATCTTGGCGCGCGCGCCAATGGCCTGGATGGCCGCGAGGAGCGGAACGACGTCGACCGCGAGCGGGATCTCGACGAAGTGCTGCAGTTCGTCGAACGTCCCCGCCAGCTGCTGCACCTGCTCGATCGACGTCGCACGCGATTCGACACTGTCGACCATCGCCAGCGGGGCGTGTGCCGCATTGAACTCGGCAATGCTGGCGGCATCGGCCGACGCGGCGGGGCCGGACAGCGCGCTGATGCGCCACGGCGACGCCCCGCGACCACCGTCGGCACGCCACGCGTCGGCCCCTTCCGCGGCCAGCGCCTGGAGCTTCGCGGCGGGGACGACCAGCCGCCCCAGCGCCCACGCGTCCGGCCCGTCGCGATAGGCACGGTAGTTGGCCACCACGGTGGCCAGATCGAGCGACGCCGGCGGGAAGAGCCCCGCATAGTCGATCGCCGCGCCCAGCAGCGCGCGCACCGCGCGATGCGCGAGGAGCCCGTTGGTCATCGCGAGCGGGACCGCCGGCGCGCGCCTCCCGAACGGCCGCGCGGCTTCGACGGCGTCCTCGACGTCCCCTTCGACGTCCCCTTCGCCTTCGCCTTGACCTTCACTCTCGTCCCGGACTTGGCCTTCGTCTTCGACGTGCCCTTGGTCCCGGTCGTGGCCTTGGTCCTGGTCTTGGAACCGGCTTTCGTCTTCGTCCTGGCCTTCGTCTTCGTCGTCTTCGTCTTGGCCTTCGACTTCGACCGGGACGTCAGCGCTGACGCCGGCGAGGTCGCTCCCACGTGTTCGTGCGGATGCCGCGCGGCGACGTGATGCGTCTTCGGGAGTTCCTTCTTCTGCTTGGGCGGTTCGAGGATCGAGCCGCGACACGCCGCCGTCCCGCAGCGGCACATGTACAGCTTCTCGTCCTCCGCCGTCGTGCTCTCGTCGCGGGCGTAGGCGTAGTCGTAGTACAGCTCCTCGCCAGCTGCAATGTCGCGCAGCGCCTCGATGTAGATGCGCCCGTCGTCGTCGATCGCCTCGCAGTTGGGATCGCACGAGTGGTTGATGAAGCGCGCATCGTTCCCCTGCACCGCTCCGTCGATCACGGTGCGCGACGTCACGGCAAAGAGAAACGTGTGGTGCCGGCGCTGGGCGTCGTCGTCGTAGCGCGTGTCGGCTTCCTTCCAGCTAATGCGTTCGCCCCCGTACTCCACGATGCGTTCGCCGGCCGCGATGTTGCGCGAGGCGAACCCGCCGCGCCCCTGGATGGAGGAGCGTCGCACGATGAACGGCTGCGGATCGGCCACTGGCTTGGTCGGCATCGTCACTTCCCCGCGGCGGCGAGGGCAGCACGCACACGCTTCCGGAATCGCTCGGCGATGGTCCGTCCCATCTCGGTCTCGTTGGCCACCCACTCGGCGTTGCGAAACGCCAGCGGGTTCCCCGCCCGTTCGCGATACTCGGCGAGCCATGGCTCGATGCGCGTGTAGAGCAGGAGCCCCTCGCCGTTGCTCTCCAGCATGAAGTCGGCGTGCATGACCCCGTGTCGCGCCATCGCGTAGACCATCTCCCAGAACGAGGTGCACTGACGCCAGGCGGCGTTGAGCGGATGATCGTGCTTGGTCACGGCCATCACCTCGTCGAGCGACGTCGGGAGGAAGGTGCCGTTGATCAAGGTGCGCGACTCGCGCATGACGGGCTCACGCCGCAGGTCGTACAGCTTGAGCACGAGCTCGGCGTCGTAGTGGTCCGGATAGTCCTTCGTCAGCACGGGGTTCTCGGGAAGGCGTTGGTCAGGCGCAACGGCGCGCCACGAGGGCAATCGTCTCCCTCGGCGTGGCGGAGTATGGCGCTGCCGACCTATTGCCGCCAGTGAGTCGCTGCGTCGCGGAGAGCCGACGGGCTCACGCGGTCGGCGCCCCGCGGCCCCACCTGCCCGACGCGCGGTCACCGATGCGACGCGGGGCGAGGGAGCCTAACGCTCCCTCGCCCCGCTCGCCCCACCACGCAAACCGCGATCAGCGCATCCAGTTTCCCGGAAAGCGAGGACGCCCGCGGCGGCGAGGCGGGCAGTGATCGACGCCGACCCCTCCCCCACGGATCACGACGCCGATGATGTCGCCGATCCCTTCGCCACCGCGTCCCGTACCGATCCCACCGCCACCACCGCCACCGTTCCCCGTCCCCTGCATCGAGGGCACGTCGACCGGGAGCGCGGAGGGACGCGGGGCGACCGACGGGACGCTCGGAACGTCGCTCTGCGGAGCCGGCGCTTGCGGCGTCTCGGCCGGCGTCTCGGCGACCTGCACTTCCTGCTGCGGTTCAGGCGCCGGCGAATGCGTCTCGTTCTGCTGGAGATTGGCCGATCGTGCCGCCACGCGACGAGGGGCCGGGGCGCGCTGCACCGGCGCCGCGCCGTTCGACTGCTCGATCTCCGACACGAAACGCGTCGCCTGATACGCGCCCGAGGCACTGGCGAGCTCCGGACGCGCCGAGGACGCCGCCTCGAGGTCCTTCCTCAGGTCGTCAGTGATCGTGGCCGAGTCGGACGCACCCCGGCCGCACGCCATCGCGACGAGCGCGATCGGAACGAGCTTTCGTACGAGGTTGGTTCGCATCATTCCCCCGACTGTGGGACAGTCCAACGACCGGCACTCTCGCGCCTCCGTGACCCGCTCCAATGCACGGACCAGGCCATGTGCTCGACACGCGTTTTCACTGGGAGCACACGCCCTAAGGTACTACCGAGTGTCCTCTTTCGCTGACAGGGGGGCGTCCCTTGAGCGGGACACGACCAGGACGCCCGTCCTCACCAGCCAGACACTCCCCGACGCTCACTCCCCGACCGCGCCCAGCTCTCTAACGGCGCGGCTCGTCAGGTCGGTCGACCCCGTCCGGAGCTACCTGGTCATCGCCGCGCAGGCCGCGCCGACGGTCGACGGTGCGCCGTATCTGGCGTGCACCACGCGCGCCGAGCCGTCGGACGAGACGACGACGGTGAAGAGATCATCGTAGAAGTCGTCGCAGAGGTCGGGGAGCTTGGGGCCCCCCAGCGCGGTGACGATGGCCGGCACGGTGTTACTGTGTCCGACGACCAGCACCGTGCGCCCGGCGTGCCGAGTCTTGATCGCCTGCGCGATCCCGGCCACGTGCTCGGCGACCCCTCCCTTCACGTCGATCACCTCCGGGGTGATCCCCAACGCCGTGGCCAAGGGAGCCGCGGTTTGCCGGGTCCGCTGGAACTGTGTCGTGATGACAGCCGAGACGCCCGCCTCGCGCCCGATGGCTACGAGGGCCTGCGCGCGCGACTCGCCGGCGGCCGAGAGCGGGACATCACCGCTCGGCGCCGACTTCTCGGCGTGGCGCACGACGAGAACGACCGTGTCGGCCTCGCGTTGCGCGAGGGGTGTCGCGACCAGCGCGGCGAGCGCCAAGGGGGCGATGAGCTTGAGGGAGATCATGTCGCGCGGTTGCTCCGGCCAAGGGTGTCTGGGTTCCGACTCAGCATCACTGGTCCTACGGGTGCGCTGCCCACTACCACTGCATCCTCGCGCGCAGCGCCGTCACGTGGGCCACGTGATGGTCGCCATGCCACGCATACAACCCGAGGAGGTGGTGAAGCGTATGCTCCCCCGAGTCGGGGTGGACGTAGCGCCGATCGAAGTCCGCGTCGTTCATGGACCGCAGCAGGCGCACGAAGCGATCGTGCACCGCATCCAGCAGCTGCAACGACACCTCGATCGGGGTGCTGCGGGAGTCCTCGAGTTGCGCCCACGCCACCTCGTCATACGGCCGGATCGTCGGCCGATCCTCGGTGAGGGCCAGCTTGAGGCGAACGTACGCGTTGAGGTGCGAATCGGGGAGGTGATGCACTACCTGACGAACAGTCCATCCATCCGGCCGGTACGGCGTGTCGAGCTGTTCGTCCGAGAGCCCGGCGACGGCGGCACGAAGGGCCGACGGGGTCGCCGCGATGCGCGCGATCTGGGCTGCGCGCCAGGTGGCGGAGAACGCGGTCGGCGGCGCGTAGCGGCCGATGGGATAGCGCAGGTCCGGTGCAGTCATGATCGAGGGGAAGTCGCGTGACGTGACGGGCGCATGGGGCAGGTTCGAACGAAGCTAGCCATCCGGTCGACCGAACCAAACCGGGCCAGTGAGGGGGGGCGAGGTTGTGCCGCGGCGTTCGGGAGTGCAGCCTTTGGCGTCCTCTATCCCGAGCCCTCCATGTCCGGTCGTCCGATCGCGTTCGGCTGTGCCCTCGCCCTGCTCGCCGTCGCAGCTGTCTCCCCTCGCGCCGCGCAGGCCCAGCGTGCGCTCAAGGTGTACATCTCCGTCGACATGGAGGGGATCACCGGCGTGGTGAGCAGCGATCAACTCGGCCCCACGTCGTTCGAGTACCAGCGCGCGCGCGAGTGGATGACGGGCGAGGCACTCGCGGCGATCCAGGGGGCGCGAGATGCGGGCGCGACCGAAATCGTCGTCAGCGATTCGCACGGCAACGGGGAGAACCTGCTCATCGACCAGTTCCCCGACGACATCACGATCGTCCGCTCGTGGCCGCGCCCCAACATGATGATGGAGGGGGTCGACTCGTCGTTCGCCGCGGCGGTCTTCATCGGCTACCACTCGGGAACGTCGAACGTGAAGGGGGTACGGGCGCACACGATGTCGAGCGCCACGTTGACGGGAGTCAAGCTCAACGGGCGCGAGGTGCCCGAGGGGGGGATCAACGCGGCGATCGCCGGCTACTACGGCGTCCCGATCGTGATGGTCTCGGGAGACGATGCGGCGGTGGCCGAGGTGTCGCCCTTTGGCGTCGGGATGGAGGGGGCGATCGTGAAGCGCGCCATCTCCTTCCACTCCGCCGCCACGATGACCCCCAAGGCCGGGCAGGCGCTGATCCGCGCGCGGGTGAAGGCCGGGGTCGAGAAGCGCGCGCGCATCACCCCGTACGTCCTCAGCGGCGCCGTCACCGCCGACATCTCGTTCAAGCACTACCGCGCCGCGGAGATGCTTACCTACCTCCCGATCGTAACGCGGGTCGATGCCCACACGATTCGCTTCACGGGCAAGAACATCCTCGAAGTCTCACGCTTCCTCGAGTTCGTCAACACGTACCAGACCGACCTCACGCCCTAACGACAGGGGGCCCCGCCCCCGCCCATCGGCCGACACGCACTCGCCACCCCTGCCTGCGGAACGTGGGCAGGGGTGGCTACGTTTCGGGATGGATGGTCGCGCACCCGCGCGCGCCGCCACACCGCACGAGGAGTCACTGCATGGAATGGATTGCCGACCCCCAAGCCTGGATCGGCCTGCTGACGCTGACGGTGCTCGAGGTCGTCCTCGGCATCGACAACATCATCTTCATCTCGATCCTCTCGTCCAAGCTGGACAAGGGCGATCAGATGAAGGCGCGCCGCCTGGGGCTGCTCGGCGCCTTCTTCACCCGCATCCTGCTGCTGCTCTCGATCGCCTGGATCGTGCGGCTGACGACCCCGCTGTTCACCATCGCCGGGATCGGCTTCAGCGGGCGGGCGCTCATCCTGCTGCTCGGCGGCCTCTTCCTCATCGGCAAGGCGACCTACGAGATCCACGACAAGCTCGAGGGGACCGAACACGCCGCCGGCGCCACGCCCAAACAAGCGGCGCTCACGGCGGTCGTCGTGCAGATCATGCTCGTCGACATCGTCTTCTCGCTCGACTCGGTGATCACCGCGGTGGGAATGGTGAGTCACATCCCCATCATGATCGGCGCCAACATCATCGCGCTCGGCATCATGCTGCTGGCGGCCAACCCCATCGCCGACTTCGTCGACCAGCACCCGACGATCAAGATCCTCGCCTTGTCGTTCCTCGTCCTCATCGGGACGAACCTGGTGGCCGAGGCGCTGGGGCATCACATCCCCAAGGGCTACACCTACTTCGCGATGGCCTTCTCGTTCCTCGTGGAGATGCTCAACCTGCAGCTGCGCAAGCGCGCGGCGGCGCCCGTGCGGCTGCACGACACCCCGCGCACGAGCGACGTCGCGCCCGCCACGGCCGGCGGCGGTGCGCCACGCAGCCCCTCCCGCGCGGGAGCAGGCGCCGGGGGCGCCTCGGGGAGTGCTCCCTCCGGCGGCAAGCGCAAACGGAAGCGTTAGGCGCTCGCGCCTACGCGCCCACGCGCACTTCTACGCACGCCCCCAAACGCACACGCGCGGCCGACCGGAACTCCCGGGCGGCCGCGCGTCTCTCGTCAGAAGGTCACCAGTTGAACTGCAGCCCCGACGTGAAGATGCGATCGTTCTTGGCCCGTCCCGTTTCGGGGAGGTTGTCGAAGCGGATCACGTAGGCAAACTTCATCCCGATGTGCGACGAGATCGGCGCGACCAACGCGGTCTCCGAGTTCACGCGATAGTCCTCGGAGGTATCGAGGTTGGGGAGGAACTCGACCCCCTGCTGGAAGTACGCGGCCTTCGTGAAGTTGTGGCGGTAGACCGTGGCGCTGCGCACCGAGGCGAAGCTCTTGTTCGTCCCGTCGACCGCGCGCTGCTGGTTCATCCCGAGCCCCGCCTCCAGCGACCAGGCGTCGTTGGCCAGCGTCACGAGCTTGGCGGAGACGCCGAGCGCCTCCTCGAAGCGGCGCGAGATGCCGGCGAAGGTGTTGCGATCGAAGCCCGCATACCCGAAGAGCGCGAGTCGCGGATGGAACGACCAGTCGCTGCGCCAGTTGGTGAAGAGGAGGTTCGACGTCTGCTTGCCGTCCTGGCTGGCGTAGACGGAGCCGAACTGCTGCTTGTGCTCCCACTTCCCGGCGCGGAGGACGAGCTTCTCCCCGAGGTTGAAGGCGCTGATCTCGGTGTTGCCGGTGGTGCTGACGTAGCCGATGTCGGCGTTGAGTTCGCGCGGCTTGGGCTTGTCCTGCGCGTGGAGTCGCGTGGCAAGGAGCGGCGCGATGGCGAGGGTCGCGGCGGCCAGCGGCCACCAGCGACGGAACGTCGAGGTCATGTGGAATTGGGCTGGCGGTGATCCCGGCGGACGATCCGTTCGCCCGCCCGTCGGGAAGCTAGCGCCGCCGGGTGATCAGCCGCAACGCACCGCCGGACGGTCGTTAGGCCGAGCTCGCCACACCGGCGCCACCGCGCACGATGCGCGCCGTGGTCGTCACCTGCCCGGCGTGACGCTGCGCATGCTCCGCGGCGTGGAAGAGCAGGCCGAGCACGGTTGACGGCAGGCGCCCCCGCCCGACCGTGCGCGGCGCGAGCAGCTCGTCCGGACGTGACGACCAGTGCTGCAGCTGGCGGAGCGCGTCGTCGAGCGCCTCGGCCACCTCGCGCCAGAGCGCCGCGCCATCCGGCCGCGGCTCCGGCACCGTGCGCTCGGCGGCCAACCGGGCCAGTTGCGCCTCGACGAGCGCCTCCCCGCGGGCATAGGTGAGGAGACGGTCGGTACTCCCCGCCAGGTGGCGCGCGTGGTACGCCACGCTCGGGGCCCCGCCGGGCGTCGTCCACGCCTCCTCGGTCGAACGGGACGGCAGGAGGCGTGCCATTTCCTCGCGAACCTGTTGGAAGGCGTGCGCCGCCGGCTGCAACAGCGGCGCGATTCCCGGGACCGGCCCCCGCAGCCAGGCCTCCGGTTCACTCACAGGTAGCGGGTCTTGAGGATGCCCACATGATGCAGCTCGTGCCCGGCGGTGACCCAGGCCAGGGCCCGAACGCTCATCACGTTGTTGCTGGCGACGCCGCGCCGCAGCCACTCGGTCGCATTCAGCGAGGCGAAGAGGAGGACCGAGGCCCGCCGAACGGCCTCGAACTCGTCGCATAACGAGGCCAGCGATCGGTCATCGAAGCTGGCACTCGTGATGTAGGCATTCTCGTCGAACGACGCGAGCGCCGTTTCGTCGGCGCGGGCGAAGCGCAGGGCGCGGTACGTGAAGATCCGCTCCGCGTCGATCAGGTGCCCGACCACCTCGCGAATGCTCCACTTGCCGGGGGCGTAGCGGGCGAGCGACTTCTCCTCGTCGATCGAGCGCAGGAACGCCAGCGTCGTGTCGTGCTGCGTGGACAGCGTCTCCACCACGTCCGCCGTCGGGACGTGGCCCACATAGCCCGCGTAGTACGGCGCGTACTCGGTCGCGTCGGGACGGGTCGTGCGAATGACGTGAACGTGTGACATGGGACCGGGATGATGAGAGGACATGGAGGCGCGACGCGTCAGGGTTTGGCCTTGCGCGACAGCGAACGGAAGTACTCGCTCACCAGGTCGCGATAGCCCGGCGGCACGTCGTTGCCACCACCCAGCACCGGCCCCTCGCGCTCGCGCTCCCCCAACTGCCGCCGCAACGAGAACTCGAATTCCTTGAACCCCTCGAGCACAGCGCCGCGCAGGCGCGCCAGCTCTTCGGGGTCGTTGAAGGAACGCCCGGACTCGAGCTCCCGCAAGCGGGCGATCAGGCGGTCGAGGTCGCGCGTCGCGACCCCCTCGCGTGCGAGCTCGCGGCGCAACCCCTCGGCCCCCTCGCGCTGACCGCGCAATTCGCGCGAGAACTGCCGGGCGTCTTCTGCGGACAGTCCGCCCCCCATCGGACGCCCCTGCCCCTGTCCCCCACTCTGGCCGCCGTTAGGCATCGGCGTGAGGGAACCGCCACGCTGGCCGCCGCCCTGTCCCGGTTGGCCGCCCTGCCCCTGTGCGCCCCCCTGGCCTTGCTGGCCTTGCTGGCCTTGCTGGCCTTGCTGGCCTTGCTGGCCTTGCTGGCCTTGCTGGCCCTTGCTGGCCCTGCTGGCCCTGCTGGCCCTGCTGGCCCTGCTGGCCCTGCTGGCCTTGCTGGCCCTGCTGGCCCTGCTGCCCTTGCTGCCCTCGCTGGCCCTGCGCCGATTCGCCGGTGCGCTCCCGCATCCGTTCCTCCAGCGACGCCAACGAGCGCACGAGGTCACGCGCCTGCGCCAGCGACCGCGCGCGACGCTGCGTGCTGTCGTTCACCGCCGCCGAGGCGGCACCCGCCACCTTGGTCGCCAACGAGTCGAGCACCTCGCCGATGCGCGCCTCGAAGTTCTCCGCCGTCTCGCGCGACTGTTGACGCGCGATGTCCTTGGAATAGCGGATCATGTCGTCCAACCGTTGCTGCCGGATCGCGTCGGCCGCTTCCTTGAGCGTCCGCGCCGCCGCGCCGCGCTCGCGCAACGCATCGCGCGAGAGCCGATCGAGTTCTTCCTCGAGCTGCTCCACCTCGCGCGCCATCTGGTCCTTGCGCTCGTCGACACGCCGCTGGCGCTCCTCGCGGTTGCCGCCATCTCCCAGTCGGCTCACCTCCTCGCGCACCTCACGCTGCTGGCCGGCCAGCCGCTGCGCGCGGTCGGCAGCGCCCTGCATGCTGCGCGACGCCTGGGCGCCGCGCGATTCCTCGAGCAGGCGACGCGCCGCCTCCAACCGGTCCTGCGCCGCGCTCCCGCTGCCGCTCCCCTGCTTTCCTTCACTGGCCGCAGAGCGTCGCATCGCGGTGGCCGCATCCTGCAACGCGCGTGCGGTCTGCTGCATCTCGGGCGATTCCTGCTCGCGGGCCAGCCGCTCGAGTCGCCGCGCCAGCTGCTCGGCCTCCTCGGCCATCTGCCGCTGTGAGCCCCCTCCGCCACCACCGCCGCTCCCGGCCTGTGCCCGCTGGCGAGCGCGCTCGTTCTCCTGCTGCTGCCGCGCGGCCAGGCGCTTGAGCCGCTCCAGCGTCTCGTCCACCTCCCGATTGGCCTGCTGCTGCGCCCCGCTCTGCACCTGCTCGTACTGGTTGCGCAGCTTGTCCGTTTCCAGCTCGAACAGGTCGGCAAGGTCCTCGGCGGAACCACCACCGCCGCCACCGCCCCCACCGCCGTTCTGCATGCTCACCTGCACCTCCTTGAACAGCGCGTCCACGCGCTCCAGCAGCCGCAACGCGCGCTGTTCCGGCGCCAGCGCCTCCCCAAGCCGGCGAACGGCGAGTTCCCCCTCGGCCGCCTTCATCTCGGCCAGCACCTTGGGCATGATCTCCGCGATGACCTTGAACGTCGTGTCGGTCCCCTGCACCGCCGGGCGCTGTAGCCGGGTGAGCGTCTGCTGCACCTCCTCCCGGAGCCGCCCCTGCCCGAGGAGGATCGTCGTCACGTCGCTCTGAAAGGCCGGCGTCTCCGGCGTGGGGCGATCGCGATTGGCCTTGAACGTGGCGGCGACGATTTCGCGTTGCCGCGCGACCAGCGTCCCCGTGTTCTCGCCGGGCGCTCCACCGCCCCCCCCGCCCTGCTGGTTCTGCCGAAACTCGCGATCGAAACGGCGAATCGTCAGGAAGTAGATGTCGGTCGACGCAGACTTCGCCCCGGACACGGCGTCGTTGTCCCACGCTTTGGCGTAGTACGACACGACATCGCCCGGTTGCAGCGCCAGCTCCTCGAGGAAGAGGGTGTGGCCGGCGCTCAGCTCGCGCGGACGCCGCCCTCGCCCCTCGGACAACACGATCGTCTTCTCCTCGCCGCCATTCACCTGGTAGTGCAGCTCCAACTTGCCGACGCCGTAGTCGTCGCTGGCCTCCGCTTCGACCAGCACTTCTTCGACCGAGGTGGGGCGCACGTCGCGCCCGGGCTTCCGCATCGACACCTGCGGCGGCAGGTCGTCCATCGCGTCGATCACGTAGTCGACGTTCCCGGCCACCCGCGTCCCGTCAGGTGCATCGAGTTCGACGCGATAGAAGCCGTCGCGGCGGATGCTCACGCTGCCGGTGAGCGTGGAGTCGTCGAGTCGGGTGAGTGCGATCGACGCGTCGCGATCGAGCACGAGGCGCCCACCGCGCACGGCACGTGTGGCGCGCACAGTCACCGTGACGCGCGTCCCCTTCACCGCCGCGATGTCACCCACGTCGTCCAGCTGCTCGGCCGGAAGTCCGGTGTACGACGGATACTGCAGGGTGAGGTCGAGCTGGCGCACCGCCGGCAGGTCACGCACCGTGAGCGTGAAGGGGGCGGAGCGCACTCCGTTGGATTCGACGTAGTACTCCGCATTGTCCGAGACGTCGAAGAGGCGCGCCGTGAACCGCGTCGAGTCGCCGCCGGGGCCCATGGCCAGGTGCTCCCACTCCCCATTCGCGCCACGACGCACCGACAACTCCACCACGTCGCTCTCGAATCCCCGTAGGCGCGCCGAGATCTCGAAGTCGCTGCCGCGGGCGACGGTCGCATCGCCAGGCGTGACCTCGATCGCGTAGACCGGAGCCGACGCCACATCGCGCCACGGGGTCAGGATCAGCCGAGCCGACTGGCCAATCCACGACGGGCCCAGCGCGACCAACGCAGCCCCCGACGCGACCAGGAGCGCCGAGACGGCGAGTGCGCGCAGCGTGGCAGGACGCTCCAGCACCGGCACCGCCGGCGTCCGTTCGAGACGCAGGGCCGCGTCGTTGAAGAGCCCCGCCGTCAGGAGTGTCGAGCGCGCCTCGTCAGGCACCGTCGTGGCCGCGACCTCGACCGCGCTCAAGACGGCCCCGCCCAGTTCGGGAACGCGCTCCTCCACGTACAGCGCCAGTCGCCCATCGGGCAGCTGCCTGACGAGTGGCCAGGCCACGAACCGCGCGGCCACCAGGGCCACGACCACGCCCAGCCCCCAGCGCGCGATCGCCACACTCGCGGGCGAGAAGCGCGCCCCTTGCAGCGCGGCGGCCGCCACCCAGAAGCCCACGAGCAGGACCGCAAGCGTGATCGCCACCCCAACGGCGGCGTGCCGCCAGCGCCAGCGCCGTCGGATACGCGCGAGTGCCACGCCGAATGGCGGCGTGCTGCGTGGGATGGTCGGTTCGGCGAACGTGGCCATGGCGCGTCTCCTACCTGGGCTGTAACCGCCGCCGCGACGCCCGGCTCGCCAGCACACCTTCTGCCAGCAACACGAGCGACGCCACGACGAGAAGATACCACCACATCGACTGCGTGCGTTCCTGTTCCACAAGGCGCTGCACCGGATCCACCGTCCCCTCAGCGGTCGCCAGCGTGCCGTCAGGGGCCAAGGCGTTGGTGAGGCGCGCCGGATCGAACGTGGCGAACTCGAGCTCCGCGGGCGCCGGGTTGGCGGCCACGAGGCGCGGCCGCTCGTTAGGGGCCCCGGAGCGCCGCACTTCGTACCACCCGCGCTCCCGCAGTTCCAGCGCGCCCGGGGCGTCGGGGCCGCCGATCGCGAGCCGGTCGCCACCAGGGGCGCGCACGCTGAAGCGACCGTTCCCGACCGATGCGCTGTCACCGGCCGCACCGTCCGCCAGGTCGACCGACTCGCCGACCGCGTACGCGGCGCGCTGCGGGCGGAAGGCCGCCGCGTACTGCGACACCTGCTGCAGGAACGGGAGGAAGACCGCCTGTCGCGGCAGGTCGTTCCAGAGCCCATCGAAGCTGCTCCCCCACGTCAGCACGCGGCCACGCCCTTCGCGACGCTCGGCAAGCGCCACCGCGCCATCGTCGAAGCGGGCCAGGATCCCCTCACGCACCCCCAGCGGGCGATATCGGAAGAAGCGCGCGACCGACAAGTCGCCGCTGCGCGTCCCCCCAAAGATCGACAGCGCCGGATGCGCGCGATCCAGGTAGCCCAACACCGCGCCCCGCTCGCCCAACCGGTCGACCGGCGCGCCGATCGAGTCCGGGAGGAGCGGCCGGAACTCGGCGGGCCAGCTGCGAATCGATCCGTGCTCGCCTAACGCATTCAGCAGACCGCCCCCCGCACGGACGAACGACAAGAGCCGCGCGGCGCCGATCCCTGTCGGCACGCCGGCATCGTTGAGAATGACGAGTCGCCGCCCCGTGAGGTCGGCTGGCGTGGCCCGGGGAGCGCGCACCGCCTTCACGTCGAAGGCGGGTTGGTCGCCGATCGCGAGCGCCCGCGCGACGAAGAGCGCCCGCTCGGCGGGGGCATCGCCATGGTCGACCAGCAGCACGCCGAGCGTCGGCGCACGCCGCAGCAGGAAGTGAAACGCGTCGTCTGCGGTGAGCGCGTCGGCGTCGATCGTCACGCGCGCCGGCACACCGTCCGCCGGGACCGCGACAGGGGCAAACGCCACCGCCCCCCCCGCGTCGGCCGGAAGGTCGACCGTGCGCGTCTCGAGTACCCGTCCGTTGACCTCGAGGCGTACCGCCGCCCCCTTCACCGCCGGCCCGATGTTGATGACCCGGGCGCTCACGATCACCCGTTCCCCCGGTGCAGCGAGGTCACGCCGCGTCTCGACCGCGCGCACCGACCGGTTCACCACGGGTCCCTGCCCGACATCGACCGGGACGATCGCCGTCCCCGGTGGCATCGTCACCTCATCGCCAAGGTCCCACGCGCTCCGCTGGAAGTCGCTGACCACGACGAGTTCCCGCTTCGGGAGCCGGGAGCTCCCGAGCAGTCGGCGAGCGAGCGCGACGGCCGGCGCCAGGCGCGTACCGGCGTCGACGGGGCGAATCGAGTCGAGCGCGCCACGAAGCAGCTGGGCGTCTCCGCTCGGATCGTTCACCGCGCTGGCGCGCACATCGAACGGGACGATCGTCAGGCGATCCTCCCGCCCCAACGATGCGATGCGCCCGCGCACCGCCTGCTGTGCGGCGCTCCACCGCTCGCCATAGCGCATGCTCAACGATCGGTCGAGCAGGATGACGACGTCGGTCCCGCCGGTCGAGGTCGCGGCCGCTTCCGCGGTACGCGCCAGCACCGGACGCATGAACGCGGCGGCCAGCAGCGCGATGAGCAGGCAGCGCGCCGCGAAGAGGAGCCAGTCGCGTATGCGCTGCCGGCTGGCGTGCTGGTACGGCGTGCGCTGCAGGAACATCAGCGAGGGAAAGGCGATCGATTCCTTCCGTTCCTTGTGCACGAGGTGCACGAGAATCGGGATGGCGATCGCCGCGAACGCGGCAGCGAAGAGCGGCGCGAGGAAAGAGAACTGCATCACTTCACCGTCCGCAGGCGTTCCCGACGCAGCAGGTAGTCGAAGAGCAGCGCGTCCAGCGGCTTGCCGGTGTCCACGAGCGTGTAGTCGATGCGATGTTCGCCGAGCCGCCGCTGCATCGTCGCCACGTGCTCCGAGACGAGCCGCTGGTACTCGGCGCGCAGTCGCGACGGCACGACCGGCAGCCGCACGCCGCTCTCCACGTCCTCGAAGGTCGCGGCATCACTGAAGTCGAAGGTGCGCTCCATGGGGTCGAGCAGCTGCATCACGACCACATCGTGCCCGGCGTCGCGCAACGGCCCCAAGGCGGAGATCACGCGTGCCGGCTCCTCGTACAGGTCGGAGAGGAGGAGCATGAAGCCGCGCCGCCGCTGGCTCTCCGCGATCTTGGCCAGCGCACGCCCGAGCGAACCCTGCCCCCGAGGCGTCGCGCGGTCGATCGAGTAGAGCACCTGTTGCAGGTGCTTGGCCGACGGCGGCACGTAATCGAGGATGTCCTCATCGAACGACGCAAAGCCGACGCGATCGCGCTGGCGATGCGAGAAGTAGGTGAGCGAGGCCGCGAGGTACTTCGCATACGCGAGCTTGGTCAGCGCTCCCGAGCCGTAGCCCATCGACCCCGACACGTCGAGCAGCACCATGAAGTTGGTGTTGGTGTCGGCCTCGAACTCCTTGAGGTAGTACCGCTCGGTGCGCGCATACACTCGCCAGTCGATGTGGCGGATGTCGTCGCCGGGCACGTACTGCCGATGCTCGGCAAAGTCGGTCGAGAAGCCGAGGTGCGGCGAGCGATGCAACCCGGAGATGAACCCTTCCACCACCCACCGCGCCACCAACTCCAGGTTGCCGATGCGCGCCAGCGCGGCGGGGTCGATGAATCGGACCCCGACCTGCGACGCGTCGTCCGGGCGTTCGGGCGGTGCGGAGGATGGCGTGGTGGGTGGATTGGTCATCGGCGCGCGGCTACAGCCTGGCCTTGGGGAGCGGCACCGCGTCGACCAGCTTGGCGATGATCTGGTCGGTCGTCACCCGCTCGGACTGCGCGTGAAAGTTCGTGAGGATGCGGTGACGCAGCACCGGCGCGGCCAGCGCCTTCACATCATCGAACGAGACGTGATAGCGCCCCTGCATGAGCGCGCGCGCCTTGCCGCCGAGCACGAGGTACTGTGCCGCACGCGTGGAGGCGCCGTAGGTCACCCACTGCTTGATGAAGTCCGGGGCCGTCGGCGACGTGGGACGGCTCGCCCGTACGAGGTGCACCGCGTATCGCGCCACCGACTCGGCCACCGGGACGCGCCTGACGAGTCGCTGGAAGGCGATGATGTCCGGCCCCGTGATCGCGTGCTTGAAGACGTGGCTCTGGATCGCCGTCGTCGTCTGCACGACCTTGAGCTCGTCGTCCTCGTTGAGGTAGTCGATGATCACCTGGAACATGAAGCGATCGAGCTGCGCCTCGGGGAGCGGATAGGTCCCCTCGAGCTCGATCGGATTCTGCGTCGCAAAGACGAAGAACGGTTCTTCGAGCTTGTAGGTGCGCCCCTGCACCGTCACCCGGTGCTCCTGCATCGCCTCGAGCAGCGCCGACTGCGTCTTGGGCGGCGTGCGGTTGATCTCGTCGGCCAGGACGATGTTGGCGAAGATCGGCCCCGGCACGAAGGCCATGCGCCGGCGCCCCGTCTCCGGATCTTCCTGGATGATGTCGGTCCCCGTGATGTCCGACGGCATCAGGTCGGGGGTGAACTGGATGCGCGAGAAGCGCAGGTCGAGCACCTGCGCCATGGTGTGGATCAAGAGCGTCTTGGCGAGTCCGGGGACGCCCACGATGAGGCAGTTGCCGCCGGCGAAGAGCGCGGTGAGGGCCTGCTCCACGACCTGTTCCTGTCCGATGATGAGCTTGTGCAGCTCGGTCAGGATCTGTTGCTGTCCGGCGCGCAGCTTGTCGGCCAGGGCGAGGTCGTCGGGGGCGTTGAGGGCAACGCCTTCTGGGGCAGTAGTCGTCACGGGTCTCCTGGGTCAGTGCGTCGGCGTGTCGATCAAACGGTCGGCGGCAGCGCGGCGCCAGCGCCGCGTCGGGTGTGCCTCAGTGCGTCATGGCGTACACGACGTAGTTCACGGCCAGCTTGTACGCCTCGTTGCTCAGCGCGATCGGGAGGAAGCCCTCGTCGGACCACTCCATGTAGTCGCCGATGTCGTTGTTGAAATTGGCGATCATGACCAAGCGCTTGGCCGGGTCGTTGTCCTCGAACGCACCCCAGAACTCGGCCTTCGCGCCGTAGTACGGGTGATCCATGTCCAGCGACTCGATGTGATAGAACGAGTCGAACAGCGGATGCGACCGATCGAGCTTGACCAGTGTCATGCCGGGGAAGGCCTGCATCCATCGGAACTCGAAGTTGCGGAACTGCGGCGTGCCGGCGAAGTCGTCGAAGATGAGAAAGCCCCCCTTCTGCACGTAGGCCTTGAGCCCAGCCAGCTCCTGTTCGTTCATCGACCAGTACCCCGGCTCCGACACGTACGCCACCGGGTACTTGAACAACGCGGGATCGTCGAACGCCAGGATGTTGCTCCCTTCGAGGAACGGCTTCACCGTCGTGAGCTCCTCGAGGATCTTCATGAAGTGCGTCTCGGCGCGCGGGTAGTCGTGGTCCCACTTGAGGTCCCACCCGCCGCCTAACGGCTCGAATCGCATCCGCACGAAGGTGAAGCGTCCGTCGTACGGAACGTTCGGGTTGGGGTCGTTCCCGGGGGCGCGCCGACGCCCGCGAAAGCCCTGCGCCGCGACCGTCAGGGCCGGGAGCAGGACCAGCAGCGCCAATCCCCACCTGCGCCATCGTCTCATGGCCGTTTCTCCTGGAGCGAAAGCAGGAGCGCCTGCGCCTTCTCGAAGTTGGGGGCCAGGTCGAGCGCCCGCAGCACCTCCCGGCGCGCCGCGCTCACCTCGCCGGCGTTGGCGTACGCAAGCGCCAGCTGGTACATCGCATCCACCCGATCCGACGGATCGAGGGCCAGTACTGCCTGCCGCTCGCGGATCACGACCGGATGGCGCCCCACGCGCGCCGCGCGCTCCGCCAGCCGCTGGTGGATCCCCAGGTCGAAGGGCGAGATGTACAGGGTCCGGTCGAGCGCCGCCAGCGCGGCAGGCACGTCACCGCGTGCCGCGGCCAGGGCATCCAGCTCCAGGTTGGCCTCGTACGCCAGCTCGTTGCGCTGGGTCATGGCTTGCAGCTCACGGACCGCCCCCGCCGTGTCGCGGCGCGTGAGGTGGATCTGGGAGAGCGTCCGATAGGGCGAGTCTTCGCCGGCATACGACGGCAGCAGCGTCTTCGCGCGCTCGAGTTCGCGCACCGCATCGTCCCATCGCTGGCGCTCCGCGGCCGCCGTCGCCGCGCGCATCGCATCGGCAAAGGTCCCCCGCCACCGGATCCCCTGCTCCCGCTCCCCGCCCTGTTCCATCGTGACCGCCGCCAGCTCCCGCGCGAAGCGTTCCCGTACAAACGCGTCGAAGCGTGCGTCGAGCCCCGCGGCGTCCAGCCCCAGGACCTCTCGCACCACCGTTGGCGTGGTGGCCCCACGCTTATAGCCGGCGAGCATCGCCCGGATCCCCGCGGCCCCGCGCTCGCGCTCGATCCACTCGGCCACCAGCGACGCCTGGTAGTAGGAGAGGATGACCTCCTGCGGAAAACGCGGGCGCATGAAGCCGTCGTTCATGCGCGACGGCGGGGCGAGCATCCCGGCGGCGTACGCGGCCAGGAACTCCGGCGTCACGTCGCTCCCCCACGAGGGGCGCGCCCGCCGTTCCTCCAGCACCGACAGCCCCTCCGAGAACCAGCGCGGAATGCGGTTGTCGGTCGCGCCTAACGTGAAGGTGTGGGCGATCTCGTGCCAGAGCGTCGAGCCCCAGTTGAACTCCCCCACCTTGCGCGCCGCCGGCGAGTCCATCGCGACCACCGGTCCGAAACACACGCCTAACGCCCCAAGTCCGGCCAACCCCACGGTGCGCACCGAGAAGTCGGCGTGGCTGCGGAAGAACTCCACGCGCACCGGCTCGGCCGGACGGTAACCATAGCGCGCCGCCAACGAGTCGAACGCCATCTCGGCGAGCGGCGCCGCGTACAGCGCCAGGAGCGCGGCATCCTTCTTTTCCATCACCAGCACGAACCGAGGGGTCTTCACCTCGGTGTAGCCGTCGAACGTGTCGAGCAGGTCGAGCGTGTTCTTGGCCCAGACGTCGTACGGATCCAGGGAGAAGGCGCGGTCGAGACTGGCCTTGCCGTCGACGACGCGACCGAGCCGGAGCTGGTTCACGCCTAACAGCGCGAGGGCTCGAGCCGCCCGCGGATCGCGCGACAGTCCCTGCTCGGCGAACGCCGCCGCCTGACGATACAACCGGTTGCGTGCCGCGACGTCGGCCAACGTCACCTCGGCGTCCGCCGCCCCGGGGAGGCGCGCGTGCGCGCGCTCCAGCGCCCGCTGGAAGTTGGCCGAGTCGCCGGAGAGCCACCTGGCGGCGGCCAGCGCGATGAGTGGCTGGGCGGCCCCGCTGTCGGCCGCGAGCCCGCGAATCGCCTCCGCCGCCGCCTCGTCGTAGCGCTCCACGTCGATCAGCAGGAGCGCGGCCACCGCCCGCGCCTCCGCGTCGCTCGGGTTCACCGCCAGCGACTGCCTGACGAGTGCCGAGGCATCGCCACGCCCGTCGAACGACAGCACGCGCGACATGCCGAGCAGGGCGCGCGGGTGCGTCGGGTTGGTCGCCAGCACCGCCGCGAAGGTGGCGCGCGCGTCGACCGCGTTGAACTTCTCGAGAAAGAGGAAGCCGAGCTCGGTGCGCGTATCGAGATTGCTGGAATCGGCGGCAATCGCCTGATCGTACGCCTTCAGCGCATCCTTGAAGAGCTGCGGATCGTTGCGCCCCAGGTATCGGCAGGCCACCGCCACCGCGCGCAGTTCGTCCGCGGTGAGGGCGCGACGGCCGCTGTTGTAGATATCGATGAAGGCGTCGAAGGCGCGCATCGCCTCGTCGCGCGCCCCACCCTCGAAGGCCAGCGTCGCCAGCTGCAGCTTGGCCGTGAGCGAATCGCCCCCTTGTCGCGCCCGCTCGTAGGCGGCGCGCGCCTCCTCCACTCGTCCGCGGAGGCGCAGGATGTCGCCCAGGAGCACGTCCAGATCGGTGGCACCATTCGCCGCCCGGCGAAATCGCTCGGCCGCCTCGCTCGCCTCGGAATAGCGCCCCACATCTCGCAGCGCGCGCGCCAGCAGGCGCGCGGCCCCGGCGTGCGCACTGTCGCGCGCCGTCGCCCGCTGCGCGAGTCGGATCGCGTCGTCGTATCGCCCGGCCTGCCGCGCCGTCGTCCCCTGTGCCACCAGCGATGCCGCGTCGCCCTCCTGCGCGCACGCCGTGGGCGGCGCGAGCACGAGCAGCGCCAGCACTCCCCAACGCCGGTACACACTCATGGCTTCTTCACCTCGAGCGCCCGCAAGGCGCGCGTCTTCTCCGCCAGCTCGACCAGCAAGGGCTCGAGTGCCTTCTGGTAGGCATCTTCGTTCATGGTCGCACGCCGGGCACGCAACGCCTCCAGCCGTCCCTCCACCTCTCGGCGCTCGGTCAGGAGTCGCGCCGCGCGCGGATCGGCCGCCAGCGTCGCACCACCCGAGGGCTCGAGGAAGACCGTGCGCGCGCGCAGGCCGTCGGGCCCCTTCTCGCTCGCATCGGTGTGCCCCACGCCGTCGCCGTCGTCCTCGAGCAACGGGTGCTCGGTGGCGATGCGATTCCCTTGTTCGAACACGCGCTCCACCTCACGCCGGGCGTACGTGAACGCCTCGAGCAGGTTCACCCGCCCGTCCTTGTCGCTGTCGGCACCGGCGGTCGTCAGTGCGGCGACGAAGTGCGCAGGGAAGAGCGTCTCGTTCTGCTCGCGCCCGGAGCGCGTCGCCGTGATGATCACTCGATTGGCCCCGGCCAGTGGCTTCACGAAGTCCCCGCTGGCGCTCGTCGTGTTCACGAAGATCAGCCCAACGTTCCGCAGCGCGGCGAGGGCGACCTTGAAATCCTCGCCCGACAGGTCTGGCCCCGGGACGTTGAACTTCGACTCGTCGCCCTGCGTGGTGCCGTGGCCGAAGAGGATGATCACCAGGCGATCGCCCGCCGTCATCCCGGCGGTGAGCCGGGTGATGGACCGCAGGATGTTCTCTCGTGTGGAGCGGGCGCGCACCCGCGCGCGCGTGGAATCCTCGGCGAGCACGGTCACGAGCGAGTCCGGGATGCCGAAGCGCGAGGTGGCGGCCGACGCCACCGTGGTGGCCCACTGATAGAACGCATCGGCGAGGCGCTTTTCGCCGCTCACGCCGGCGACGATGAGCACGGCGGTGCGCGGCGCAGGTTCGGTCGCGATGTCCGTCGAGGCGACGACGGAAGCACCGGCCGGGGTGGGCACGGCAGCGGACGCGACGCGGGAGAGCGTGACGTGGGGGGCCCCCCCCAACAACAACGCTACCCCCGCCCCCCGAAGGTGCCGGTACCATTTCCGCCCGCTCATCATCATCGCCACGCCTCGCCTCGCGTCATCGCGCTCTCCATCGCCGTCCCGACGTCGCCGTCCGACACGTCGACGCCGCCCTCCTCGCCGCTCGCTCGAGCATCACGCCACCCCGCGCCGTCGCCGCAACGCCCACTCGGTGCCTAACGCCAGCAGCAACAGCCCCAGCAGCACCGGCATGTCCCACAGGTCCTTCCGCTCCACCACCGTCGCCCCGCTCGCGCTGTACACCATGTCCTTTGCCACGTCGAGCGCGCGATCGGCCGGGTAGTAGCGCCCCCCGGTCTCCTCGGCCAGCTGCCGTAGCAGCGTCGGCCGCATCTCCGCCCCGAAGTACTCCTGCGTCGGCGGCGCCACGCGAACATAGGCCGCCTCGCCCACCACCGTGTCCCGCCCGACCACCGCTCGGAGCCGCACCTCGTGTACCCCGTTCCCGTCCGGGACGTACGTCGTGCGATACTCACCGTCGCGCTCCACCGCCCACTCCAGCGCCACCTCCTGCGTGACACCGCGCGGTGGCGTGATGGTCCCGAGCACCGTCGCTCCATTCGCCTTCAGGAAGCCGGAGTCGCTCACCTCGGCGCGCAGCGACACCCCTTCGCCCGGACCACTCTCGTCCGCGACGATCGTTTCCACGCGATCCGGCACGTCGCTCACCAGCCAGCGCAGCATCTGCCGCCAGAAGGTCTCGTGCGTCTGGTCGTCCACCGGAATCGACGCTTCCATCTGCCAGAGCCACGAGTCCTGCGCCCCGAACACGATCGCCTTCCCGCGCCCGTAGCGCTGGTACGCGAGCAGCGGGCGCGACGTCACGCCGTCGGGCGCCATCCCCGTCAGCAGGATCGTCGCCCCGGGCTTCGCGCGCCCGAGCCGGTTCACCGTGGTGAGCGGCGGCAACGCCGTCCACCGCGCCCGGGAGGCACTGTCGTCGCCCGCGAGCTGCAATGCCGCGTGCCCCGCCCCAGCCGCCGTCGGCGTCGCCTGCAGCGTGGCAAGGACCGGCGCATCGCCCGACACCCCCTGCAATTCCAGCGGGAGCGCGTCGCTGACCGCCGTCCCGCCGTATCCCCCTTCGCCTAACGCATCCCGCCCACCCAGCACCAGGAGCCCCCCGCCCCGCTCGCTCACGAAGTCCCCCAGCATGCGCAACTGGTCCGCCGTGAAGAACGAGGCTTCCACGCTCCCCAGGACCACCGCGCGATACGAGAACAGCTCCTCACGGGTGCGCGGAAAGCCCGCCGCCAGCTCCAACGAGTCGTCGACGCCAAGTCGCAGGAACTTGTCCTTCGACGAGCGCAGCAGCGTGACCAACTGGATGTTGCCGTCCGCCTCCACCGCGCGCCGCAGAAACTTGAGCTCGAACCGCGGCTCCCCTTCCATGTACAGGATCTTCTCGCGCCGATCGCGCACCACCACCAGCGTCGTGCGCGCATTGTTCTCGGCGATCATCTCCCGCGCCTGCAGCGGGACCTTCACCGTCAGCAGGCGGGCCCCCGTCTCCGTGGCCGGAACCCGGATGCGCACCGACACCGCCTCGCCATCGCGCGGGAGCAACGCCGTCGCCGTCCCCACGATGCGCCCCGAATCCTCGACCACCACCGGGACGCGCGTCCCACCGTAACCCCGCTGCACGAGGACCACCTGCACGAAGAGCGAAGCGTTGCGCAGCAACGTGCGCGGCGCGTCCACGCGCGCCACCTCCACGTCGCGATCGAAGCGCTCGCTCCCGATCCCCACCGTGTACACCGGGACCTGGCGGGCGCGCAGCGAGAGCAGTTGCTCGGCAAGCCCCTCTTCACCGGGTGTCGCCGACGCGTTATCGGCGCCGTCGCTCAACAACACCACCCCCGCGGTCGGCACCCCGGTGAGGTCGTCCTCGATGCGCAGGATCGACGCGGCGAGCCGCGTGCGCGTCCCGTCGTATCGAATGGACGAGGCATCGGGCAGGCGCCCGCCCGCCCCCAGCCGGAAGACCCGCAGCTGGTATCGCTCGGCGAGCGCCCGCAGCAGCGCCGAATCAGCCCCACCGGCCAGGCGGGAGACGACGTCGCCGCGACTCCCGTCGTCCACATCGCGCACCTGCATGCTCCGCGAATCGTCGACGACGACCGCCACGACGTTGCGCTGCTGGATCGAGGTGCTCAGCACCAGGACGGGACGTGCCAGCGCCAGCGCGAGCACGGCAATCGCTGCGACGCGAAGTCCCGCGAGCGCGAGTCGCATCCGACGGGACAATTCCCCCGCGTGTCGCAGGTAGGTGGCCACCGCCACCCCCGACGCCACGACCGCCCCGACGGCGATGATCCAGGGGGGGATCGCGGAGGCAAAGGCGAGCGTCCCCTTCGCGAAGGCGAACGGGCGGTACTTGAACAACAGCTCGACCAGACGATCCAAGCCCGCCCCCCTCGTCGTCGGTGTCGCGGTCCCGTCGCTGCGGTCCCCTCCAGCACGGTGTACGTACGAACTGCGCCTACGTTCCGCTGGCGCGCGCGGCGGCGCCAGATGCCGCGATTCCCCGAGTCACGCGGCGCTCCCGCCGAGGGAGCCGATCCCCCGCTCCCCGGGCCGCCCAAGCTGCCTCCCCGCCCCCATCCGCGCAGCGCCACGGGGACGATCCGTGGTGGCGCGCCACACGACGAGCGCCTGCGGTCGATGGAACGGTTCGGGCTCGGCGACCTCCCCGGGCGTCGGCGTTAGGCGGCGGAAGCCGCTCGCTCCCCCAGGAGGATGCGCCGCACAGCCTCGGTCCGGTAGGCGAAGATCCGGTCGAGCTGCCGCTTCACGAATGGGAGGGCCAGGTCTCCCAGCGGCGACAACGGCAGCCGATACCGCACCTCGTCCTCGATGAACGTCCCGCCATTGCCATCGGCGCGGAAGCGATGCGTATGGTGCCAGATCGCGTACGGCCCCTTGAGCTGCTCGTCGACGAACTCGTGCGGCGGATTCCAGGTGGAGATCAGCGTCCGCCACCCCATGGGGATGCCGTGCAGGCGGATCGTGTAGTCGATCAGCGCCCCCTCCCGCATGTCGACCGGGAGCGGCGTCTTGATCTCGAACCCCATCTCGGGCGGCGTGATCAGCCCGAGGTTCTCGGCCTTGGCAAAGAAGGGGAAGACCTGCTCGATGGGGAGCGGGAGGTGAAGCGAAGCGCGGAGAACGTGCGTTGGCATGGGCCCAGGGTTGACTCACTGGGCAAACGGACGGGACAGCGCCGTCGTTCCGCGATGTCCCGCAACGGCCGCGCGGTGTCGCGCGACCGTGGAGCGATGTCGACCGCCGTCCTACGCGACGCGAGCGGCGCCGTTCGACTCGAGCTCGGCGTCCGGCGCCGCTTTGCGATACGCCTGCACCGCATGCTGCAACGCGAGCAGCGCCGAGGCCTCCAGATCGTACTCCATCGTCAGCTCGGCGAGCCGCGCCGGGGAGTGGTCGGTGAACTTGCGGCTGTCCTTGTCGCACCCTTCGTGACGGCGGCTGTACTCGCGCGAGGCGTGCCAGAGGCTGTTCGCCTTGTGCCACCAGTCCTCCTCGCGGTGCGCCGAGCCCGTGGCCGTCGTCGTCTCGTAGGCCTTGACGCTCGCGATCAGCACGTCGTCGCAGATGCAGGCGATGCGCAGCGCCCCCTGCTGTTCCTCCTCGTGCGCCGCACGCTCGACGAGACGCGCATAACGTTGACGCTGGCGGATGCACTCCTGCGCCGCGCGAAACATTCGATCGGCCTGCGTGCGCGGCGTTTCGATGGCGGCGTGGTCACCGGTGATGGCAGCGGTACGACTCGACTTCGGCATGCGACGTTGGCCAGAGATGTGGGACGGGAAGTTTAACACCGGGCGATCGGGCTTTGGGAAGCCTCCCCCGCCCCGTCGGCGGGGTGACGCCCCTCACGTCGGACAGTCATAAGGGGAATCAGGTCACGAACCGCCCATGACACGCGCCGCCTTCCTCGACGAACTCGAACTCCTCGTTCGCTCACGCTACTCCCTCGTGGTACTCGACACCTGGGAGTACGAGCGAGCGGAGGAGGCACTGCGACACGTCGCCTCCCGCCTCTCCCTGCACTACTTCGAATGGCGCCGGTCCAAGGGGATTCGGCGTGGCGGCGGATTGACCGACCCCTTCATCGACGACACCGCCCTCCCGACCGACGCGCTACGCCACGTCGAGCGCGAGGGGACGGGGATCTACCACTTCCCCGCGCTCAGCGCCCATTTCGAGGATCCCCTCGTCGTCGCCCATCTGCACGACGTGGTCGACCGCTTCGCCACGCGCCGAGGGACGCTCGTTATCTCGGGGGGCGATGTCACCCTCCCCGAATCGCTGCGGCAGCACGCAATCGTCATCTCCGTCCCCGCCCCCGAGGGTGAGGACTACCGCGCCTTGATGGAGCGCGTCACGAGGGATCACGCCGCCCGCATGCCGGTCCGCGTCGACCTCACCCCCTCCGATCGCGCCCGCCTACTCCATAACCTGGCCGGGCTGTCGCTCACCGAGGCCGAGAAGATCCTCACCCGCTTGATCATGACCGACGGCGCCCTCACCGCCGCCGACATCCCGCGCGTCACGGAGGCCAAACGGCAGGCCGTCGAGCAGGATGGACTCCTCGAGTATTGGCCCACCGAGGGGGGGATGTCGCAGGTGGCCGGGCTCGAGGGGCTCAAGGAGTGGCTCGCCCGCCGTCGCGCTGCGGTCCTCGACCCCGAACGGGCCGCCGCCTTCGGCCTCCCGTTCCCCAAGGGCATCCTCCTGCTCGGCGTCCCCGGATGCGGCAAGAGCCTCTGCGCCAAGTCGGTGGCCAACGAGTGGTCGCTCCCGCTGCTGCGCCTCGACCCTGGGCTCCTGTACGACAAGTACATCGGGGACAGCGAGAAGAACTTCAAGCGCGCCCTCCGCACGGCCGAGCGCATGGCCCCCATCGTCTTGTGGATCGACGAGATCGAGAAGGCCTTCGCCTCGTCCGGCGGGGAGCAGGATGGTGGCGTCTCGCGGCGCGTCTTCGGCTCGTTTCTCTCGTGGTTGCAGGACCGCCGCGGCGACGTCTTCGTCGTCGCCACCGCCAACGACGTCTCGACGCTCCCCCCCGAGTTCATCCGCAAGGGACGCTTCGACGAGGTCTTCTTCGTCGACCTGCCGCGCGCCGCCTCTCGCCGGGCAATTTTCGAGATTCACCTGCGCAAGCGCGGCACCGACCCCAAGGGAGTCGCCCTCGATCCGCTGGTCGCCGCCTCCGACGGATTCAGCGGCGCCGAGATCGAGCAGGCCATCGTCGCGGCGCAGTATCACGCCTTCAGCGACGCGGGTACGCTCACGCAGGCGCGGATCGCCCACGAGCTGTCGGCCACGCGACCGCTGTCCCGTACGATGGCCGAGTCGTTAGGGTCGCTGCGCACGTGGGCACGCGACCGCACCGTCCACGCCGACGGCGAAGCCCCGACGCCACCGCGCCCCATCCTCCTGAGCTGATCGGGAGACGGGGCGCGGGAGACCGGACGAGCCGGCCACCGCCGGCCCTGACGGCGAGCCGTCAGGCGGGTGCCCCTTCCTCCGCGTCCTCAGGGATGTTGGCCACGGCGCGCTCGACGATATCGAACGGCGTGACGATCAGGCCGTCCTTCCACCAGCGCTCCAGGTCGACCGGTCGTCCCCGCGAGCGCGCCAGGTCGAGTCGTTCGGCGAAGAACAACAGTTCGCAGCGCGGATCGTACATCTCGGGGACCGGCGCGCGGTGGTGCGTGGCGATGGCGTGGGCGACCCCGGCTCCCAGCCCCCACTGCAGCGCCGCCAGCCCCCCCAGGGGCTCGTGCAGCATGCGCAGCACCACGCCAATGACGGGCAGCGGGAATGCGACGTCGCGTCGCAGTGTCTTCCGCAGCTCGCCCAGGCGATCGAAGACGACGAGCTTCCCGACGTCGTGCAGCAGCCCGAGCGCGTAGGCCTCGTCAGGCACGGCGCGGAACGCCGGCGCCAGCCCACGCGTGATCGGCGCGACGCGCACCATGTGCTGCCACGACAGGTTCACCATGTCCTGGTACGCGCTCCCCGGGCGGCAGAGGAGCCCGTCGACCATCGTCTTGAGGACGACGTTGTGCACGCCGGAGGTCCCGACACGCTGTACGGCGCCGTGCAGCGACACGACGCGCCCCCCACCGGTGGCGTAGTACGCCGAGTTGGCGTATCGCAGGAGCGCCTGGCCGAGTCCGGGGTCCCCTTCGACCAGCGAGACCAGGCGCGACGTCGGGGCGCTCGTATCGCGCGTGACGCTGAGCGCGCGCTGCGCCGCCAGCGGCGGCTGGCGCACCACGGCGTCAAAGGACTCCAGCAGCGCGTCCAGGAAGCGCGGCGCGTCGGTCTCACGGTCCTCGCGGGAGAGCACGTTGTGCAACTCGGCCACGCGGGTGCGCACGTCGAGCTCGAGCCACCCCTGCATCTCGCGTGCATCCGCGTCAGGCGGCACGGGGGGGAGCGTCGTCGGGGCCACCGTCGGCACGGCCGAGGGCGGCGTGCGCTCCGCCGTGGTCGGGCGCGCCGTGGAGGCTCCGGCAGCTGCAACAGCCGGCCGTTCGGACGAGCGGAACCGCTTGAAGAGGTCGCCGAGCATGGAGGGACGGGTGCGGGGACTTCGCGGGACGACACCGATGGTGTCGCCAGAGCCTGCGTCTCCCCGGGAAGTATCGGCGCGTGGCGGGCGATTCTTTCCACACGCCGAGCATATCCGCGACACAAAGATGCCCTGCAGATTTGACCGCTTCGTGGCGCCACCGCATCAGGTTTCTTGTGACGCATGTCGCAAATGTTCGTCTCTCCACCGGTTCGCTCCGCGATTCGAAACCTCCGCATTGACGGCGCGTCCAGATGCACGTAGGATAGCGCGCCTCTCCCCCGGGACGTCGCGGCCACGGCCGCCCTGCGCCAATCGGCGCCTGAGAGCCTAACGACATCCGACCGCCACGATGCGGACGATGCCTAGGCCGGACCTGCGGGGCTACATCACGGTCGTGCTCCCCAATACCTGGAGGAAATGTGAAGCGGACGCTCGGACTTGTTGCAGCCGCCGGACTCGTGGTCACCGCCTGTGCCGACCCCAGCGCCCCATCGGGCGCGGCTCGGCTGGCCCCGTTACTCGTCCCGCAGGGGGACCTCACCACGCAGGTGATCCCGAACGAATACCTCGTCGTGCTGCGCACGCCGGGTGACCTTGCGGCGCAGGGCGATGCCGTCGCCGAGGCCAACGCCCGCGGCGGCGTGGTCACCGCGCGTTGGGATCGCGCCATGAACGGCTTCGCCGCTCGCCTCTCGCCGACCGCCGTCACCGAGCTGCGCCGTCGCCCCGACGTCCTCTACGTCGAGCAGGACGGCCTCATCCACGCCACCGGCACGCAGTCCCCGGTCGGTTCGTGGGGACAGGACCGCGTAGACCAGCGCAACCTCCCGCTCAACAACAGCTACACGTATCCCAACGCGGGTGCCGGCGTTCACGCCTACATCATCGACACCGGGATCAACCCGACGCACACCGAGTTCACCGGTCGCATCGGCAATGGCGCCGACTTCACCGGCAGCGGCACCACGAACGACGGCAACGGCCACGGCACGCACGTCGCCGGCACCATTGGCGGCACCACCTACGGCCTCGCCAAGTCCGTCACGCTGCACCCGGTGCGCGTCCTCAACTCCAGCGGCTCGGGCTCCTGGTCGTGGTACGTCTCGGCCATCAACTGGGTCATCGCCAACAAGAAGCTGCCGGCGGTCGCCAATGCCTCGCTCGGTGGGAGCATCAACACCTCCGCCGATAACGCGACCGACGCGCTCGCCGCGGCCGGCGTCACCTTCGCCATTGCCGCCGGTAACGACAACAGCGACGCCTGCACCGCCTCGCCGGCCCGCCGTGGCGTGACGAACGGCGTCATCAGCACCATGGCCAGCAGCAACACCGACGCGCGCGCCTCGTTCTCCAACTACGGCACCTGCGGCGACATCTTCGCCCCGGGCGTCAGCATCAAGAGCGCGTGGATCGGCTCCACGACCGCCACGAGCACGATCAGCGGCACGTCGATGGCGTCCCCGCACGTCGCCGGCGCGGCGGCCCTGTACCTCGGCAACAACCCGGCCCTCACGCCGGCGCAGGTCGAGGCCGCGATGAAGGCCGATGCCACCACCGGGAAGATCACCAACCCCGGCACGGGCTCGGCCAACCGGCTGCTCTACGTCGGCAACATCGGTGGTGGCTCGCCGCCCCCGCCGCCGCCGACCAACCAGGCTCCCGTCGCCAACTTCGTGAAGTCGAGCTGCAAGATCCAGTCGGGCGCCTACTGGCAGTGCACCTTCAACGGCACCTCGTCCACCGACGACGTCGGTGTGGTCTCCTACGCTTGGGTGGCCCACGTGGGCGAGAAGCCCAAGACCGGCGCCATCAAGACGCTGTGGATGGGCCTCGCCGGGACCTACAACGTCACGCTCACCGTCACCGATGCCGGTGGGTTGACCAACTCCATCACCAAGACGATCGTCGTGCCGTAAGCGCGACGACCACCGCAGCAACGAAACGGCCGCCCGCGACATGCGCGGGCGGCCGTTTCATTTTCGTCGCATGCGGGCGACGCTGCGGGCGACACTGCGAGCGACGCGCGCGCGTCACGCACGCATCACGCGCCCTCGTCAGGCACTCACGCCCCCGCGGCGCGCGACGCCGCCGCGGCCTGCATCGCGCTGCGGAGCTTGTCGAGCGTCTCGTCGATCACCGCGTCGTCGTGCGCTGCCGACATGAATCCCGCCTCGAACGCCGACGGAGCGAGGTACACCCCGCGCTGCAACGCCTCATGAAAGAAGCGCTTGAACAGTGCCACGTCTGCCGTCCGCGCATCGGCAAACGAGTGCACCGGCGTATCGCGCAGGAAGAAGCCCCACATGCTCCCAACCGACCCCGCGGTGCACGGCACGTCGCACTCGCGCGCGATCGTCGCGACGCCGGCCGCCAGTCGCGCGGTGCGGGCCACCATCGTCGCGTGCACCTCCGGCGTAAGCGCCTTGAGCGTGGCGAGCCCCCCAGCCATCGCCAGCGGATTGCCCGACAGCGTCCCGGCCTGGTACACCGGCCCGCTCGGTGCCACGCGATCCATGAGGTCGGGGCGCCCGCCGTACGCCGCCACCGGGAGCCCGCCACCGATCACTTTGCCTAACGTCGTGAGATCCGGCGTCACCCCGTAGACCTCGCGCGCCCCGCCCAGCGCCACGCGGAAGCCGGTCATCACTTCGTCGAAGATCAGCACCGCCCCGGTCTCCGTGGCCAGCGCGCGCAGCGCCTGCAGGAAGCCGGGATCCGGCGGGATGAGCCCGGAGTTCCCCACCACCGGCTCCACGATGATCGCCGCCAGGTTCTCCGCATTGGCCCGCACCATCGCGGTCGTCTCGGCGACGTCGTTGAACGTCGCGGTGAGCGTCAGCGCCGCCAGCGAGGCTGGAACGCCGGGAGAGTTGGGGAGCCCGAGCGTGGCTACGCCGGAGCCGGCCTTGACCAGGAACGAGTCGGCATGCCCGTGATAGCATCCGTCGAACTTCAGGATCGCATCCCGTCCGGTCGCCGCGCGTGCCACGCGTATCGCGCTCATCGTCGCCTCGGTCCCGCTGGAGACGAAGCGCAGGCGCTCGACGTGCGGCATCATCTCGCGCACCCGTTCGCCTAACAACACCTCCAGCTCGGTGGGAATCCCGAAGCTCGTCCCGCGCGCCATCACGTCGCGCAGCGCGTCCAAGACGACCGCCGGGGCGTGCCCCAGCACCAGCGGCCCCCACGACAGGATGTAGTCGATGTATTCCTTGCCATCGACGTCCCATATGCGCGCCCCCGACCCGCGGGCCACCACGAAGGGCTCGCCGTCCACGCCGCGGAAGGCGCGCACTGGGGAGTTCACCCCCCCGGGAAAGAGGTCGCGCGCACGCGCCATCAACTCCGCCGATCTCGTCATGGTGCTCGAACTCCTGCGATAAGCGAACGCCTAGTCGCTGTCGCGCAGCGCCTGCGCGGCGTCGTAGGCAAAGTAGGTCAGGATGAAATCGGCGCCGGCACGGCGAATGGCGATGAGCGACTCCATCATCGCGCGCTTCTCGTCGAGCCACCCGTTGGCCGCCGCCGCCTTGATCATCGCGTACTCACCCGACACCTGGTACGCCGAGACCGGATAGTCGGTCTCGTCGCGCACGCGCCGGATGATGTCGAGGCACGGCCCCGCGGGCTTGACCATCACGGCGTCCGCGCCCTCGGCGATATCGGCGCGCACCTCACGCAAGGCCTCGTTGGTGTTGCCGATGTCCATCTGGTAGCCGCGCCGGTCCCCGAACTGCGGCGTCGACTCGGCCGCCTCGCGAAACGGCCCGTAGAACGCCGACGCGTACTTGGCGGCGTACGAGAGGATCGGAACGTGCGCGTACCCGGCGCCGTCGAGCGCCACGCGAATCGCTGCCACGCGTCCGTCCATCATGTCGCTCGGCGCCACCACATCCGCGCCCGCCTGCGCATGACACACCGCCTCGCGCGCCAGCAGCGCCAGCGTCGCGTCGTTGTCTACCGTCTCGCCACGGATGATGCCGCAGTGGCCGTGCGACGTGTACTCGCACATGCAGACGTCGGTGATCGTGACCAGGTGGGGGAACTCGCGCTTGAGTGCGCGGACGCCCGCCGCCACCGGGCCGTGTTCGTCCCACGCGCCAGTCCCCTCCTCGTCCTTCGTGTCCGGGATCCCGAAGAGGATGATCCCCCCGACGCCTAACGTCGCCGCCCGGTCGGCATCGCGCAGCATCTCGTCGACGGACGTTTGCGCCACCCCCGGCATCGACCCGATGGGGCGACGGAGTCCGGTGCCCGGGCGCACGAAGAGCGGGACAATGAGCTGCGAGGCGTGCAGGCGCGTCTCGCGCACCAGCGCGCGGAGCCCGGCGCTCTGCCGCAACCGCCGCAGCCGCATCGTGGGAAAGGTCGTCATCGCGTCAGCCATGGTTCGCTCGTTAGGACTTGTGGGTGGGGGCCACCGCACGGGCGCGCGCGAGGAGCGCCGCCCCCCCCGACTCGAGCAGCGAGGCGGCCAGCTTCGCCCCCGCCGCCTGCGCCGACGTCGCCCCGGCGCCGTCGATCCGGATGCCACCGCGTGAGGCGCCACCGCCATCGACGTCGAGGATCACGCCGTCCAGCCAGAGTGCCCCATCCCTCGCGACGGCCAGCGCCCCTACCGGGACCTGACAGCCGCCCTCGAGCGTGTTGAGGAATGCGCGCTCCGAGACCGCCGCCTGCCACGACGCCTCGTCGTGCACGTGCGACAGCAGGTCGCGGATGAACGTATCGTCGCGCCGGATCTGGATGGCGATGACCCCCTGCGCCGGCGCCGGGAGCCACGAAGGCGGCTCGAGCCATTGCGTGATGCGGCCATCCAGTTCGAGGCGCTTGAGCCCCGCCCCCGCCAGGATGATCGCTTCCATGTTGCCGTCATCGAGCTTCTTGACCCGCGTCGGCACGTTCCCGCGCAGGTCGACCAGCTGCAAATCGGGACGCAGCTGACGGAGCAACGCGGTGCGGCGCAGCGAACTGGTCCCCACCCGCGCACCCGCCGGGAGTTCCTGCAGCGTCTTGGCCGTGGCCTGCACGTCGGCGCGGATCAGGAGCGCGTCGCGCGGATCCTCGCGCGGCAGCACCGCCCCTACGTCGAGCCCCGCCGGCGACTCGGTCGGCAAGTCCTTCAGCGAGTGCACGCAGAGGTCGACGCCGCCACCCAGGAGCGCCGCCTCGAGCTCCGCAGTGAAGACCCCCTTCCCCCCGATTGCCGGCAGCGGGACGTCGAGCCGTTCGTCGCCGACGGTCGAGAAGGTGACCACCTCGGTCGGGTGCCCGAGGGCCTCGAGGGCATCGCGCACCATGTGCGTCTGCTTGAGGGCGAGCGCCGACCGGCGGGAGCCGATGCGGATGGGACGCGCGCCGGTCGGAGCCGGCGTCGGGAGATCGTTAGGCATGCGCGAAGGACTCGGAAAGGATGCGGCGCGTGGCGTCCGCGAGCGCGGCCACGGTCGGCTCGGTGGCCTGCGCCGCGATCGGAAGGGCGCACGCCGTCGCATCTGCGGTCGTCGTTGCGCCAATGGAGACGAGGCGCGCGCGACCCCACAGCGCGGCCGGAACACACTGCGAAAAGGCGCGGGCCGCCGACCCCGAGGCCAACGTCACGGCCCCCAGTTCGCCCCGCGACAACGCCGCGGCGAGCCGAGTGGCACCGTCGGCAGAGGGGAGCGTCTCGTAGCAGGTCACGTCGTTCACCTCCCACCCCGCGTCGCGTAGCGCCGTCGGCAGCGCCTCGCGCGCCTCGCGCGCCCTGGGGAAGAGCACGCGCGCTGGAACGCCGCCGGACCGCGACAGCATGGCGGCCGCGAGGTGCGCCGCGTCGGAGACGTCGGGCACGAGCGTCACCGGCAACCCGATCGCCTCCAGCGCCTCCGCGGTCCGGCGTCCCACGGCCCCCACCTGTGCGAAGTTGAGCGATGCCGGCGCGATCCCTAACGCGCCGCAGCTGTGCGCCAGCGCCGTCACCGCGTGTCGGCTGGTGCAGACAAGCCACTCGGTCGACGCCCCATCCGCCCGCAGCGCGGTCAGGGCATCGGCCAGTTCACCGACCAGCGGATCGGGCGACGACGGCGCGAACTGAAGCAGCGGCGTGCACACCGCACGGAGCCCGACCGCCTCCAGCGCCGCCACCAGTGGCGCCGCGTCCTCCTCGGCGCGAGTCACCGCCACGCCGGGGCGCTCAGGCATTGGCGGTCGTCCCGTCCAGCGGCTGCGTGGCGCGCGCCAGCACCTCGAGCCCCTGCAAGCGCGAGAGCGCCAGCGGGAACCAGGCCGAGAAGCGCGACGCATCGCGCGCCAGTTCCTCGAGGACATCCGGGAGCGAGACCCGGCGCCACGACTCCACCTCGCGCGTATCGGGTCGCGGTTCGCCGGTCACGCGCGCTACGAAGACGTGGTCGTACTCATGCTCGATGAGCGTGGGCGAGACCGGCGCGCGATAGATGAAGGCCAGCGCCGGCTCCAGCGTCGCACACTCGAGTCCCATTTCCTCACGCAGGCATCGTCGCGCCGCGTCGGCGGGAGTCTCGCCCTCGCGCGGGTGGCTGCATGCGCTATTCGACCAGAGTCCGCCGGAGTGGTACTTCCCCGCCGCACGTCGCTGAATGAGCATCGCGCCCGATACATCGAAGGCAAAGACCGACACAGCGCGATGCAGCCGCCCCGTCTCGTGCACGCTGAGCTTCTCGGCGAGGCCCAGCGCGCGATCCTCCTCGTCGACGAGGATCACGGGCGGAGTGTCCGCGGCGGACGCGGTCATCGGCGGTGCGAGGGGCGCATGCGACAACGATACCACATTCACCCGGCGACCGCCTCGCTCGTGAGCAGCGCGCGCACCCGCGCGGCGATCCCCGGCGCGTCGAGTCCGCAGCTTGCGAGCTGCCGCGACCGTGAGGCCGCGTAGATGATGCGATCCGGGACGCCGTGCGCTACCACCCGCACGTTAGGCTCCACGCGCGCCACCACCGCCGCGAGCATCGCGCCGAAGCCGTTCACCACGCTCCCTTCCTCCACTGTCAGCAGCACGCGATGGTGCGCCGAGAGTGCGTGCAGCGTGATCTCATCGTACGGCTTGAGGTAGCGACAGTTCACTACCGTCAGGTCGATCCCCTCCGCCGCCAGGGTCTCCGCCGCTCGCAGCGCCTGCTGCACCATGGGTCCCATCGCGAGCACGGCGATGTCGCGCCCCTGCCGGAGGACTTCCCACGTCCCCACCGGCACCGGGGCGACCTCGGCGATCGGTGGCGCCACGTCGGGGGCCGCATCGCGCGGAAAGCGGAAGGCAAACGGCCCGTCGTGCGACACCGCCGTGCGCAGCATCCCCAGCATCTCGGTCGAATCCTTGGGGACCGCCAGCGTCATGTTCGGCACCGTGAGCATGTACGAGATGTCGTACAGCCCCATGTGCGTCTCGCCGTCTTCGCCGACGAAGCCGGCACGGTCCATCGCGAACGTGACCGGGAGCCGCTGCAACGCCACGTCGTGGATGACGTTGTCGTACGCGCGCTGGAGGAACGTCGAGTAGATCGCGACCACGGGGCGGATGCCGCGCGTCGCCATCCCCGCGGCAAAGGTCACGGCGTGCCCCTCGGCGATCCCGACGTCGAAGAAGCGCGACGGGTGCGCGGCGGCCACGGTCCCCGTCCCAGTCCCACTCGGCATCGCCGCGGTGATCGCGACGACATCGGCACGCTCCGTCATCAGGTCGGCCAGGCCGCGTCCGAAGACCGCCGTGTACGCCGGGTTGGCGGTCGAGACACGCAGGACCTTTCCGGTGGCCGGATCGTGGCCGGGGGGCAGGGCGTGCCACTTCTCCCCGTGTTCCCCGGCGGGAAAGCCCCGCCCTTTCTGCGTGGCCACATGCACCAGGCGCGGCCCCGTCATGGCGCGCACGGCGGTGAACGTCTCCAGCAGCGCCCCCATGTCGTGCCCGTCAATGGGGCCGAAGTAGCGGAACCCTAACTCTTCGAAGAGCACGCCGGGGGTGAGGAACGACTTGACGCTCTCCTCCCACTTGCGCACCAGCAGCTCGAGCGCGCGATTGCTCTCCACCAGTTCGCCGATCTTCCCGCGGATGCGGTTGTAGATCGGGTTGCGTTGCACCTGGTTGAGGTACTTCGACATCGCCCCCACGTTCGGGGCAATCGACATCTCGTTGTCGTTGAGCACCACGATGACATCGCGGTCGCTGTGCCCGGCATTGTTGAGCGCCTCGTACGCCAGCCCGCTGGTGAGCGAGCCATCGCCGATGATCGCGACCACCTTGTAGTCATCCCCCTGCAGGTCGCGCCCCGCCGCGATGCCTAACGCCGCCGAAATCGAGGTGGCCGCGTGCCCGGCGCCGAAGGCGTCGTACGCGCTCTCGCCGCGCTTGAGGAAGCCCGACAGCCCCCCCTCCTGCCGGATCGTCTCCATCCGGTCATTGCGCCCGGTGAGCACCTTGTGCGGGTAGCCCTGGTGCCCCACGTCCCACACCAGCTGGTCACGCGGCGTCTCGAACGCCGCGTGCAGCGCCACGCTCAACTCGACGACCCCCAGTCCCGCCCCGATGTGCCCCCCCGTGCGCGAACACACGTCGATGAGGCGCGCGCGCACGGCGTCCGCCACGGCTTGCAGCTCACCCGGGGTGAGCGCGCGCAGGTCCGCCGGCAACTGGAGTCGGTCAAGCATTCGTCTACCCTCGAGGATCGGCGACGGCGTCAGCCGCGGCCCACCCGCAGAAAGAGTTCCCACAGCATGATCGGCAGGCGCGTCGCCAGGAAGCCGTGCTCGACGGCCGCCAGCGATGCCAACGCCCCGATCACCAGGCGCCGCATCCGCCCCCCGTTGTCATCTGCCGAACGGGGAATGAGCATCCACAGCGCGAACACGCCGTACGCCGCGATCGTCACCCACAGGAGCGGCGCATTGCGCTCGGGCCCGAAGTAGCGCACGAGGTGCTCGAGATACGGCGGAAAGATTTCCGCCCCCGAGTTCACCACCCCCACGAACAGGTTGAGCTTCGCGCTCTGGTGCGCCCCCCAAAAGAGGAGCAGCGTCCACAGCGCCAGGCGGTTGCGCGCGCCACGCACCCCCCACGCCACTGCCCCGATCGTTGCCAGCGCCAGCGCCGTCACCCTGCCCGTTCGCTGAAATGACGGAAAGCGCGTTGCGCGATTGGTCGATCGCGCGCCGAGCGCGGCCTGTCACGACGCGAAAAAGCGCCCGCATTCGCGAATGCGGGCGCTTCTTCGAACTCTGCGGCCGATGGGGCTGACCCATCGCCACCAGTAGCTGGGGCCGGATTCGAACCGGCGACCCCGGCATTATGAGTGCCGTGCTCTAACCACCTGAGCTACCCAGCCATCCGTACGCTCCCCGCCGTCAAACCGCGGGACGGGAATTCTAACGACCTCGAGGCGCGCGTCATAGGGGCCGCCCATTGCCGCGGCCCCCGCCCTGTGGCCGGAACCCTCAAGCCGCGGCGCGCGGCGGTCGATGATCACTAGGAGAGGGGGCGTCCGCGGCTCGGGGCGCACCATGCACTCCATATCGTCCGCACCCGACATGTCACCGCGCGTCGCCCCGGAAAGGACCGCAGCCGCGAACGATCCCAAGGTTCAGGCGCTGGTGTCCGAGTTCATACAGGACAAGCGGCGCGAGGTCGAGGCTGAAGCGAAGGCCAGGAGTTCGGGGATGGGGCGACACATCCTCGTCGGGCTGCTCGCCGCGGTCTGCATCGCGGCCTGGATCGCGCCGTATCCCGCGGCAACCGCCCCTGCGCCCGTCGATCCCAAAGTCGAGCGTGCGAGCAGTCGCATGACGCTCTTTCTCGCCGCGCAAAGTGTGACGCACTTCCGCGCAGTCCGCGGCCGGCTCCCGACGAGCCTCGCCGAGGCCGGCGTCGAGAGCGCCCTGATCGTCTTCAATCCCGGGCTCGACGGGTCCTTCACCCTGAGCACGCACGTCCGCGGCCAGAGCGTGAGCTACGACTCGAGCGTCCCGCTACAGTCGTTCCTGGGGCAGGCCGAAGAAGTCATCTCGCAGACGGGGCACTGATGCGCAACCGCCGCGGTTTCTCGATTCCTGAGCTGTTGGTCGTCATGACGATCATGGGCATCCTCGTGCGCCTCGGATTCCCGCGCTACAGCGAGCTGCGGCGCCAGGCCGAGGCGCGCGCCATCATCGGCGACGTACAAGCGGTTCGCGTGGCCGCCTACAACTACAACACCGAGCGACAGTCCTGGCCGGCCGAAGCGGCAGCCGGTAGCGTGCCGCCCGAACTGGCCCCGCTGTTGCCCGACGGATTCCCCTTTCGCCGCGCCAACTACACCATGGACTGGGAGGTATGGCCCGGCGCCGGCAGCAGCTCCTCCAGCGCTGTGAACTCCGCCTCGCCGCTCATCGCTCTCTCGATCGACACCCCCGACACGCTGTTGACGAGCGCTCTGCGCTCTGCCGCGAAGGTGGGCATTCCCTACTTGATCTCCGGCTCGCAGACCACGTTCTTGCTCGCGGGGTTCGGCAACAACTATTGAACGGTCGGCGTCGCGCCGCGCAGTGTCACGGCGCGGGCTACGTCCACACCAGTCGGCGACTCTGAAACGAAAACGCGGTCGGCGCCCGAGGGCACCGACCGCGCTGTTATTCGTCGAACGAGTAGCGGGGGCGGGATTTGAACCCGCGACCTTCGGGTTATGAGCCCGACGAGCTACCAGGCTGCTCCACCCCGCGTCAGGAAGGCGGAATCTAGACGGGGGGTGGATGAAGTCAAGGGAACAGCGGTGTTCGCTATTTCGTCCCCTTCGCTGGCTTCTCTGCCTCGGTGAAGCGGTAGATCAACTCCTTGTCGCTGCGCACCATCCCGTTCTCCTCGCGCGCGATTCGCTCCTGCAACACGGGATCGGTCGCAAGACGCCGCTTCAGGCGCGTGAGCGAATCGACATCATGCTGGAGCGAGTCGATCGTGCGCCGCAACACCGCGTCGCGTGAGCGCTGCCGAAACAGGTCCGTGGTCGAGTATTCGCCTCCCTGCACCGCGAAGTACACGACGAGCACGAGCCCGAGGGCGACGGCGAATCGTTTCATCTCAGCGCAGGGATCGCGTGGCGGGCACGCGGGCGACGGGGCGCATCACAGGCCGTAGATCGCCCCACCCGGATACTCCGCGATGTCGCCGAGTTGTTCCTCGATGCGGAGCAGCTGGTTGTACTTCGCCACGCGGTCGGTACGCGAGGCGCTCCCGGTCTTGATCTGCCCTGCCCCGGTCCCGACGGCAAGGTCGGCGATGAACGTGTCCTCGGTCTCGCCACTGCGGTGCGAGATGATCGAGAGATAGCCGGCGGCGCGCGCCATCTCGATCGACTCCAGCGTCTCGGTGAGCGTGCCGATCTGGTTGACCTTGATGAGGATCGCGTTGGCGATCCCGCCTTCGATCCCCTTGGCCAGGCGCTCGGTGTTGGTCACGAAGAGGTCGTCGCCGACGAGCTGGCAACGATCGCCTAACGTGGCCGTCAGCTGCGCCCATCCATCCCAATCGTCCTCGGCGAGTCCGTCCTCGATGGAGACGATGGGATACTCATCCAGCCACTTGGCGTAGAGCTCGACCATCCCCTTCGCGTCGCGCGTGCCGCCGCCGCTCTTCTTGAACGTGTACTTCTTCCCCTTCTTCTCGAACAGCTCCGACGCGGCGCAATCGAGCGCGAGCGCGATCTCCTTGCCCGGCGCGTAGCCCGCCGCCTCGATCGCCTCGATGACGACCTTCAGCGCGTCCTCGTCGCTCTTGAGGTCCGGGGCAAAGCCCCCTTCATCACCGACGCCGGTGCTGAGCTTGCGCTTGACGAGGACCTTCTTGAGCGAGTGGAAGACCTCCGCCCCCATGCGCAGCGCCTCTGCAAACGACTCGGCGCCCACCGGGACGATCATGTATTCCTGGAAGTCGACCGTGTTGGTCGAGTGCGCGCCGCCGTTGAGGATGTTCATGAGCGGCACGGGCATGGTGCGCGACAGCGGGCCGCCGAGGTACCGATACAGCGGGAGGCCGCTTTCCACGGCCGCTGCACGCGCCACCGCCATCGAGACGCCCAGGATCGCGTTCGCGCCCAGCTTTCCCTTGTTTGGCGTTCCGTCCAGGTCGATCATCGTGCGGTCGATTTCGACCTGCTCCGTGGCGTCCATGCCGCGCAGCGCCGGGCCAATCGACTCGATGACGTTCTGCACCGCCGTCTGCACGCCCTTGCCCAAGTAGCGCTTGGCATCGCCGTCGCGCAGTTCGAGCGCTTCATGCTCGCCGGTGGAGGCGCCGGACGGGACCGCCGCGCGACCGGCAGCGCCGCTCTGCAGCGTCACGTCGACCTCGATGGTGGGATTGCCGCGGCTGTCGAGGATCTCGCGCGCGTGGATGTCGAGGATGGTGGACATAATCCTTGGAGAAGACGGGAAACGGGAAGTCGTACAGGTCTGGCTCTACCGGCGAAACCGACGTGGTCCGACTGCAAACTACCGAAGTCCGACTCCCGGCGTCACTCGGCGACGCCGGCCGGATCGCGATCGGGGACCGCGGCGCTCGCGACGCCGTAAACGTCGTGCAGCGCTTCGGCCATGCGGTCCCACGTGAGCTGGGCGAGCTCGCCGCGCTGGTCGTAGCCGTAGCCGTCGGTGGGAATCTCATCCAGAAAGTGCAGGTGCACGTCGCCCGCCCGCACGCGCCGGGCCCCCTTGGGGTGTACGGCGATCGTCCCATAGACGATGGTCGGGACGATGGGGACGCCCGCAGCGATCGCGAGGACGAAGGGACCCTTCTTGAAGGGGCGCAGGGCGTAGCCGTCGCCGCGCGTCCCTTCGGGGCAGACGATCACCGATGCGCCGGCTTGGATGGTGCGCGCCGCCTTCTCGTACTGCGCGAAGGCCGCTTTCCGGTTGTTCCGCTCGATGAAGATCATCCCCGCGGCCTTGGCCGCCGGGCCGAAAATCGGAATGCGCAGCAGCTCTGCCTTGGCGATCCACTTGGAACGCGGCAGGACGCCAGCGAGCGCAAAGACGTCGAACAACGAGATGTGATTCGCCACGTAGATGCGCGCGCCGTCGCGCGAGATGCGTTCGGCGTTGTGGAGGTGCAGTCGCACGCCCCCCGCCCACAGGATCGCCTTGGCCCAGAGGCGCGGGCCCCAATCGTAGATGGAGCCACGGCGGTCGGGCAGGCGCAGCATCGCCGCGACAAAGACCAGCCCCCCAATCGTGGGGGTCACCAGCAGGAACGTCAGGCCAACAAGAAGCGCGCGCATCACGGCGAAAAGTGATCGTACCCCACACTGAGGTCAACGCGCTCCGCGCCCCCAGAGCGTACGGCAATCACCGACGGCTCCTCGGAGACGCGCGCCCGCCCGATCTCACTGAGCGGCAGGGCGAACGTGCGCGCGAAGTCGTTGGCATCGAGCGCCTGCGGTGAGGTGAGGATGAGTTCATACTCCTCGCCTCCGCGAATCGCGTCCTGCAAGGTGCAACCGCGCATGATCGGAATTCGGTCAGCGTCGATCCGCATCTCGAGTCCACTGGCGACGGCGAGATGCCGAAGCTCGGACGCGAGTCCATCGGAGATGTCGATCATGGCCCGCACGCCGTGCTGTGCCAGCCACAGGGCTTCCTGCAGGCGCGGACGCGGGTGGGCGAATCGCTCGCGCGCCATGGGGTCGACGGCCTCGCCGCGCATCAGCGAACGCAGCGCCGCCGTGGGGCCGCCGAGTACGCCCGTGACGTAGATCAGGTCGCCCGGGAGGACCGCGTGGCGATGCGTCGGTGTGGCCGTGGAGCCGATGACCGTGCAGGTGACCGACAGCTCGGAGGCGCGGGTAACGTCCCCCCCGACGATCGGCGTCCCCGAGAGCCTCGCGGCTTCGCCGATCCCGTCTGCGAGCGCCTCGACCTCCGGGAGCCAGCGTTCGGGGATGCCAAGGGCGACGACCAAGCCGCGGGGGGCGGCGGCCATCGCCGCGAGGTCGCTGAGTGCGGCCGCCGTGGCGCGATAGCCGATTTCGGTCGCCGTGAGCCAGTCGCGTCGAAAGTGGACGCCTTCGACCGACGCGTCGGTGCTCACCACGACGCGTTCGCCGGGTGGGAGATCGAGCACCGCGGCGTCATCGCCGATGCCCGACGCCGCCGTGCCCCAGCGTGCGATCATGGCGCGGACAAGATCGAACTCCTTGCCCGAGGCAAGGCTGATGTGCGGAACGGTCACGGGGGGAAGTTACGTGTCGCCGACCCGCGGCAGGCGGGCCAAATAGTCGTCGGAAGGGGCTGGCTCGAGTCGCCACGCCTCGTTCAGGGAACGAAGCACATCGTCGAGCGTCACGCCGCGAACCGGGCGGCCGGCGTTGGCCAGCTCCCCAGCCTTGCCGTGGATCCACGCCGCGCACGCCGCCGCGGCGAACGGGTCGCCGCCCTGCGCGAGCAGCGTGGCCGCGATGCCCGCCAGCAGGTCGCCACTCCCCGCCGTCCCCAACACGGGGGTTCCCGCCGCGCACACCACCGATTCACCGTCGGGAGCCGTCACGACGGTGGGGACGCCTTTCAGAATCACCGTCGCGTGCAGCGCGCGTGCGAGCCGAGCCCCCACCTCGAAGCGTTCATCGAGGACAGTATCGAGGTCGACGCCAATGAGCCGGGCAAATTCCAGGGGATGTGGTGTGACGATGGCATTGCGCCCGTCGAGCAGGTCGCCGAGCGCGGTCTCGTCGCCGGCGAAGGCGTTGAGCGCATCGGCGTCGAGCATCACCGGGCCCGACCAGGAGGTGAGCCACCGGGTGACGCGTTCGCGACCGCCCGCTCCTGCGCCGAGCCCCGGGCCGATGAGCAGGACGTGTGGCCAGGCCACGAGCGCCTCGTCGGGAGGACCGTCGGGCCAGGGGGCGGCCGTCGCCTCGGCGACGGAGGCCTGAAGCGGGGCGACGCTCGCCTCGTGCACGCAGACCTTGACCATGCCGATTCCTGCGTGGAGGGCCCCGCGAGCGGCGAGCGAGACCGCGCCGGCCATTCCGCGGTCGCCCCCGACGATGAGCAGGCGTCGCCGGGTCCCCTTGTGCGCCTCGGCGGCGATCGGCGGGACGCGTGCGGCAACCCACGGTCGGTCGATTAGCACCGGGGCACCATCGGCGAGGTCGGCGTGTTCCCCCAGCCCGATGTCGAGGGCGACGATCTCACCGCACGCCGAGCGAGACAGGAGCTGTCCACGCTTGACGGTCCCGAAGGTGATCGTGAGGTCGGCGCGCACGGCGCCCGGCGCGAGTTCGCCGGTGCTGGCGTCGACGCCGGATGGAAGGTCGAGGGCGACGACGATCGCGCCGTGCCGGCGCGCTTCGTTGATGCGCGTCGCCGATTCGGCGACCGCCCCGCGCAGCGGACCCTGTGCGCCAGTGCCTAGGAGGGCGTCGACGACGACGTCCGGGGGTGACGCCGGCGTGCCTAACGCGACGAACGGGAGAGCGTCCTCGCGCGCGGTGGTGGCGTCGGTGGTGCGCGGCTCAAGGACCTGCTCGACATGCACGAGCATGCCGGCGCGGGCGAGTTCGGCGGCGACGATCCAGCCGTCGCCCCCGTTGTTCCCTGGACCGCAGCAGACGAGGGCACGGCGGCCCCGTGCCGGTGCGAAGCGGTCGAGGATGACGCGCGCCGCGCCTGCACCGGCGCGACGCATCAGTTGGAGCGATGGGATCCCCGCGGCGATCGCTGCGGCGTCTCGAGCGGCAGCCTGATCGGATGTCACGACGCGGGCCGTCATGGGGCTGGTCGCGACTGGGGGAGCGCGATGAGACTACTTGTGAGACTGACCGACGGTACGGCCGAAGCTGATCTCTCCGTTATCAATGCGGATGTTGAAGCCGCACTCGGGATTGCTGCACACCCAGGCCTTGTAGGTAATCGGCGCACCATCGCGTCCGTAGTCGCTGAGCGGGAGAAGTACGCCCTTTTCGCACTTCTGGCAATGCGGGAAATCCATGGGTTGTGTCACTGCGCCTCCAAGCGCGAGGAAGGAACACATCGCTGTTCGCGATGCGTCGTCAGGCCAAGTGAGCGGCGCTCCACGGATACGCCTGCTCGAACGCCTGATCGAACTCGTACACGTCGACAAAGTCGAGGCGCGAATCGGTAGGCTGGCTCATGAGGAGCCCCAAATCCACCATCGTAAACACGATGTCACCGACATCCGCCGTCGCCCGCACGCCCCAGTGCTCGAGCACCAACCGCGCCATCACCCCGAACTTCTCGAGCGCGAGATCACGGACCGCCGACGCGAGCTCACGCCCGTCGATGTGTCGACGCTCCGTCATCCGCCCTTGCTGGAACTCCAGCGCCGCGAGCACGAACAGATACGCGTGCTCGTCGAACCGAGTCTCCCGCAAGCGGATCTGATCCCAGATCCCGTCTCGAAAAGCCAACTCCGCCACCCTCGCGATTCCTCCTGCGGGGCGAATGCCCCGTCATTCAAGGATCGAGCAGATCGATAAAAATGCGGTCGGGTCGGGAGGGACACAACCCACGTGACGACATACCGTGATGCTTGTGAAGTTTCGGCCCGCGCCGGCCCGCACTTGATGGACCGTGCGCGTCGTCACACGACGGGCGCGTGTGTCCGCATCGTGCGGCGGTCGCTGGGTCCGCTGGCGCCCCCGACGTTCCTGCGATACGGCTGCAACGGACGCCCCGACGCTCGCGCGACGGCGGCGGCAGGAATCGATTCCAGCACGTGGTCCGGCGAAGGATCGCCGGCTGGCGCGACCCCTTGCGAACGGCCGGCGCCGTCACGTGGTGTCCCGACGCCACCGCGCCGTTAGGCGGCCCCGCCCAGCCTCGGCCCATCGAGTCCCCCTCGCGCCGGGGGCGCGGGGGCCGCATCATGATGACGCCCGTTCATCTTCCCAACCGTCCTCGAGAGGTTCCTCGTGCCTCGCTCGCTTGCCCTGCTGTCTCGAGCCCTGCTCGCGCTCATCCTCATCGCCCCGGTCGCTGGCGCGCAGGCGCATGACGCACCGTCGCGTCCCTGGCCGCCGGTCGCGACCTTCTCGATCCTGGGCTACGACCCGGCGACGGGCGAAGTGGGAGGCGCCGTGCAGTCGCGCGTCTTTTCCGTGGGGAACGGTGTCCTCTGGGCGGAGGCCGGCGTGGGCGTGGTCGCCACGCAGGCGATCGTGGACGTGAGCTACGGCCCGCAAGCGCTCGCGCTCCTGCGTGGCGGGATGAACCCTAAGGACGTCGTGCAGAAGGTCTGGGGCGACGATCCCGACCCCCGTCCCACGGACTGGACCAAGCAGGGGCGACAGTTCGCCGTGATGAATGCCCGCGGCGAGGTCGCGGCCTTCACCGGGCCCAAGGCGTCGACCTGGGCGGGCGATCGACAGGGGCGCTATTGCTCGGCCCAGGGCAACATCCTGGCGGGAGAAGCCGTGGTCACGTCGATGGTGGAGGCCTTCGAGCGCACCACTGGCCACCTGTCGTTGCGGCTGCAGGCTGCCCTGGAGGCCGGGCAGGCGGCGGGAGGCGATACGCGCGGGATGCAGTCGGCCGCGATGGTGATCGTGAAGCAGGGCGCGGGCGTGTGGCTCCACAACGACGTCGTGCTCCGGTTGCAGGTGGACGACGCCCCGGAGCCGATCAAGGAGCTGCGCCGCCTCGTGGAGAAGGCAGCCGAACAGCGCGCGCGCATCCGTCGTTAGGCGCGGCGCGTTCGCGGGGCGCGGTCACAGCCGCGCCAGGACCTCGCCGAGGATCGCCGTGGCGCGGCCGAGCACCACCACGTCCGCCTCCGGCAACTCCTGCAGCGCGGCTTGCAGCCGGGCGATGCGACGCGCCCTCCCCTCTTGCAGCAGGCGGATCCCCTTGGGCGTCGCCCGCACCCGCACGACGCGGGCGTCGTCCGCATCGCCCTCGCGCTTGACCAGTCCGTGCGCCTCGAGTGCCGTGACGAGTCGCGTCATCGTGGGGGGCTTGACCTGCTCGGCCGCCGCAAGGTCTCCCAGGGTGATGGGGCCGCCGAAGACGACGACCGAGAGCGCCGAGGCGCGGGGGCCGCTCAGACCGGTCCTGCGGTCCTCGGCGCGCAGGCGTCGCAGGAGATGAATCGCGGTCGAGTGGAGGCGGTCGGCCACCCGAGCCGGTGTACACGTGTCGTCAGGATCTCTTGCCATGGGCTTCGAGGGTTCGCATATTCGTTAGCAAAGCTAACTATTAAGCACGCTACGGCGCCCCCTCCCCCCTTGCCGACTCGTCCGGAGGAACCATGAGCAGTCCGTCCGTCGCCATTTCGCGCCTGGGGCAGGTCGCCATCCCGGCGCAGGACATCGCGCGCGCGATCGCCTTCTACCGGGATACGCTCGGGCTTCGCCTGCTGTTCGAGGCGCCACCCAAGCTGGCGTTCTTCGACTGCGGCGGGGTACGCCTGATGCTCTCCGAGCCGGAGGGCGGGACCGCGTTCCAGCCCGGATCCATCCTGTACTACCTCGTCGAGGACCTTCCCGCGGCGCACGAGGCGCTCGTGGCACGCGGGGTCGCGTTCCTGCACGCGCCGCAATGCATCGCGACGATGCCGGATCATGCGCTCTGGATGGCGTTCCTCAACGACTCGGAAGGGAACGTGGTCGGACTGATGAGCGAGGTGCGGTCCTAGCTGGTCGCCACGTTCCCGTGCGCATCAGCGGGGGCCGTACGAGAGCGCCGGCCCTTCGCGCGCGGGCGCGATCGACGGTGTCAGCTCGTGTGCGTCTCGACGCCGACGACGACCGGGATCCCGTGGCGCACGCTTTCCGTGACCACGCAGAAGTCCTCGAAGATCTCGAGGCATCGCTGCATGCGGGGCTCGTCGGCTTCCGACACCTCCGGAAAGAGCTCGATGTGGAGGCTCCCGACGCGCAGGCGCTTGCGCTCGTTGCGCACGAGTGTCCCCTTCGCCGTCACACGGAGCCCGCGCAGTTCGATGCGCGCCTTGCGCAGGCAGAAGGCGAGTGATGAGGCGAGGCAGGAGGCCATGGCGGTGGCGAGGACGCGCGACGGGTTGGGTGCACTCCCCTCCCCGAGCGGCGGCGTCTCGTCGACGTGGAAACCTTCCGCTCCAGCGAGCTCGGGATCGACCGCGAATCGGTAGCCCTGCTCGAGCGTGAGGGTGACGCTGAAGGTCCCCTCGTCTTCGGTCGGCGTCTGCGCCGGACGCGATTCGCCGGCGTCGTGGGATGCGGGCATGTGCGGATGGGCTGTCCGCCAGCCGCAAGCTGGCGGGATTCCCCGGCGGAACGGATCCGCTCGAGGTCGGTCGGACGGTTATCGCCTACCCCAACGAACTTATCGACCGCTACGTGGTCGTCCTAGGGGACGCGCAGCGTTCGGCACGACGACGCGCGCGCACATCGTCCCGTACGGGCACCCGATGCGCACCGAGCTGGGCACGTGCGCCCGTTGCAGCCGCAACGACCTGAGCGGTCGCGTGTCGCGGGGGTGGGAGGCGGTGCCAGACGTCTCGGCATGGCTCGCTCGTCCTTGAGCGTCCTGCGGCCCACGACTAGCGTATCGGGGGGGGGGCCTCGGTGTCGCACCGCGCGCCTTCGTGCGCGGGGTGGGGCTGTGCCGGTGCCCCAAGGAGCCGTTGCAGGGGGGGCCGAACAGCTATCCCGACGGCTGCGCGCATCCCCATCCTTGCCGGGCGGACCGACGCCGTCCGGCGCGTTCGGGCCGACGCCCGAACCGCCCAGGACGCCCGTGCCCCCACGCTTCCTCGCCGCTGCTCCCCCCTGTATCGAATGGACACCCTCATGAGCGGTCTCCCGGATCACCCGACGGCGCGTCACACCCCTTCCGCGTGCGACGGCGTGGGGCGCGGCGCCGGTGCCGCCTCCGCGACACCGGATGGCGGGCACGCCGAGTCCCGGTGCGTGGGGAATGGGGCCCGCCGCGGGATCGTTAGGTCGACACCGACGCGCGGCATCGGCTTGTGGCTCGCGGTCCTGCTGCTGGCGGGGTGCGCCTCCCGCACCCCGGTCCAGCTGCGAGCCGTTTCTGCGGCCGCGCCGGTGCGCGTCTGGGGCGACCTGCGGGGTGTGGTCTCGCTGGACGGTGAGCTACTGTCGCTGCGTCTCGATAGTGCATCGGTGCAGTATCTCGGGCTCGCCGCCTCGGACAGCACGCCGCTGGAGGACGTGACGGTTCGCGCGGTCGTGGCGTCTGACTCCGCTGGTCGCGGGATCCCGCAGGGGGTGAGCGGGGCGTTGCAGGTGGCCGACGTGCTGCGTGTCGGTGAGCGGCGCACGTTGACCGGCGAGACGCTGGCGCTTCCCCTCCCGCCGGGGGTTCCGGTGCGCGGGTTGTGGCTGGCGTTCCAGTTTCGTGGGACGGCGCGTCCGGCGGGGCGCGAGCCGGAGTTGGTGATTGCCTACGCGTGCAGCGAGACGAACCTGCTGGGGGCCACGAAAGGGGCCCGATTGCGTACCCGCCGGATGCGGGCAGGGGACGTATCGGCGTGCCAGTTGTAGTTTGGGTGTGAGGTGGGGCCCGCATCGGGCCCTTTGGGGTCGCGAGCGTTTCAGGGGACAATTCGCGACTTTCGGTTCCTCGCCGTTGGTACCACGCATTACATTGTCCCTGACGCCACCAACCCCTCAAGGGCGTCACCTTCACTCCCAGCCTTGGAGTGCCGTATGCCTGGACGAAAGCGCGACACGCGGTTCTCGTCGCGGCGCCAGCCGGCTCGTTATGCGGGCGCCGCCAATCGCAAGGGCAGTGACAACTTCGCGTCGAAGCTGACGGAGAAGGATGTCAGCAAAGCCCGCCAGATGCACAAGCGCGGAATGCCACTGCACGAACTCGCCGACAAGTTCGGCGTGCATGCATCGACGATGTCCAGAGCGCTGCGAAAGCTCACGTTCCGGCACGTCAAGTAAGAGATGATGGCGGTGAGAGGTCGTCGCGGCCGCCGCATCGCGAGCGCCGTGGCGATCTTCCTCACCGCCATCGCGCTGCAGCGCGCCTGTACCCTGCCGTGGGGGCGCGCTGCAGCACCTGACGGTACCACGTACGAACTCACGGCGGTGGGGCTCTCGCGCCTCGCGTCGCCGCCAGGTGTCGTGCGTAGCGACTGCCGGTGGTGGCCGCGCTATGGCGACGCCACGCTCTGCCGCGCTGCGCCTGACGGAGCCGTGGCCCACGCGAGACTCCGCTTCGCGTATCCCCTGCTGCAAGTCGCCCTCTGGTTGTCGGTGGCCAGCGTCTTCCTGCAGGCACTGCGCGTGCCGCGCCAGCGCCCGTTGCAGGTGGCGGTTCCCCTCGCCGCCTGCATCCTCTCGGGTGGGGCCATCGCCGTCATGTCGCGCGGGGCACGCACGGGACTGGCGGCGCTCGCCGATGCCCCCCCCGCGCTCGGCGGCGCCGGCCACGCCTTCGCGATCGCCGCCGTGGTGCTGAGCGCGCTGAGCGCCGCCCTCCTCACCGAATCGTTCTCCGCCGCTCGCGACGCCTAGCGATGTCGGGAGTCGCGGAGCTCCGATCGGGGCCGGGACGCCTCGTCCCCTGCTGCGAGCGGGAGAGCGGTTCGCAGGTGATGCCGCTGGCCCTCGACCCGAAACCGTCGCGTCGCGTCGCGCTCGTCTCGTGGCTCGCCCTCGCGCTCGCCCTCGCCTTCTGGCCCGCCGTGGGCACCCGCGTGGCGAGCGCGCAGCGTCCGGCACGACCGCCCGCGACGCGCGTTGCACCTCCCGATCAACGCCAGGCGCTGGTGCTTCCGCCCCTCCCCATTCCCGCCGATTCGGTCGCCGGCGACAACGCGGCATTCAACACGCTGCCGGCACAGGTTCGTAAGGTCCTCGATGTTCGCCAGCACATCCGCGCCTTTGGCGGCGACCCGGCCGTGGTGTGCGTGCCGCTGAGCACCACCGCCGACGGAAGCCGGCGTCAACGGCTGCAGGGTCGGCTGCGCGACGGACTCAGTCTGGTGGTCTTCGCGCGCGCCACGCGCGACGGCGTGCTCTCGCGCGTGGAGTTCGTCCGGCGACTCCCCACGGGTGGGCAGGCGGGCTACACCTGGGACGCGCAGGGCGACGCGACCATGGCGATGGAGTGGGCACCGGGCTCCTCCGATGCCACATCGCACCCCGTGCCACGCGGCGGACCCATTCCGCGGGCGCTGCGCGGGCTCGGCCGCATCGTGCTGACCTGGCGCTGCGCGGAGTCCTGAGGGCCGATCCAGACACCGGCGCCGGTTAAGGGGCGTGGCCCCCCGGCCGAAGCGAGAGGCGGCCGGTGCGGCGGCGCGTGGACCCCCCCCCCCCCCCCCCCCCCCCCCCCCCCCCCCCCCCCCCCCCCCCGCCCTGATGCTGCGCGTCGACCACCGGCGTGGCGTATCTTAGGGGCGCAGCTCCGGCCACTCCGCGACCGATAACGCCCCTCTCACCATCGCCCCATTCGCGACATGTCACTCGCGCGCAACGCCCTGCTCCGCGCCTCGAAGTCCCAATGGCTCGCCTCGCAGATGACGCAGCGGGCGTTTGCCCGTCGCGCCGTCAAGCGCTTCATGCCCGGCGAGAAGCTGTCCGACGCCCTCGATGCGGCGCAGACCCTATCACCCGCACGGATCGGGACGATCATCACCCGATTGGGCGAGACGCTCACCGGCGAGCGCAATACCGACGAAGTGCGCGATCACTACCTCTCGGCGTTAGGCGAGATCGTCCGGCGCAAGCTCCCGACGCAGGTGTCGGTCAAGCCGACGCAGCTCGGGCTCGACCTCTCGGTGGACGAATGCGTGCGACAGATTGCCCCCATCGCCGCGGCGGCCGCCGCCGAGGGGCAGCTCCTGTGGATCGACATGGAGGACTCGTCGTACGTCGACCGCACGCTGGAGCTGTACGAGAAGCTCAAGGCCGCGAACGACAAGGTGGGACTCTGCCTGCAGTCCTACCTGTTCCGCACCCCCAAGGACCTGCAGAGGCTCCTGGCGATCAAGCCGGCGATCCGCATGGTGAAGGGCGCCTACGCCGAGCCCGCGTCGGTGGCCTTCCCGGCCAAGAGCGACACCGACGCGCAGTACCTGTCGTTAGGTGTGACGCTGCTGAAGGCCGCGAAGCAGGGCGGCGCCTTCCCGGTCTTCGGGACGCACGACATGTCGCTGATCCAGCAGCTGGTCGCCACGGCGGCCGAGCTTGGCGTCGCCCCGGGGAAGTTCGAGATCCACATGCTCTACGGCATTCGCTCGGCCGAGCAGCGTGCGCTCGCCGCGCAGGGACACGCGGTGCGCTGCCTTATCAGCTACGGCAACAACTGGTTCCCCTGGTACATGCGCCGTCTCGCCGAGCGTCCGGCCAACGTCTGGTTCGTGGTGCGTAGCGCGTTCATGTGAGCGAGGGAACGCGACGGCCCGACTCCGCGGAGGGCGATCGCGCGCGCCCGAGGCCGAGTTGGTGGGAGGTGATCGCCGTCGCGATCGGCGTGGCGGCGATGTCGATCCAGTTCGCCTCCCGCCGATCGCTGTGGGTCGACGAGATCGCCGTCGTGCACAATCTCGACGCGCGCTCGTTGGGCGAACTGCTCACCCAGCCGCTCGACTACGACCAGGTCGCGCCGTCGATCTTCCTCCTGATCCAGAAGGGGATCTTCGCACTCGTGGGCGCGGGCGAGTTCTCCATGCGGGCCTATCCGTTCGCGATGGGGGTGCTCGCGCTGCTCCTGACGTGGGCGCTCGCCCGCCGCCTGCTGGACGGATCGTGGGCGGCGCTGCCACCGCTCCTCCTGGGGATCTCCGCCGAGCACGTCTGGCTGTCGTCACAGGCGAAGCAGTACTCGGGCGATCTGGCGCTGACCGCGGCGCTCCTCCTCATCGGCGTCGTGTCACAGGACAGGGATCCCAGCCGCTGGCGGCGGTGGGGAATGGTGCTGGTGGGGATCACGGCTCCGTGGATGTCGCAGCCCGCGCTATTCGCGCTCGCGGCGGCCGGGGGGGCCCTCCTGTGGGGAGACTGGCGTCACGCGCGCCGACTCTCGCTCGGCACGGTCGCCACGGTGGGTGCCTGGGGGATCTCCGGCCTGCTCGCGCTCGCCTCGGCCCAGGGGCGCGTCTCGACGGGGACGATGCAGTTCATGCGCGACTACTGGTCGAGCGGCTTTCTCCCCTTCCCACCGCGCACGTGGGATGAGCTCAAGTGGCCCGCGTACACGCTCCGGGTCATCATTGCCGAGGTCACCGACTGGCGCTGGAGCTACGCGTACTTCGCGCTGGCCGTCGTTGGTGGGTGGGCGGTGTGGCGGCGTTCGCGCCCGGTCGCGCTGACGCTCGCGGCGCCGATTGTCGGGGCCATGGCGGCTGCGGCGCTGGGGCGGTATCCGCTGGAGGGGCGCCTGGCCTTCTTCCTGGCGCCGATCGCGGTGCTGCTCGTGTCGGCGGGGATCGCGGCGGTGGCCACGCTGGCGAAGGGCCCGCGGTGGGCGACGGCGGCCATGGCGTTGCTCCTGATCACCCCGCCGCTGGTGTCAGCCGTGCGATCGCCGCCGCCGTACACGTTGCAGCACACGCGTCCGCTCTTCGAACGGCTTCAACGAGAGTACCGTCCCGGCGATCGCGTGTACGTCCCATACGGCGGGTGGCAGGCGTGGTGGTACTACGCCCCGCGCACGGGGCTGGGGGCCGTGCCGGTGCTCGTCGGCAGCTGCCACGATACGGCACTCGCAGGCTACGAGGCAGAGGTTCGCCAGCTGCACGATGCGGCGCGGACGTGGATCCTGTTCGTCGCGGCGGGCGAACTGCAGGGGCCTGACGTCATCGTACGGGCCGCCGACACGTTCGGGGAACGGCGCGCGACGTACACGGAACGGCATGTCGCCGCCGACGGAACAATGCGCGAGGTCGTGCTGATGCGATTCGATCGTCGACCGACGGCCGGGGGACGCGACGAGGAGCCGGCGCCGCGCGGAGCGCCGGCGGGTCCGCTCCCCGCGGCCTGCCGCGGCGCCGCCGTCGATCGCCTCCTGGCGCGCCGGTAGATCCCGCCGGTGAACGAACACGGCCGGACCCGAAGGCCCGGCCGTGTTCGAGTGAGTCGTCGGATGGTGCGCCGCCGTCAGGTGTTGGGCTGGGGGGTGACGCGGAGGTACGGCTTCTTCGTCACGAAGCCCTTGGGAAAGCGCGTGACCGCCTCGTCGTCGGAGACGGGTGACGATGGGGGGAACCCCCCCCCCCCCCCGGCGCCGCCCCCCCCCCCCCCCCCCCCGGCGGGGGCCCCCCCCCCAAACCCGAGCGGGGCGCCCGCCCCCCCCCCCCCCCCCCCCCCCCCGCCCCCCGGGGGGGGCCGGCCCGGTCCCCCCCGCCGGGGGGGGCGGGGCCCGCCCGGGGGGGGCGCCCCCGGGGGGGAAGGCCGCCGCCGCGCGGGGCTTGTCCCCCCCCCGGGGGGGGCCCCCCCCGGGGCCCCCCCCCCCCCCCCCGCCGGGGGGCGGCCCCCCCCCGGGCGCCCCCCCCCCCCCCCCCCCCCCCCCCCGTCCCCCCCCCCCCCCCCCCCCCCCCCCCCCCCCCCCCCCCCCCCCGGGCCCCCGGGTACCCCCCGGGGGGCCCCCCGGGCCCCCCCCCCCCCCCCCCGCCGCGCGCCCGCCCGCGGGGCGGGAAGTCATTGGGATCCCCCAGAGCCCCCCCCCCCCCCCCCTCCCCCCCCCCCCTGGGGGGCCCCGGGGAGGTGGGGGCGGGGGACCCCGGCGGGCCGGCCCCGCCGGGCGCCCGCCGGGCGGGCCCGGGCGGGTGAAAGCGGGGGGGGAGGGGGGCGGCGAGCCCCCCTCCCCCCCCCCAAACAAAGCCACCCCCCGCAACCCCCCCGCCCCCCGCCCCCAGGGCCCGGGGGGCGGCGGCGCCCCCCCCCCCCCCCCCCCCCTTCGCCACCGCGACCCATCACCGGGTCCCGTGACGCCGCGTCATTCCACGGCGGCGGCCAGCGGCGACGGATACAGCGGGAAGTCATCGGTGAGCGCCTTGACCTGCGCCTTCACGCTGGCGTGCACCTGCGTATCGTCGGCGGGCGCCGTGAGCACGGTGTCGATGAGGGCCGCGATGCGGTGCATCTCGGCCGCCTTCATCCCGCGTGTCGTGACGGCCGGCGTCCCGATGCGAATGCCGCTCGTGACGAACGGCGACTGCGTCTCGCGCGGCACGGTGTTCTTGTTCACCGTGATCCCCGCCTTGTCGAGCGACTGCTCGGCGGCCTTTCCGGTGATCCCCTTGTTGCGCAGGTCGAGCAGCATCAGGTGATTGTCGGTACCGCCCGAGACGAGGTTGTATCCCCGCTGTGTCAGCGCGTGGGCGAGCACCTGGGCGTTCGTCACGATCTGTCCGCAGTAGTCCGTGAACGACGGCAGCAGCGCCTCTCGGAATGCCACGGCCTTGGCGGCGATCACATGCTCCAGCGGTCCGCCCTGCGAGCCGGGGAAGACCGCCTTGTCGATGGCCTTGGCGTGTTCGCCCTTGCACAGGATGAGGCCACCGCGCGGTCCGCGCAGCGTCTTGTGCGTCGTCGACGTGACGACGTCGGCGAAGGGGATGGGGGACGGGTGATGCCCGGTGGCGACGAGCCCGGCGATGTGGGCCATGTCGACCATGAGGATCGCCCCGACTTCCGTGGCAATCTCGGCGAACGCGGCGAAGTCGATCACGCGCGGATAGGCGCTCGCCCCCGCGATGATCATCCGGGGGCGCTCGCGACGCGCCACGTCGCGCAGCATGTCGTAGTCGATCACGCCGGCGTCGGTCACGCCGTAGTGCACGGCGCGATAGAGGAGCCCGGAGAAGTTGACTGGCGAGCCGTGCGTCAGGTGACCGCCCTGCGAGAGGTCCTGTCCGAGCAACGTGTCGCCCGGCTTGAGGAAGGCGAGGCAGACGGCGCTGTTGGCCGAGGCGCCCGAGTGCGGCTGCACGTTGGCGTGCTCGGCGCCGAACAGCTGCTTGACGCGATCGATGGCGAGTTGCTCGACGGTGTCGACGACCTCGCAGCCACCGTAGTACCGCTTGCCCGGGAGTCCCTCGGCGTACTTGTTGGTGAGCGGCGAACCCATCGCCTCGAGCACGGCAGGAGAGACGAAGTTCTCGCTGGCGATCAGCTCGATCCCGTCGGACTGGCGCTCGATCTCGCGCTCGATGAGGCGCGCGATCTCGGGATCGGCCTCACGCAGGGCCTTTCCTGGGGGACAGCGGTCCCACGACTTCCACTCGCTCATGTCGACTCCGGCGTAGGTTCGATTTTCTCGACCCGGCGTTCATGGCGTCCCCCTTCGAACGGGGTCGTGAGCCAGGTCTCGAGGATGGCAGCAGCATCGTCCTCGGACACGAAGCGCGCCGGGAGGACGAGGATGTTGGAATCGTTATGCAGGCGCGAGAGCTCGGCGATCTCCGGCGTCCACGCGACCGCCGCCCGCACATGTGCATGCCGGTTGGCGGCGTACGACATCCCGAGCCCGGTGCCACAGAGCAGGATGCCGCGCCGCGCCTCTCCATGCTCGACTCGCGCGGCCACGAGGTGGGCGAAGTCGGGGTAGTCGGTCGAGGCGGGAGAGTTCGTGCCAAGGTCCTGCGCGTCATACCCCAAGGCGCGGAGGCGCTCGACCATCTTCTGCTTCATGTCGAAGCCAGCGTGGTCGGATGCGATGGGAATGGTCTCGGACATCGGAAGTTCAGAGGACGGGAAGACGAGATGCGACCCGGAGAATTCTAGCACTGGCGGGGGCTATGACAGAGGGGCGGACGCGCCCGGTTCAGCGCCCCCGCCCCTCTGTCGTTCACTCGTCCTCCCGTCTTCCCGTCTTCCCGTCTTCAGCTCTTCCGCGGCCACTGCGGCCAGGTGCGCACGAGGCCACCCACGGCGTGCAAGCGGCGCTCGGCCAGGCGATCCGCCGCTTCGTAGGTCGGGATGCCCTGCTCGCGGGCGATCTCGAAGACGCCGAGCGTGGTGTCGTAGATCTCGTCTGCCTTGCGCAGCGCACGCTGCGCCGTCCAGCCGGCGAGTTCGCTGTACACGTTGATCACGCCGCCCGCGTTGGCGACGAAGTCGGGGGCGTACAGGATCCCCTTCTTCTCCAACTCGCCGCCGTGCTTCTCGGCGAGGAGGAGCTGGTTGTTGGCGGCACCGGCGATGATCTCGACGCGGAGCTTGGGAAGCGTGTCGTCGTTGATGATGCCGCCCAGGGCGCAGGGGGCGAAGATATCGGCCGCCGTGCTGTAGATGGCGTCGAGGTCGACGGCGCGCGCGCCGAATTCGTCGACAACGCGCTTCACGCGCGTGGCGTCGATGTCAGTGACCACGAGCTTGGCCTCGTGCGCGTGCAGCTCCTTGCACAGGTAGTGACCGACGTTGCCGAGTCCCTGCACGGCGATGGTCTTGCCGGCGACCGACTCGGAGCCCCAGCGATGCTTGGCCGAGGCCTGGATGGCGCGAAAGACGCCGCGTGCCGTCACGGGTGACGGGTCGCCCGACTTGGTGGCGAGGCCGGCGACGTAGTCGGTCTCCATGTGGACGAAGTCCATGTCGGCGGTGCTCGTCCCCACGTCCTCGGCGGTGACGTAGCGACCACCTAACGACTCGACGAAGCGCCCGTGGGCGCGGAAGATCATCTCGCGCTTGGCCGTGCGATTGTCGCCGATGATGACGGCCTTGCCGCCGCCGAGGTTGAGGCCGGCGACCGCGTTCTTGTAGGTCATGCCGCGCGCGAGGCGCAGGGCATCGATGATGGCCTCCTCATCGCTGCGATACTGCCAGAACCGCGTCCCGCCGAGGGCGGGACCGAGTGTGGTATCGTGGATGGCGATGATGCCGCGGTAGCCCGAGGACTTGTCGTGACAGACGACGAGTTGCTCATGGCCCATGCCGGCGATGGTATCGAACAAGTTCATGGCGTTGCTCTTGGGAAGACGAGAAGACGAGAAGACGGGAAGACGAGTGACGGCCTAGGACTTCGCGTACAGTTCACGGGCGATCACGATTCGCTGGATCTCAGACGTGCCTTCGTAGATTTCGGTCACCTTGGCATCGCGGAAGAGGCGCTCGACGGGATAGTCCTTCACGTAGCCGTAGCCGCCGAAGATCTGGATGGCCTGGGTGGTGACCCACATGGCCGTTTCCGAGGCCATGAGCTTGCTCATGGACCCGAACTGGGTGATGGGTTGGCCGCGGTCCTTGGCCGCTGCGGCCGCGTAGAGCAAGGCGCGCGACGCGGCGACGCGCGTGGACATGTCGGCCAGCTTGAACTGGATGGCCTGGAATTCCTTGATCGCCTTGCCGAACTGCTTGCGCTCGGCGGCATAGCGCACCGAGTGCTCGAGCGCCGCGCGGGCGATGCCGATGGACTGCGCGGCGATGCCCAGGCGCCCGTTGTCGAGCGACTGCATGGCGTAGACGAAGCCCATCCCCTCCTGCCCCAGGAGATTGGCGGCGGGGACACGCAGTTCGTCAAAGACGAGTTGCGTCGTCTCGGAGCCCCGGAGCCCCATCTTGTCCTCCTTCTTGCCCACGGAGAAGCCGGGCATGTCCGGTGTGACAATGAAGGTGGAGATCCCCCGGGCCCCCTTTCTGTCATTGGGAGTATCGGTGCGGGCCATCGCGAGGATGACATCGGCGTGTCCCCCGGCGCTGACCCACGCCTTGACGCCGGAGAGGACGTAGTGGTCGCCATCCCGCACGGCCTGCGTACGCAGAGACGCCGCGTCGGAGCCGGCATCCGGCTCGGAGAGGGCGAAGGCACCGAGCGACTCGCCGCGTGCCATCGGCTTGAGGTACCGCTGCTTCTGCGCCTCGCTGCCATAGCGCAGGAGCATCTGCGTGGGGAGCGAGTTGTGCACGCTCATCAGGACCGCCACCGACGCATCGACCGCGGCGATCTCCTCGAGCGCGACGAGATACGTGCAGGTGTCGAGCCCCAGGCCGTCGTACGCCTCGGGGATGAGCATGCCGAGGAAGCCTAACGCGCCCAGCTTCCCGACGATGCTGCGATCGAAGAACGACTCGCGATCCCATCGCTCGCTGTGCGGCGCGAGTTCGGCGTGGGCGAAGTCGCGCGCCGCCTGCTGGATGGCGCGCTGTTCTTCGGTGAGGGGGATCAGGGCCCAGCTCATAGAACGGAGGACGGGGAGACGGGAAGACGAGAAGACGAGAGCGGATGGGTGCGCATTACGCGGCGTAGTTGTAGAAGCCGCGGCCACTCTTGCGGCCATACCAGCCGGCGGCGACGTACTTCCGGAGCAAGGGACAGGGGCGATACTTCGAGTCGCCGAGGCCCTCATGCAGCACCTCGAGGATGGCCAGGCACGTATCGAGGCCAATGAGATCGGCCAGGGCGAGCGGGCCCATGGGATGATTCATGCCGAGCTTCATCACGGTGTCGATCGCCTCCACCGTCCCCACCCCTTCCATCAACGCGAAGACCGCCTCGTTGATCATCGGGAGGAGGATGCGGTTGGCGACGAACCCCGGAAAGTCATTGACCTCGACCGGCGTCTTGCCGACCGCCTTCGACAGCTCGAGGACGCGCTGAGTGGTCGCGTCGCTGGTGGCCAGCCCTCGGATGACCTCGACGAGCTGCATGACCGGCACGGGATTCATGAAGTGCATCCCGATCACCTGCTCCGGACGCTTTGTCCGTGCGGCGATGTCGGTGATGGAGATCGAGCTGGTGTTGGTCGCGAGGATCGCCCCGGGGGCCGCCAGGCGGTCCATGTCGCCAAAGATGCGATGCTTGAGGTCGACGTTTTCGGTCGCGGCTTCCACGACCAGCGTGGCGCCGGCGATGGCCGCGATGTCGGTGCTGGTCGACAGGCGCGCCAGCGTCGCGTCCTTGGCCGCCGCATCGATGGTCCCCTTCTTCACCTGGCGATCGAGGTTCTTCTCGATCGTCGACCGCCCACGCGCGAGGGCGTCGGCGGAGACGTCGATCATCGTCACCGGGAAGCCCGCCTGGGCAAAGACATGGGCAATGCCGTTCCCCATCTGCCCCGCTCCAATCACCGCAATCGCATCGGACATCGTCGTTCCGCTCCTTGGGCGCGCGTTGCGCCGTGTTCAGCGTGAGTGCGTCGAGTTCAGGTCTCGTCGGGCGCGGCCGGTCGTGCACCACGCCGCAACAGGAGGTACATCCCCAGCACCATCCCCGCGCCGGCGAAGATCCCGGCCTCCGGCCCCCACATCCCACCGGTGGCCCAGTCGGGACCCGCGTCGATGGTGCGATAGTTCGGTGTTCCCATCCCCATCCCGCTCACCGACGTGTGCATCACGCCGGCCATCACGAAATTCCACGCCACGTGTGCCGACCACGCGGCGTACAGGCTGCGCATGGCCATCACGATGCTGCCGAGGAAGATCCCCGCGAGCGTGACGAGGGCGATGGACTGGAACGTCGCCCCCTGGTTCTCCAGGTGCATGAGGCCGAAGGCGACGCTGGTGATCGCGACAGCCGTGCGGGCCCCAAAGCGCTCGCGCAGGAGCGCCAGCGCATACCCGCGCGCCACCAGCTCCTCCCACAGCGCCGCCGGGATGAGGAGCCCGAGCGTCAGGAGCGCAGACGTCAGGAGGTCTCCCTCGGGCATGGGCTCCAGCCGCAACCACCCGATGGCCAGCAACAGCAGCGATGGCACACCGACCGCCGCCGCGCCGAAGGCCGCCCCGCTCAGCACCGCCCGGAGCGACAGGGCCGAGCGATCGAGCATCACCAGGCGCCACCCGTGCGGCTCCGCCTGACGAAAGGTCCACCAGTGGCCGATGAGCATCCCCGCCGAGAGGGTGAGGACAAAGCTCGGCAGCCGCACCCCCGTCCGGTCCTCCAGGACGGCGGCGAACATCGGAATGACCGCGCGGCAGCCGAGCACTCCCACCGACGAGGCGAGGACAAACACCGCAAAGCGCCACAGCGGCGTCACGCGCGGACGCTCCCCTGCCCCGCCGCCGGTCGGCGTCGCGAGACGCCCTCCCGCCTCGGTCGAGGACATGAGCGTTCGCGCCGCGCCGGCGTTCGTTAGGCTACCCGGCTGACCGAGAGTGCCACTGCGTCACCGCCCCCGAGGCACAGCGTGGCCAGGCCGCGGGCCTTGCCGCGATCGGCGAGGGCGTGCAGGAGCGTCACGAGCACGCGCGCCCCGCTCGCCCCGATCGGATGGCCGAGGGCGATCGCGCCGCCATTCACGTTCACCCGGTCCCAGTCCCAGCCCAGTGCGTCGCCGTCGGCGATGGCCTGCGCGGCGAATGCCTCGTTGGCCTCGATGAGGTCGTAGTCGCCGATCGTCGTCCCCTGCTTCTTCATCAGGTTCCCCACCGCGTTGACGGGGGCAAAGAAGAGGTCCTTGGGGTCGACGGCACCCGTCGCGTACGCATCGATGCGGGCGAGGATCGTCAGGCCGTGGGCACGGGCGTACGCCTCCGATGTCACCACGAGGGCGGCACCGCCATCGTTGAGCGACGAGGCGTTCCCCGCCGTGACGCTCAGGTCGGTCGCTTCCTTGGACGGGAAGGCGGGGCGCAGCTTGCCTAACGCCTCGACGCTCGAGTCCTTGCGCGGCCCTTCATCGGCACTCACCACCGTCGGTCCCTTGCGCCCCGGAATCTCCACCGGGACGATCTCGGCGGCGAACTTCCCCGCCTCCTGCGCCGCCGCCGCCTTGAGGTGCGACTGCACGGAGAACTCGTCCTGTCGCTGCCGCGAGACCTGCCCCTTGTTGGCCGTGTACTCGGCGTGATTCCCCATGTGCACGTCGCAGAAGGCGCACCACAGCCCGTCCTTGATCATGCCATCGACCAGCGTCTGGTCGCCGATCTTCACCCCTCCGCGCATGTTGTAGAGGTAGTGCGGGGCGTTCGACATCGATTCCTGTCCCCCAGCCACGACCACCTGCGCGTCACCCGCCTTGATGGACTGGGCGGCGAGCATCACCGCCTTGAGTCCGGAGCCGCAGACCTTGTTGATGGTCAGCGCCGAGACCGATGACGGAATGCCGGACTTGATCAGCGCCTGCCGAGCCGGCGCCTGGCCGGTCCCGCCCTGCAGCACGTGACCGAGGATTACTTCGTTGACCTGGTCGCCGGCGATGCCGGAGCGCCGGAGCGCTTCACGGATGGCGATGGCGCCGAGGTCAGGGGCGCTGAGCGAGGCGAGGGCGCCGAGGTACTTCCCGATCGGCGTGCGTGCCGCGCTGACGATGACGGGAGTGCGCGATGTATCGGACATTTCAGAAACGGCCGGAGTGATGCCCTGCCCGAATGGGGAGGGAGCGGGTCAAAGCTAACCCGGGGCCGCGCGAGGGAACAACGGACGGCGGCGTGCGACATTCCCTCGCGAGATGCTCGCGCAGCGACCCGCGCGATGCCCGGCGAACGACGACTTGCGTGCGCCGCGGGCACAACGCGCCACCGGTATCGTTTACACCGCCGGAGGGAGCCCCGGCCGGCGCCTATCCCGCCCGCGCGACGGCCGCATCGGCGACCACGGGCCGCGACTACGGACGGCGACCACCGACGGCGAACGGCTCGCCTAGCGCAGACGAAAGGTTACGCGGTGCGCCCCGCCCTTTCCCCGCATATCCTCCCACCCATAGTCGAGCGAGAGACGATCGAACTGCACCCCGACGCCGCCGGTGAGGGCGCGCTGCGCACGCAATTCAGGGCGCCGCACCCCGCCGCGCAGCGCGAAGGCGATCCCCTCGAGCGGCACGAGGGCCCACTCGCCGCCGACGGCCGGAAAGAGCGCGCCGTCCTCGCGCACCGCAACGTTGGCGGAGGCGCCGACGTCGAACCACTTGCTGACGCCGTACCCGCCCCCCGAAGCGCCTAACGCGATGCGTGTGGGCAGGGCCCGTCCCTCGCCGGTGCCGGGGAGGGCGCGCCCCAGGTGCTGGAGCACGACGCCAGCGGAGAGGAAGCCGTTCATGAGGTCCTTGGCCACCCCAACGTCGAAGGCAGGGCTCGCGGAGTGCGTCATCCCCGTGCGCGCGTCCAGGTAGCGCGCCGAGGCCCCCCATCGCAGTCCTTTCCAGTTGAGCGAGGCGGCGACGCTCGCCGCGAGGCCGGCGGCCGCGACGCGTCCCTCGTCGGTGAGGACGTCGCTGCGCATGGGCGATTGCGCGACCACCTGCGGCGCATCGAGCAGGGCGACGCCAAATCCGAGCCCGATGGACCCGATCGACATCGTGGTCGCCGCATGCCCGGTGCTGGCACCACTGGCGTAGCGCCCGAGCGAGAGCGAGAAGGCGCTGCTCCCCCCGACCAACGCCGGATTGCCGAAGACCGCCTCCACGTCACGCGAACCCGCCGTCAGCCCCCCCATCGCCATCGTGCGTGCGGTCACCGGGAGCTGCAACAGGATCGGCGCGTGACGTTCCCGCTGCGCCCGCGCCGCAACGGGCACGACGAGCAGGCCGATCGAGGCAAACAGCGCGAGTGCACGGCTCATCGCGCACCTCCAACAGACGGAGCGTTGAAGTCGGGGGAGAGCCGTGCGAATCCGATGTGGTCGAGCCAGACGGTGCCGGCCACGGTGCGGTCGAAGCGCCACCGCACGCTGGAGAGTCGGCGCGGGTCGAAGCCCGGCGTGGCCCGCGCAAAGTCGGCCAGCGGGATGGTGTACGTCTGCAAGACGATCTCGTAGGGATTGGCGAAGCGCCGCCGGTCGCGCCCGGCGCGCCGATACACCCCGATCTCCAGCGGTCGCCTCGGCACACCGTAGGCGGAGAGCGGGACGCGCGCGGTGTGCCCCTCGGCGTCGATCGCCTCGATGGTGAGGTCCATCGGCACGGTATCGTCCACCGCCCGCGTCGCAGGAGGCTTGGACCTGGACTTGGGCGCCGCCCGCTTCTTTCCGGCGGAATCACCCGACGCCGCCGAATCCCGGGCGGGGGCGCGCGGCCCCGGCGTCGCCTTCGTCGGTGCGAGGGAGAAGACGAGCGTCGTCGCGTCATCGATCCCCCAGGCCGCGCGCACCGAATCGCCTAACGACAATGTGTAAGACGCCGGTCGCCCGCGTCGTGTCGTGTCGTCACCGGCGATCCGGTTGTTCCATCCCAGCAGCACGGCGTTGTGCCCCTGGTTGCTCCCGCGGTAGCGAAACGGGAGCGTCGCCTCCTTCCAGGTGCCCAGCGAATCGCCCTCGAGCGTGATGCCGGCCACCGTGCCGCGCGAAACGTCCACGTCTTCCTCGAACGTCGCCGCGGCGCGGAACGAGGCGTCCTGGAAGCGCGTGATGTACATCGTCTTCGGGAGCCAGGCGCCAGCGACCCGATGATCGCGGAAGAGCGGGAGGTAATCGCGTCGATCGCGCAGCGTGGCCTCGAGAAAGGCGGTGATCGTCACCTCGGCGAAGCGGCGCTGATCGGCCTGCGAGACGAGGCCGCGCACATCGAGATAGCGGGCGCTGCGCGGGCCACCGTCGAGGCTCCCCCAGGCGGTGTTCCATTGTCCGTGGTTGGCGCGATAGACGTACATCGCCGACTTGAACCACGGCCCGCGATCGGGATAGCGCACGCGTTCGTACTGCGCGAGCCCATCGAAGGTGGAGACGTCGCCGTCATGCGAGCCGTGGATGAGCAGGTAGTTGTAGTTGGTCAGCGGTGTCGGCTTTTCGGCGGGGCGATACTGTCCGTCGACCGGTGCAATCGCCACGAGCGAGCGGATGTCGAAGTTGAAGTCGAAGCGGACAGTGGCATCGTCGGGATAGTGCGACAGGCGATTGAACGCCCCGGCGACCGCGACCGCTTCACCGCCCCGCGAGTGCCCCATCAGCGCGATACGCGTCATGTCGACCCGTCCGTGCAAGGGCGATCCGGCGGAGTCGTTGAACTGCCGCCACGCCTGCAGGTGCTTCAGCAGCATCCATCCGCGGGCGTCGTTCTCGTTGCTCATGAAGCCGTTCAGGAAGTTCTCGTCCACCGAGGCGAGGATGAAGCCGCGGGAGGCGAGCAGCTCACCGAGGTAGCGATAGCCCGGGTCGGAGAACTCCTTCATGTTGTGATTGCCGTGCACGATGAGCACGAGGGGGAACGGACCGGCGCCGTCGGGATACCAGACGCGCCCGTTCACGGGGAGCTTGGTGAAGTCGAAGCCCCAGTAGTCCTTGCGGACCTTTCCCTGCGACGGGTTTGGCGGACCGGCGAGCTTGCTCCCGTCGACGCTGGCCGTCTTGAGCGTGACCGAGTCGCGATACTCGGCGCGGCGCTTGTCGGTGCCGCTGCCATAGTAGAGGGTGCGAATCGCGTACGTCCCGCGCTGCGACGGATCGGGGGCCGTGAGGGACTGGCGCGCGAGGACGGTGCCGGAGTCGTCACGCGAGAGCTTGAGCGGAGCGGCGAGGCAGCCGAGCAGCCCGGCCGCGAGGGGGACGAGCACCCCCAGGTGCACATGACGCCGTGTGGCGGCACGAACGGTTCGACTCGTCCAGCGATTGGAGGGCATCGTCGGGAGGTCAGAGTGCGGTCAACGTACTCCGACAGCCGCATGCGCCAAAAGGTGTGTCCGGCGCCTCGCCCCAATGCGTCGCCTCGATGGTCGCCGGACGGCGTCGCCCGGGTGCTCGCCGGGGTGCGTCGCGACGACGGGCCAGTGGGGCGCCCCCTCAGTCCGTCAGATCCACTCCAGCGACTCGCGCGTCTTCTCCGTCACCACGTTCCCGGTGTGGAAGGTCGATGCCGGCTCGAAGAGCACGACGTGCACCTCTTCCTCGGCGACCGGGCGGTGCTCGACGCCGCGGGGGACGATGAAGAACTCCCCCTCGCCGATGGTCACGTCGCCGTCGCGCAGCTGCATGGTGAGCGTCCCCTGGATCACGAGGAAGAGCTCGTCCTCGTCCGCATGGAAGTGCCAGTCGAACTCGCCGAGCAGCTTGGCGACCTTCACGTGCTGGCCGTTGAGCTCCCCCACGATGCGCGGGTGCCAGTAGTCGGCGAAGCGGGAGAACTTGTCGGCGAGGTTGACGACGGGCATGGCGGGCTCCCCGTGGGCGGTGCGTTAGGCAGTCGAGGGGGTCGTCCGTGCGGCGGCGCCGCGCGAGGCGAAGCGGAAGAGCGGATAGCTGCAGGCGATGAAGGCGACGCCGATGGCGGCGGTGCGCGGGTCGCTCGCCGTGAAGCCGGCGAGGAGGGCGAGCGCGACGCAGAGCGACACGATCGTGGTGGCGGGGGCGCCGATGGCCCGATACGGTCGCGCCATCTCCGGCTCGCGCACGCGCAGCAGGAGGAGCCCGACGTTGTTGGACGCGTCGACCACGATCATGAGGAAGGCGGTGAGGGCGAACAGCCGCTCGAAGGTCCCCGTCGCGGCGAGAGTGACGGCGACCGCGACGGTCACGATCGTGGCCCCCACGGGGGTCCCCCCCGTGTTCACCGACACCGCCTGGCGCACGAAGAGCCCGTCGCACGCCAGGGCGTAGAGGGCACGCGGGGCGATCATCACCAGCGCGTTGACGATCCCGATCATGAGGAGGACCGACAGCCCAGTTACCACCTGGTCGCTGGCACCGCCAAAGACCCGCTGCATCGCACTGGCGGCCGGGAGCTTGCTCGCCATGAACTCTCCCATCGGGAGGATGCGCAGGTAGGCGAGGTTGACCGACACGTAGAGGACGAGCATGACGAGCACGGAGCTGAGGAGCGCCCGCGGGACGGCGCGTCCCGGGTCCTTCTGCTCCTCGCCGAAGAAGGCGGCGGCGTACCAGCCGCCGTAGGCGCCGATCACCAGCTGCAACGCGCCGGCGAAGGCGAGCACCGTGACCGGTCGTTGCGGGACAAGCGCAGCCGCCGGTGCCGCCACCTCGCGCGCGGCCGGAGCCGCCACGAAGCAGAGGGCCACGAAGGCGAGGAGGGCGAGCGCCTTGAGCAGGGCGACGACTTCCTGCACGCGACTCCCCGCCTTCACCCCGCGCATCTGCACGCCGAGCAACGTCGCCAGGGCGAGAAAGGCAATGAGCGGCTCCAACCCCAGCCACGCGGGCACGAGGCGGGCGACGAATTCGCCCAGCGCCAGCGGGAGGTACGCGGTGGCTACCACGAGCGAGAGCCAGTCGGCCCAGCCGACGACGAATCCCCCGTAGGGACCGAAGGCGCGCCGCGCAAAGACGTACGGCCCCCCCGATCGCGGGTGGGCCGCCGCCAGTTCCGACAGGTTGTTGGCCTGCAACAGCGCGTAGGCCCCGCCTAACACCCAGACGAGGAGGATGAGCCCCGGATGCGGGAGCGCCTCGGCGATAGCGCCAGGGGTACGGAGGATGCCGACCCCGACCCCACCGCCGACCGCCACCGCGATGCCGAAGCCGACGCCAAGTACACGCAGCAGGGAACCGCGCGTACCGACCATCGGCTAGACGAGGTCGAGCGCGCGCGTGCGGATCTGCTCCTGCACGCGGGCCACGAACTCGTCGACCGGGACGATGTCCTGCTTCTTCCCCTGCCCGCGCATGCGCACGGCCAGCGTCCCCTGCTCCGCCTCGCGCTTGCCCAGCACCGCCATGTACGGGACCTTCTGCAACTCGGCCTCGCGGATGCGGTAGTTGAGCGTGTCGTTATGCGCATCCATGGTGGCGCGGATCCCGGCGGCGCGCAGCTGCTTCGTCACCAACTCGGCTTGCGGGGCGAGGTCGTCGGTGATGGGGAGGATGCGCACCTGTTCCGGGGCGAGCCAGACCGGGAAGGCGCCGGCGAAGTGCTCGATGAGGATCGCCATGAAGCGTTCGAACGACCCCGACACGGCACGATGGATGACCACCGGGCGATGCGTGGTGTTGTCCTCGCCGGTGTAGCTCATGTCGAACCGTTCCGGGGCGGCGTAGTCGAGCTGGATGGTGCCGAGCTGCCAGGCCCGCCCTAACGAGTCGGTGACGTCGAAGTCGATCTTGGGGCCGTAGAAGGCGCCGTCGCCCGGCTTGAGTTCGTACGGCATCCCCGTCGCCTCGAGCGCGGCCTTGAGCGCCGCCTCGGCGCGGTCCCACATCTCGTCGGTTCCCACGCGCGTCGGCGGGCGCGTGGCGAACTTCACCGTCGCCGTGAGCCCGAAGGTGCGATAGTAGCCGAGGATGAACTGCATGAGGCGATGGACTTCCTCGGCAATCTGCGACTCCATCAGGAAGATGTGGCAGTCGTCCTGCTGGAACTGGCGCACGCGGGTGAGCCCGGAGAGGGCGCCGGTGATCTCGTTGCGGTGCAGCACGTCGTACGTGTTGTAGCGCAGCGGGAGTTCGCGGTACGAGTGCTTCTTGGCGTTGAACAGGAGGTAATGCGAGGGGCAGTTCATCGGCTTGAGCGACATGTCGTGCTCCTCCGTCTCGGAGTTGAGCACGAGGAACATGTTCTCGCGATACTTCCCCCAGTGGCCCGACTGCTCCCATAGCGCCTTGTTGAAGAGCAGCGGCGTGCGCACTTCCTTGTAGTCGTCGCGTTGCAGCTCGCGGAGGAAGTCGTTGATCGTGTTGACGATCGTCGTCCCGCGCTCGGTCCAGAAGGCGGCGCCGGGCGCGTACGGGTGGAACATGAAGAGGTCGAGCGCCTTGCCCACCACGCGATGGTCGCGGCGCTTGGCCTCCTCGATGCGGAAGAGGTGCTGCTCGAGGTCTTCCTTCTTCCAGAAGGCCGTGGCGTAGATGCGCTGCAGCATCTGGCGGCGCTCGTCACCGCGCCAGTACGCCCCGGCGGTGTGCAGGAGCTTGAAGTGCTTGAGGTACGACGTGTCGGGGACGTGCGGGCCGCGGCACAGGTCGATGAACGGACCGTCAGTGTACGTCGAGATGATCTCCCCCTCGGGGAGGTCGGCGATGCGCTCGAGCTTGAGCGGGTCGTCGGCGAAGCGCACGTTGGCCTCGTCGCGGTCGACCTCCTCGCGCTGGAACGGGTACTTCTCGGCGATGACCTTCTTCATCTCCGCCTCGAACGACTCGAGGTCCTCGGGGGTGAAGGGCTTCTCGACCTCGAAGTCGTAGTAGAAGCCGTCATCGATGGCGGGGCCGAAGCCGATCTTGGCGTCGGGGCGCAGGCGGCGCACCGCGGTGGCCAGGATGTGCGCCCCCGAGTGGCGGAGCACGGCCAGCGACTCGGCGTCCTTGTCCGTCAGCACCTTGAACGCCCCGCCCCGGCGGAGCGGCGTCATGAGGTCCTGCACCTCACCGTCCACGGTGACCGCGATCGCTGCGTTGAGCAGTCGCGGGCCGATCGAGGCGACCACGTCGCGCGGCAGCGTGCCGGCATCGACCTGGCGAGTATCGCCGTTGGGGAGCGTGAGGGTCAGCGGAGCAGACATGTCGGGTGGGACGGGACGATGGTGGAGTCGAGCCGGTGCGAAGCGGTGGGGGCGCGGGAGCGCCCGCGCCTGCCCAACGGGAGGAGCCTAACGGATACCGTCGATGAGCGGCGTGACACGCGAGCCGTAGCGGAAGGCCAGCATCACCCCCGCCGCGATGGCGAGCGCCAACACGAGCCACGGGATGAGTTTCGTGGCGTTGGCGGGTGGGGGGTCCGGGGGCGCGGATCGCATATTCACGACGCGCAAGTTATCGTACGACAGCAAGTTGATGCTACGGGGCGACCGCGCTCGCTCCCCACGCTCTCTCCGGTGCGCATGGCGCGATACATCGAGGACGAATCGGATTCGGGACACACGCTGCTGGTCGCGGCGGGTGTGGTCGCGGGCCTGCTGGCGGGGGCGGTCGTGGCGCAGCGCATGGGCGGGTGGCGCGGCATGCGTCGCCTGCTGGGCAAGCAGCGCGCGCCATTGCTCAAGCTCGTGCGCGGGGCGCTCCCCTCGGGGGCGCTGGGTGCGGTCATCGATGCGGTGGGGATCGAGCAAATCATCGGTGCCCTGCTCGGCACCGTGCCCGCCGAGCGCCGACCGGTAGCGGCCAAGAAGCGCCGGCGGCAGCGGACGCGCGACCTGGATGAGTACGAGGTGGACGACATCGAGCGCGCGGCTGCGGGTCTGGATGACGACGACGAGGAGTCGGCCCCGCCCGCGCGGGCGCACGTCGGTGACGACGCGTTTCCGGACGAGGACGACGAGGACGAGGACGCGGAGGACGACATCGTCGACCCGGAGTCGCCGGAGGCGATCGAGGAGGCGGTGCTCGCCGCCTTTAGGCGCCACGCGGTGCTGCGACAGCGGGCGCTGGAGATCGCCGTCGACGACGACGGTGTGCTCGAGCTGACCGGCCGGGTGCGCACGGAGCGCGAACTTCGCATCGCGCGCCGGGTCGCCAGCCGAGTGGAGGGAGTGGAGCGGGTGGTCGTCGATGTCGCGGTCCGTGACGCGGGACGCGGGGCGGTACGCGCCGGCGCCCGCACGGGGTCAGACGCGCCCTAGGGGTTCCCGCGCACGCCGTTCGCGAAGGGCCGCCCCGGGTGGGCGGCCCTTGCTGCTTCCACGTTAGATTTCGCGCCATGTCGACCTCCGAACTTCCCCCGCAATACGACCACGCCGCCACCGAGCGCGACCTGTACGCGCGCTGGCAGGAGGCGGGAGTCTTTACCGCCCATGCCGATCGTTCCCGCCGCGCCGCGGGCGATCGTGATCCGTATACCATCGTCATCCCGCCGCCTAACGTGACCGCGGTGCTCCACATGGGGCACGGGCTCAACAACACGGTGCAGGACGTCGTGATCCGCTGGCGCCGCATGAGCGGCGACGAGGCGCTCTGGGTCCCCGGGACCGACCACGCCGGCATCGCCACGCAAAACGTGGTGGAGAAGGCGCTGGCCAAGGAGGGGAAGACGCGCTTCGACCTGGGGCGTGAGGCCTTCGTGGCGCGCACGGCGCAGCACGTGAACGAGACGGGGGGGACGATCCTCTCGCAGCTGCGCGCCATCGGGGCGTCGGCCGACTGGACACGCACCGCGTACACGCTCTCCCCGGCGCTGTCGCGCGCCGTGCGCGAGGCGTTCGTGCGCCTGTTCGAGCGCGGGCTCATCTACCGCGGCCACCGCGTGATTCATTGGTGCCCCCGATGCCTCACGTCGCTGTCGGATGAAGAGGCGGAGCATCATGACGCGAACGGGAAGCTGTACCACATCAGCTATCCCATCACGCAGGTGAATGCGAGCGAGGAGCGACGCTACATCGTCGTGGCCACCACGCGCCCCGAGACGATGCTGGGCGACGTGGCGGTGGCGGTGAACCCGAACGATGAACGCTATCAGGATCTCATCGGGCGCACGGTGATGCTCCCGATCGCGAACATGGAGATCCCGATCATTGCCGACGACTACACCGATCCGGCCTTCGGCTCGGGGGCGGTGAAGATCACGCCGGCGCACGACGCCAACGACTTCGACGTCGGGCAGCGCCACAACCTGGCGATGCCGGTGATCCTCACCCCCACGGGTGAGTTGCGTGAGGTGATGGATGCGGGCGGTCGCGTCCCCGAGGACCTGACCGGGATGGACCGGTTTGCCGCGCGCGAGGAGATCGTGAAGCGGCTGCAGGCGCTGGGGCGCCTCGAGAAGATCGAGCCGCACGCGCACTCCATCCGCCGCTGCTATCGCTGCGACACCGTGGTGGAGCCGCGCCTGTCGGAGCAGTGGTTCGTGAAGATGAAGCCGCTCGCCGAGCCGGCGCTGCGGGCGGTGCGCGAGAAGGAGATCCGCATCCTCCCCGAGCGATGGGAGGCGGTCTACATCAACTGGCTCGAAGGGATCCGCGACTGGAACATCTCGCGCCAGCTCTGGTGGGGGCATCGCGTCCCGGTCTGGTATTGCGACGCCTGCGGCAAGGTGACGGCCTCGCGCGAGGACGTGCAGCACTGCCCCGCCTGTTCGGGGGCGGTGCGGCAGGACGAGGACGTGCTCGACACCTGGTTCTCGTCCGGGCTGTGGCCGTTCTCCACGTTAGGCTGGCCCGACGACACCGCCGACCTCAAGGCGTTCTACCCGACCGACCTGCTGGTCACCGCCCCGGAGATCCTCTTCTTCTGGGTGGCGCGCATGATCATGACCGGTTTTGCCTTCATGGGCGAGGCGCCGTTCCACACGGTCTACCTGCACGGGACGGTGCGCGACACCAACCACGTGAAGATGTCCAAGTCGCTGGGGAACGGGATCGATCCCCTCGACGTGGTCGGACTCTACGGCGCCGACGCGCTGCGCTACACCGTGGTCGCCGGCATGGGACTCGGGGCCGACACGATCCTCGACCCGAAGGACCTGGAGCGCTCGTTTGCCCCGGGGCGCAACTTCGTCACCAAGCTGTGGAACATCGGGCGCTTCCTGCTCACCAACGTCGGCGACGACCACGTGCTGGCGCTAGACAACATCCCGGTGAACGACTTCACACGGGCCGACGCCTGGATCCTTGGGCGCCTGAACGCGGCGATCGAGGCCTGCAACACCGCGCTTGGTCCCACGCGGCCTAACGGGACCCGGTGGCGCGACGAGGAGCGCTACGCCGGGCTCCGCCTCAACGAGTACACCGAGGCGGCGCGCAACTTCGTCTGGAACGAACTCGCCGACTGGTACCTCGAGTCGGTGAAGGGGCGCCTCTCCACGCCGGGCGACGATCGCAACGTGGCGCGCGCGGTGCTGGTGTATGCCTTCGACCAGGCGCTGCGACTGCTGCACCCGATCGTCCCGTTCGTGACCGAGGCGCTGTGGCAGAAGCTCCCCGTGCACGTCGACGGGACCTTCGTCGCGACGGCCAGCTGGCCGACTCGGCGAAACTACCCCGGGCGTCCCGACGAGTTCGCCCGTGTCATCGAGGCGGTGTCGGCCATCCGGCAGCTGCGTGGCGAGTACGGGATCACCCCCGGCAAGCAGCTGTCGGGGATCGTCATCCCGGCCCCGGCCTCACAGGCGATCTACGCCGGTGAAGGGGCGTTGATCGAGCGCCTCACGCGGTGCGCCCTGACCCGCGCCGACGCCGCGCCGAGCGGGGCGGCGGCACATCAGGTGCTCTCGGATGGTACAGAGATCGTGCTCCCACTGGCGGGAGCCATCGACCTCGACAAGGAATGCGCGCGACTCAAGGGAGAGCTGGAAGGACTGGAGAAGCAGCTCACGGGACTGCGCGGCCGGCTGCAGAACGAGAACTTCATCGCCCGCGCCAAGCCCGACGTGGTGGAGACGGAGCGTCGCAAGGAACAGGAATGGACGGCGCGGCGCGAGCAGCTCGCCGCCAAGGTAGCCGCGCTGTGCGGCCACTAGCCCGCCTCGCCGTGGTGGCCGCCGCGTGGAGCTGCGCGTCGGCCAGCATCCCCCCGGGAGGGCCGGAGACGTACGATCCCCCCAAGGTCCTGCGTGCACGCCCCGACACCAATGCGGTGAACGTGCGCGCCGGAGGGGTGACGTACAGCTTCGACAAGGTGGTGAGCGAGCGTCCGGTCGGCGCGGCCGACCTCGGGGCGCTCTTCCTCATCTCGCCGAGCCACGGGGCGCCTAACGTGTCGTGGCGACGGACGACGATTTCCGTGAGCCCCAAGGGTGGCTTCCGCCCCAACACCACGTATCGCGTGCGCATGCTCAGCGGGCTCGCGGACCTGGAAGGAAACGTCGACTCGACCGGGTCGGTGATCGTCTTCTCCACAGGGGCCACGATCGCACGGGGGAACCTGCGCGGGATCGTCTTCGACTGGATGGCGGAAAAGGTCGCGCCACAAGCGTTCATCGAGGCCTTCCCCCTCCCCACCGACCGCGATTCCACGCGCTACATCGCACAGGCCGACTCGATGGGGCGCTTCGACCTCGGCAACGTCCCCGCGGGCCGCTACGTCCTTCGCGCCTCGGTGGACCAGAACAAGAACCGTTACCTCGATCCGCGCGAACTGTACGACACGATGACGGTCACGCTCGCCGACTCGCTGCGGCGCGAGATCCTGACGTACGTGCACGACACCATCGGCGCCGGCATCCAGACGGTCACCATCGTCGATTCGCTCACGCTGCGCGTCCAGATGGATCGCGCCCTCGACACGACGTTCGTGATCGACACGACGCACTTCACGCTCCGGGCCAAGGACTCGACCCTGGTGCGCATCGCGCGCGCCCTGTCGCGCCGCGCCGACGATGCGCGCCGTGAGGACTCGCTGCGCACCAAGGCGATCCAGGACTCGGTCCAGAAGGCGGCCAAGGCCGACAGTGCAAAGGCCGACAGCGCCAAGGGCGATACGGCCCGCGCGCCGCGCCCCGCCCCGCCCCCGACGACGCGCCGCGCCCTCCCCCCGCCGACTCGGCGTTCGGTGGACTCGGTCGTCGCGCGCCTCACGGGGCGCGACACGGCCAGGAAGGAGCCGCCACCCAAGCCGAGCATTCCGGCCCCGGTCAACGAGATCATCTTGCGCCTGGCGACGCCGCTGCAGCCGTCGACCAGCTACCGACTGCGGGCGATCGACATGCGCACGCTGCTCAAGCGCACGCGAACGAGCGAGCGCGTCTTCAACACCCCCAAGCCCCGAAAGGCGGCCGACTCGACCGCGAAGGACTCCTCGCGCGCCCGGCGCGACACCAGCGCGGCGCGTGACAGCAGCGCGCGACGCGACACCAGCGCCGCGCGCGATAGCAGCGCGCGACGCGACACGACCCGCCGAGACACGAGCGCCACCGGGCGCGATGCCTCCGTCGGCGCATCGACCGCGACGCACCCCGAAGCGCCAACCGCCAGGCCGCAGCCCGTGACGCCGATCGCCGACGACCGGGTGCGGTGGCTGGCCGTGGCCCGAGCGCCCTCGCGTTAGGCGCATGCCCGACACGCGCCGCACGCTACCGGCCATCGGGACCCTGCTCGCGCGCGACGGGGTCAAGGCGCTGAGTGCGTCGTCGCCGCGCCCCCTGGTGACCGAAGCGGCACGTCGCGTGGTCGCCGCCGTGCGCGACGGGCATGCCGCGCTCCCGCGCGACGACGCCGAGTGGGATGCGCGCGTGGCCGCCGCGCTGGCGGCCCTCGAACGGCCGTCGCTGCGCCCTGTCTTCAACGCGACGGGGGTCGTCCTGCATACCAACCTCGGGCGCGCCCCACTCGCTCCCGCCGCCCTCGACGCGATCGTCCGCACCGCGAGCGGTGCGTGCAACCTCGAGTACGACATCGAGGCGGGGGCACGGGGATCGCGCTACGGACACTGCGTTGCCCTCCTGCGCGAGCTCACCGGGGCGGAAGACGCGATCGTGGTGAACAACTGCGCGGCCGCGCTCGTCCTCGCCCTCAACACCTTCAGTCGCGACCGCGAGGCGGTGATCTCCCGCGGCGAGCTGGTCGAGATCGGCGGGAGCTTCCGCGTCCCCGAGATCATGGCCCGCAGCGGGGCGGTCCTGCGCGAGGTGGGGACGACCAACCGGACACACGCCGACGACTATCGTGCGGCGTTAGGCGCGCAGAGCGGAGCGCTCGTCAAGGTGCACCGCTCCAACTTCGAGATCACCGGCTTCGTCGCCGAGGCGACGCTGCGCGACCTCGCCCCGATCGCCGCCGAGCAGGCGATCCCGCTGCTCTACGACTTCGGCAGCGGGCTCCTCGTCGACCTGGGCGAATTCGGATTGCGCGGGGAGCCGCTGGCGCGGGACGCGGTGCGCGACGGGGCGACGCTGACCCTCATGAGCGGTGACAAGCTGCTCGGCGGGCCGCAGGCCGGGATCATCGTCGGGACGGCCGCCGCCGTCGCCGCCTGTCGGCGCAACCCGCTGTGCCGCGCGCTGCGCGTGGACAAGCTCACGCTCGCCGCGCTCGAAGCGACCCTGGCGCTGTACCGCGACCCTGCGCGCGCGTTGCGCGAGGTGCCGGCGCTCGCCATGCTCACCGCCCCGCCCTCCGCGGTGCGCGAACGGGCCGAGTCGTTAGGCGCGGCGCTCGCGACCGCGGGGATCGCGCATGACGTCGTGGCGAGCGAGGCCACGGTCGGCGGCGGCGCCTTTCCGTCGGCGCGCATCCCGTCGACCGCGGTGGCGCTGGCGGGGAGCGCCAGCCGGCTCGACGAGCGGTTGCGTCACGGGGAGGCGGCGATCGTGGGGCGCATCGAGCACGAGCGCTTGCTGCTGGACCTGCGGTCGATCCCGGCGATGCGGGACGACGACTTTCGGGGGGGCACTGCTCAGGACCCTGGCGCCGTCCCTCGCATGAAGACGAAGCGTCCAGCCGCCTTCCTCGATCGCGACGGCACGCTCATCGAGGACGCGCACTACCTCGCCGATCCGGCGCGCGTGCATGTCCTCCCGGACGTCGCCCCGTCGATCATCGCGCTCAACGAGCGCGACCTGCTGGCCATCGTCATCACCAACCAGAGCGGGATCGCGCAGGGGTTGGTGACCGAGGCGCAGTACGACGCCACGCGTCGGCGCCTGGCGCAGCTCCTGGCCGAGGCGGGGGCGCGCATCGACGCCACCTATCACTGCCCGCACCATCCCAGCGTCTCCGGCGCCTGCGATTGTCGCAAGCCGGGGACGGGAATGTACCTGCAGGCCGCGCGCGAGCATGCCATCGACCTGCAGCGCTCGCTCTTCGTCGGGGATCGGCGGCGCGACGTCGAGCCGGCGCTGGAGCTGGGCGGCATCGGCATCCTCGTCCCCTCGCCCGCGACCCCACCCAACGAGGTGCACTGGGCGCGGACGCATGCGGGTGTGGCACATTCGCTGGCCGAGGCGATCAATCGCTGGATTGCCGCGATCGACGGCTGACACGCCACCTTACTCCGCGGGCGCCGACTGGGTACAATGCGGCGCCATGCGCAAGCAGATCGCGGTACTCGCCTCGGGGGGCGGGTCGAACTTCCAGTCCATCCAGGCGCACCTCACGTCGCTGGGTGTCGACTGCCCGGGCGAGATCGTCCTCGTCGCGGCAGACCGCCCGTCGGCCGGGGCGCTCGAGCGGGCGGCGGGGCACGGTATCGCGGCCGTGGCGATGGACCGCGAGCAGCGCACCAGCGGCATGCTCGCCCTGCTCGCGCATCACGCCATCGACCTCGTCGTCCTGGCGGGCTACCTGCGCATGGTCCCGGCCGAGGTCACGCGCAGCTTTCGCGGGCGCATCGTGAATGTGCACCCCGCCCTGCTCCCCGCCTTTGGGGGGAGCGGCATGTACGGGCACCATGTGCACGAGGCAGTCATCGCCCACGGCGCGCGCCTCAGCGGGGCGACGGTGCACTTCGTGGACGAGGTCTACGACCGCGGGCCGATCATCGCGCAATGGCCGGTGCCGGTCTTTCCGTTCGACGACGCCGTCACGCTCGCTCGGCGCGTGCTGGCGGTGGAGCATGCCCTCTACCCGCGGGTGGTGCAGCAGCTGGCGGCGGGCGTCATCTCGTTAGGTGACGATGGGCGCGTCCACGGGGCCCCCGGCCACCTCGCCCCCACCCACTTCGCCCTGCGCGCCGATCCCGGCGCGGCCGCCGAAGGGATCAACGCCCTCCTCGGCTAGCCCGCACCATATCACGCTGATTTCATCCACGACTCTCCCGTCGTTTCTCCCATGCCTACCGCCCTGCTCTCCGTCTCCGACAAGTCCGGCCTGGTCGACTTTGCCCGCGCCCTCGTGGCCGCGGGGTGGGACCTGGTCTCCACCGGCGGCACCTCCCGCGCCCTGCGCGATGCCGGGCTCACCGTCCGCGACGTGTCGGATGTGACCCAGTTCCCCGAGATGCTCGACGGGCGCGTCAAGACGTTGCACCCGGCGGTGCACGGCGGGCTCCTGGCCCGGCGCGACCTCCCCGAGCACATGGCGGCGATCGCCGAGCATAAGATCAGCCCGATCGACCTCGTCTGCGTGAACCTCTATCCCTTCCGCGAGACGGCGGCAAAGCCCGGCGTGCATCCCGAGGAGGTCATCGAGAACATCGACATCGGCGGACCGTCGATGCTGCGTTCGGCCGCCAAGAACTTCGCCGCCGTCTGGGTCGTGGTCGACCCTGCCGATTATGCACCGGTGCTCACCGCGATTGCGTCTGGCGACGATGACCCGACGCTGCGCCGCCGGCTGGCGGAGAAGGTCTACGCGCACACCGCCGCATACGACGCGGCCATCACCACCTGGTTCGCCCAGCAACGCGGCGACCGCTTTCCCGACACCATTCCCGTCGCCCTCACGCGCGGACAGTCGCTGCGCTACGGCGAGAATCCCGGGCAGGAAGCGGCCTTCTATCTCGAGCGCGCTGGTGAAGGACTCTCCGGGCTCGTGCAGAAGGGGGGAAAGGAACTCTCGTTCAACAACTTCCTCGATCTCGAGGGGGCGCTGCTGGCGACCGACCCGTTCGCCGGCGAGCCGGCGTGCGCGATCATCAAGCACACCACGCCGTGCGGGCTGGCCACCGGAACGAGCGCCCTCGACGCCTACAAGAAGGCGCTCGCCTGCGACCCGGTCTCAGCATTCGGGAGCGTGATCTCGTTCACCGTGCCGGTGGACGGTGAAACGGCCGAAGCCATCGCCTCGCTCTTCGTGGAGTGCATCGTGGCCCCGTCGTTCAGCGAGGAGGCGGTGGAGATCCTCGGGCGCAAGAAGAACCTGCGCGTGCTCGAAGGGACGGCCACGTGGCGCCCCGGGGCGCTCGACTTCAAGCGGGTGCGCGGCGGCTTCCTGCTGCAGGACCGCCCGCCCACGTCGTTAGGCGCCGGCGAATGGAAGGTCGTCACCAAGCGCGCGCCGACCGAGAAGGAACAGACCGACCTCCTGTTCGCCTGGCGTTCGGTGAGTTCGGTCAAGTCGAACGCGATCGTCCTCGCCCGTGACGGCGCCACGATCGGGATCGGCGCCGGCCAGATGTCGCGCGTCGATGCCTCGTTCATGGCGGTCCACAAGGCGCGCACCATCGGCCACGCCACCGAGGGGTGCGCCCTGGGCTCCGACGCCTTCTTCCCCTTCCGCGACTCGATCGACCAGGTGGCCGAGGCCGGGGTGACGGCGATCGTGCAGCCTGGGGGTTCGGTGCGTGACGCCGAGGTGATTGCGGCGGCCGACGAGAAGGGGATCGCGATGGTCTTCACGGGGCAGCGGATGTTTCGACACTAGGTTCAGGAAGACGGGAAGACGGGAAGACGGGAAGACGGGAAGACGGGAAGACGAGAGAGGGGGGCGGCCGGTCGCAGATCGTCCCCTTCTCCTCCGCGCATCGAGAATTCCGGGGAGGCGCCATCGCCTCGTCTCGAACAGAACGTGTTCGGCCGGTCGCCCAGTGACCAACGATCCGGATTCGACACGGGGGCGAGCGCCTTCCGTCGACCAGTGTTCCCATGAATCCGACGAGGCGCGCCACATCGCGTGCGCGAGAATGGTCCGCGATGCACGGAAATGGTGAGGCCGTCGCTTGGGCCAGTGGCCAGCGTTCGTGCCATGACTCCAGCAAAGCGGTGGCAACAACGGGTCGAATCGCCCGACCCACCTGAGCGCCGCCAAGAGGGTGCCGCCTCCCTCGCGCCGCCGTCGGGTACGGCGATGCATGCGGCGGCGAGGGAGTGCGTGCAGCCGGGGCGTGCGAAGACCCCGTCGGAATGGTTGGCGGCCACACGAAGCGCGCTGCGGTTGCGGCACTACAGTGCGCGTACCGAGGAGGCGTATCTGGGCTGGCTACGGCGCTTTCTCGCGTTCCGGAAGGCGCGTGCACCCGCGGCTGGTGGCGCAGAGGCCGTACGACAGTTTCTCTCGTACCTGGTTGAGCGGCGTCGAGTGAGTGGCGGGACGCAGCAGCAGGCGTTGGCGGCGCTGCGATTCGCCTTCGACCACGGGCTCGGCGTACCGTTGTCGTGGGTGGAGGTGTCTCCCGTGCATCGCCCACCGCGCCTCCCCGTGGTGCTCTCCGGCACCGAAGTCGCGGCCGTACTCGAGCGATTGCGTGGGGCCAAGCAGCTTGTGGCGATGTTGCTGTACGGGTCCGGGCTCCGGTTGCTGGAGGCGCTGCGGCTGCGGGTCAAGGACCTCGACTTCGAGCGAAGCACGCTGATCGTGCGGAGGGGCAAGGGGGACAAGGACCGCGCCACCGTCCTGCCGCCCGCCCTGCATGGCCCGTTGCAGGCGCATCTGCAGCGCGTGAAGCGCGTGCATGATCGTGACCTGGCGCGCGGCCTGGGATGTGTGGTCCTGCCAGATGCCCTCGGGCGCAAACTCCCGAATGCGGCGCGCGCGTGGGAGTGGCAGTGGGTCTTTCCGGCGACGAGCCACTATCGGGATCGGCTGACCGGGGAGTACCGGCGGCACCATCTGCACGAGACGGCGGTACAGCGGGACGTGAAGGTGGCGGTTGCACTGGCGGGCATCGCAAAGCGAGCCAGTTGCCACACGTTTCGGCACTCCTTCGCGACGCACCTGCTCGAGCAGGGATACGATATCCGCACGGTGCAGGAGTTGCTGGGGCATTCGGACGTGAGTACGACCATGATCTACACGCATGTGTTGGCGCGGGGGCCTGGGGCGGTGCGCAGTCCGTTGGAATTGGTGAAGCTGACGGAGGGGGCGCGCGAGTAGCGTGGTTGGTTTTGCGGGCGGGGCCCGTGCGGTCCCCAGAGCCGTCCCATAGGGCCCCCCCGAAGGGCCCCAGCGTGGCCGGTGTGGCTGGCGAGCGCGGGGAAGCGGTGGTAAGGTGAGCGAGGTATACGTTCGGCTGGGCAGTACCGAAGGACTTATGCTGACCGGTGCGACGCGACTACGCGTGCTGTCGAACGGACCGGATACTGACCGACCTGATGGGAGTATTGCGGGCGGTCGAATCTTCGTTAGGCGACACTGACAGGTGCGTTGCGCAAGCGGAACGCTTCGCGAGCCCTCGTTGCAGGGACCCTCGGGGTACTGAGGGGCTCAGTTCGTCGCCGCGTGACCGCTTGTGGCACCGTGCGTGCACTGACGACGCTCCGGCTCGGCAGGCGGGGGCCGTATGGGTACGACGCTTCGTATCCGCCGCGCGCCGGGTCCACAGAGAACGGTCTCTCGCTCGCCACGCACGCGCTGGTGTCGCACGGGCCGGCCTACCTGTTCGCGGGCCCCGAGTGGTTTCAGGTGGCGGGTCAGCCTGGGCCGGTACCCGCGCGCGGAGGTACCTGGGTGCTCGCGACCGGCGGGGGGATCCGACGCGGGGCGTGGGCCGTCGAGGTGCGGAACGGTATGTTTGCGCGGCGATTGGGCACCACGCGGGGGCACCTCGACGTCGGACTCCAGTGGCGTCACGCGTGGTGGTAAGCGTGCAGAGCGGAGACCCGCCGACAGTTCCCGCGGTTCACCCGGATTGAGCATGTGAAATTATGTCGCCTAACATGCGTTGCAGCAGACCAAGGCATCGTCGGACTGCAGGCCTGCGGCCGCATTATATGACGCCTTGGCTGCTGA